>CAZHPV010000058.1:0-16028 GCA_964534845.1 uncultured Caulobacterales bacterium
GATTCAGAACGACAACTTAAAAGAGTTTATGGTACGAAACACCTATATTTATCCGCCTAAACCGAGCATGCGGATTATAAGTGACATATTTGCCTATACCTCCACTCATATGCCTAAATTCAATTCGATTTCAATATCCGGTTACCACATGCAAGAAGCTGGCGCCTCTGCCGATATTGAACTTGGCTATACTTTAGCTGACGGGTTGGAATATGTCCGCACAGGTATTGAGGCTGGCATGGACATTGACAGATTTGCCCCTCGCCTCTCCTTTTTCTGGGCGATTGGCATGAACTACTTTATGGAGGTTGCCAAATTAAGAGCGGCCCGCTTGCTTTGGGCACAGCTCATCTCACCTTTCGAGCCTAGAAATCCCAAATCCATCATGTTGCGCACACATTGCCAAACGTCAGGCTGGTCTTTGACGGCTCAAGATGTATTTAACAATGTCGGGCGAACACATTTAGAAGCAATGGCCGCTGTGGACGGCCACACACAAAGCCTGCACACAAATTCCTTGGACGAAGCTATTGCATTACCAACGGATTTTTCCGCGCGTATAGCACGGAACACGCAAGTCTTTTTACAGACTGAAGGCGCACATCACCACCAGATTGATCCTTGGGGCGGGAGTTATTATGTCGAAAAGCTCACCCATGACCTTGCCGCTCGCGCACTAGAGCACATTAAAGAAATTGAATCACTCGGCGGCATGGCTGCTGCAATTGAAGCGGGTATTCCGAAATTACGTATCGAAGAAAGTGCGGCGCGCACTCAAGCCCGCATCGATAGTGGTGCCCAGACCGTCGTGGGGGTCAATAAATATCCGAGTTCTGACAAGGACGATATCCCCTTATTAAAAGTTGATAATGAAACTGTCCGTCAAGGCCAGATTGCGCGGATAAATCAACTAAAAGCCGACAGGAATACGGAAAACACTATGGCGGCCCTTGACGCTCTTACCGAAGCTGCGGGTAGCGGACATGGCAATCTTTTGGAGCTTGCGGTCAATGCCGCTATGCAAAAAGCCACGGTCGGAGAAATCTCCTCTGCGCTCGAAAAAGTCTATGGACGTTTCGAGGCTAGCCCTACCGGTGTGACAGGCGTGTATTCTTCTGTTTTCGATCAGCGTAATCCGAGCTATGCCGAAGCCGTGAGCCGGGTCAAAGCCTTCGCCGAACTTGAAGGACGCAAACCTAAAGTTATGATCGCCAAAATGGGTCAGGACGGACATGATAGAGGCCAAAAAGTTGTCGCAACCGCTTTTAAGGATATTGGTTTTGATGTTGTGATAGGCCCCCTATTCCAAACGCCGCGAGAAAGTGCCGATATGGGTATAAGAGAAGACGTCGATGTCATCGCAGCTTCCAGCTTGGCCGCTGGGCATCTCTCTTTGGTTCCAGAACTTCGTCAGGCCCTTAAAGATCAGGACCGAGAAGATATCATGATTATTGTAGGCGGGGTTATACCGCCAGAAGATGTCGAGGCCCTGAAAGATATGGGCGCAAAAGCTGTTTTCCCCCCGGGTACTAATATTCCGGAATGTGTGTTAGAAGTCTTGGACGTCGTTAACATGCGCCTCTCACAAGGCGCCTAAGGGCTATTTGGGCAAAGGCTTGTTCAGTATTGACCTTCGCAATTTCGGACGTAAAATTAGAATATTCTCAGGAGGCCTCATGTTAAAGTTATATGATAATGAAACCGCGCCAAGCCCCAGACGAACACGGATTTTTCTGGCTGAAAAAAATGTGCCGCACACGAATATTCAAATCGATTTACGTAAAGGTGAACAGTTTAGCGCGGAGTTTATACAAATTAATCCCAGATGTACTGTCCCCGCTCTAGTTACGGAAGACGGCGAGTCCATTTGCGAAAATATAGCTATTGCTCAATATATCGAGGAAAAATTCCCGGCACCCTGTCTTATGGGAGACACACCTATAAAACGGGCAAGAGTTCTGGAGTGGAATTCAAGGTGTGAATTCGAGGGCCTAACCGCCGTTGCAGAAATTTTACGTAACACATCAAAAGGAATGGTAGGTCGCGCAATGACCGGCTCGCGAGATATTAGCCAATTACCCAAATTAGCAGAACGCGGTCGGCAACGTCTGGCTTATTTTTTCGAAGATTTAGAGGCGCAATTAAAAAACAATAAATTTGTAGCAGGCGCAGACTTTTCGCTTGCAGATATTACGGCCGTTACAACAGTTGATTTTTCTTCTTGGGTAAAGGCTGCGCCCGATGAAAGCCATAAACATTTATGGGCGTGGCATGGTCGTATTGCCGAAAGACCCAGTTACAAAGCCTAAACTCTGCATTTTCTAAACTCTGCATTTTAAGGTGCGTTATTCCTGCCAATCGGGTTCCCCGGGCCAGATGACCAGACGTTTAAGCTGTTCTTCCTCTGGCACATGGGTTTCGCAAACAACTGCACCTTGGACACTCATTCCGGCGTCATGAATAGTCTGTCGGGAGCCTGAAATAAGATGATGCCAGTCCGGTAGGTCCTTTCCCTGTGCGATCAATTTATAAGCGCAGGTCTCTGGCATCCATTTTAAGCCCGCTGTGTTTTCGGGGGTAAGCGTTACACAATCTGGTACTTTTACACTCCGATTCGCGTAATCCGTACATTGGCAACTTTTTTGATCAAATAACTTACACACAACATCGGTGATATAAATTTGTCCCGTATCTTCGTCTTCAAAACGGATACAACAGCATTTCCCACATCCATCACACAGACTTTCCCATTCATCTTGACTCATTTCTGCCATATTTTTGGTTTTCCAGAAATGATATGGGTTTGGGGCACTCATAATGGTTGTCTAGCCCTACGAGGCAGATTAAGCTAGTGGATTATATGGAAACATTTAGAGCGGACATAGGCGCGGCGAATGACAATAGAGTCAAACGTCGGAGAAATTGGATACTCTCAGCTTTTGCTGTGATAGTTATTATTCTAGGTGTTGGTTATCTGCAAACACGCGCTTATTTTTTTAAAGGCCTGCCCGCCCTACCCAATAAAGCCGCAATGTGGGAACTGAATTTACAGCCCAATATCACCTTGCTAGATAAAGACGGTGAAATATTAGGCCATAGAGGACCTTATCTCGGCAAGCCCTTCCGACTGGAAGAAATGCCTAGCTATGTCCCCGCGGCATTCTTGGCGATTGAGGATGAACGTTTTTACCAACATACCGGCATAGACCGAAAAGCTATTTTTCGAGCTTTTTTTGAAAACACGAAAGCCGGGCGACGTGTGCAAGGCGGCTCGACCTTAACCCAGCAGCTCGTAAAAAACATGGTGCTGACACCTGAAAAAACCTATCGACGTAAATTTCAGGAAATGTGGCTATCCAGCGAAATGGAACAGGTTTTAACCAAGCCCGAAATTCTCAGCCTCTACCTAAATCGTATTGAACTGGGCAATCGTTCTTTCGGGGTAGAGGCGGCCTCGCAAAGATATTTTGGCAAATCCGTGGCCGACGTGACTATTTCCGAAGCCGCGATGCTTGCCGCCCTACCTAAAGCGCCAAGCCGGTATGATCCCACTAAAAACTATGATCTCGCATGGAGCCGCGCCCAACTCGTACTCCAGAAAATGCAGGAAAATAATATTTTAACCGCCAGAGAGATCAGAGACGCGATATCTAATCCGCCTGTCGTATTAATGGATGTTGAGGACGTTATCGACCCGGCCATTATTGGTCATGTTTTTGATATGATTTCGGAACGGGCAAAAGAACTTATTGGCAATAAACACAAAGATCTCATTATACATACAACCCTTGATCCTAAGCTTCAGATCGCAGCGCATGGGACCCTCACCGCCTATTTAAAACGTAATGCAAAAAGTAAGAAGGTTGCAAATGGCTCCCTGGTATCCATGGATACCAAGACCGGTGAAATCAGAGCTTTAATTGGCGGTCAAAATTATACTGAAAGTAAATTCAACAGAGCGGTACAAGCCAAACGCCAACCAGGTTCAGCCTTTAAGACATTTGTCTATGCTGCAGCATTAGAAGAAGGGTTTACCCCTGGAACTGTCCGGATTGACCAACCTACCGAAATCGATGGTTGGGAGCCTGAAAATTATACAAAGCGTTACCGAGGACCAATGACAGTCAGAGAATCCTTGAAGCTTTCTGTGAACACGATTGCCGCCCAAATCGGGGCTGAAATAGGACCAGGCAAAATCGCACGTACCGCAAAAAGATTTGGCGTGAATACGCCGCTTCGCGCGAATTTCTCCATTTCCTTAGGCTCTTCGGAAGTAAATTTGGTCGAGCTTATCGGAGCTTATCTGGTATTCCCAAATGAAGGTATAAAAAAGAGCCCTTTCTTAATAAAGTCAATTAAGACAACATCTGATCGAGTTCTATACACACGCAGGGATGTCGTCCCAGAACGCGTCTATGCCGAACCCTATGCCCGTCAGATAACCCAAATATTACAAGACGTTATAGAGACAGGCACGGGCCACGGCGCACGGCTGGGTTCACGCGAAGCGGGCGGCAAAACGGGAACCTCGCAAGATTACCGCGATGCATGGTTCATTGGATTTACGTCCCAATATACGACCGGCGTGTGGCTAGGCAATGATGATAATAGTCCAACGCTTAAAATAACAGGTGGTTTACTCCCCGTCGATATCTGGAAATCATTTATGCTTAAGGCGCATAAGGGCTTAAGCCGTAAACCTCTCCTTAAACCGGACGGTGATTCAACCAATGTTAATATACAAAAATTCGTTGATTTTTACGCCACGCTGACCAATGCCTTTACCTTGGAGCGTAATATTGCTGCGGGGATTGTACCGCCTGACACTGCGAAAATATGGGCTGCAAATAAACCGGATACAAACAGTAATCCGCCAGAAAATCTGTCGCAAAATTAATCAAACCGTCAGTTAAAATTTAAACTTTAGTCATAGCTTTGAGCGATCATAGACTTAACCTGTTTATTTTCACAGGAAACAGCGCTTAAGGGGTATAAATGTTTAAATTATACATATTCATACTGATATGGTTTTTAGTAGTGATATTATCCTCATCCTTTTCATATGCCATTGAGCTGGATACAAATTCCGAATTTGAAACGGTATATGTAAAAGATGAACAGAGCTGCGCAAGCTTATGTAAAGAAAAAGAATTATGCCGCGGTTATCAATTATACACAACGTTTGTGAATGATGTTGAGCAAGCCGAAAAAACCTGCCAATTAAGCAATGGGCTTGAAGAAAATAGTCCCTTTAGCGTCCCAACACCGCCGCCATTAAATTTCGAAGCCTCACTTTTAGACCTAAACCGCTACAGACATGAAAACAACCTCCCTGCCTTAACGCTGAATGCGGCTTTGATACGCGCCTCGCAAATACATGCCGCTGATCTTGCGAATATGGGACGTATTTCACATACAGGCTCGGATGGGTCTGAACCCGCAGAACGGGTAAAAAGACAAAAATATAATTACCGTGCAATCGCGGAGAATGTCGCGTCAGGTCAATCTGACTGGCCGGCCGCGTTTGAAGCTTGGAAAAACAGCCCCGGACATAATGAAAATTTATTACGAGATGGCGTAACCGATTTCGGAGTAGCGCTCGTTTTTGACCCCAAATCGAAATATGCGACCTATTGGGTGATGCTTGTCGGAACGTCACATGAGCCGTAATAACCCGCTGATTTAAACCATATGCCCTTGTGTTGGTAGTCCAAGCAGAATGCGTCCGGTGAGGTCATATGTCGCTGGAGCCGTAATAATATGCTGGGTCATGGCATATGCATCCCTGAAACGCCGTTGTAGATCGCTGGTAAGAAACAGAGCAGACCCACCAGCCCGTTCATAAAGTATGCGGGTAACATCAGCACAGTTACGCGTCATATAGGTGCAAGCAAGCCGCAGATCAGACCTATCCTCCAGACTATGGCTTCCCTCTCGCAGAGCTATATCCCAACTCCGCTCCATTTCATCCTGCATATAAGCATAAGCACTGCGGAGTCGCGCCTGTGCTTTCGCATATTCTACACGTATAGTTTCTCGCTCGCTCAGTGTTCGGCTAGCGCCCGAGCTTTTTTTACTAAGAGCTAGGGCCTTAAAACTTTCAAGCGCCCCGGCCGCATTCCCGTAAGCCACGGATGCTACGCCAATCGCTAAGAGGCAGAACGGTGGAAAGGTGTATAGCGGGCCCGTTTCAACAGGCTTATCGAAGCCTAAAGCCACGCTACGGGATTTCGGCACGCGAAGTTCTTTAACAATAATATCACCAGACCCTGTGCCTTTTAACCCCGCAACGTGCCAACTATCGACTAACTCGCAATCTGATGTCGGAAAAAACAACATTCGCGGCGGCACGTCCCTGCCCTCAATATGTGCACCGCACCCCATCCAACTTGTATTGGCCGAACCGGAGCCCCATTGCCAATGACCTGATAAAACATAAGTGTCACCGTCCTCTATTGCCGTGCCAGACGGCGCGAAGATTCCTCCTGTTATCACGTCAGGTTTACCGAATATCTCTTTAGCCTCACTCCGCGGTAAATAAGCAGCCGCCAATGTATTGGTGCAGGCAATAATGGTGCACCATGCCGCACTGGCATTAACGTCAGAAACATTCGCTATATGAGCGGAAATTTCCGGCAGGGATAACTCAAACCCGCCAAGACTGTTTGGCGTTATCAACCGAAACACACCCGCCTTTGCCATTTTTTTGGCCAAGGCGTATGGCAAGCGCCGCTTGGCTTCCATTTCAACATTCGCAAGTTTAATTTCCGGCAATAAAGCCTTAATATCATTGCGTAAATTATCCTTGTTAGCCATTACACACTAAAATCCCAGACAATCGGTACGCCGTCCAGTGATTTTTGGTAATAGGATTGAAAACCCGGCATTTTAACCTGATTTAAAAAACCTGAATAGGCCATATAGCTTACCAGAAAGCGTAAGTCCTTGGCCCAAGGCGGTAAAAATCGGGGCGGGTCGAGACGTCCTTCACTTGCCATTTGCGCAAAGGCTGGCACATCTTCCAAATCCATTTTCCCGCAAAACAGAATACGAATAAGATCAGCACGTTCTAATCTGACCACGCTTCGCATAAAATTATGAACACGTAATAGTCCGTTCAAATACACCATATCCTTTGTAAACGGTGCCTTGCCTGATATTACTCCCCCGCGAAATATACGTCTTGTATTTTCATAAGACTGCTCACGACCGATTCGACTATCCTCAGACCTTTCGCGGTAAAACTCATAAACATCTTTAAAATCAGCCCCGTCTATGACGTTCTGAATCGCGATTACGCGATCAGAAAGCCGCCTAAATCTGACGGGGTCCATGGCGCCACTTATAATCTCGGCGAACACCGCCAAGCCTTCTTGGATTTCCGTTGTGCCCGCATGCGCGCGGCCCAAAATTGGCAAATGGGTCTGAGATTGTCCGTTAAGCGCCGTTGCCGTATGGATAAGCGCTTCATGCTGTAATAATTGCTCTATATCCCGATGCGTAAAATGGGCATCCTGACGCACCCTAATGCGTTTCGAAGTGGCTGCCGCCTTAGCCGATACAGTTGACGATATTTCGACTTTCGGCATATGCCGACCAAAATGCTTTTTAAGGAGAGGCCGTAATTTTCTGGCAAATTGTCTAGCGGTATAATGCGTTTCATACCCTTCAACGACAAGCTTCTTCATATCAAGACCATCCAGAGTTTGGTCCATATGCAAAGCCAGATCAATGACCTTAGTTGATCCATCGACCATCAACGCGCTGGGTTGTCCATAAAGTTTTGAAGAGTGCTCAAAAAACTCTGGCGTACCCCGCGCACTAATCATATTGGCCGTTACTTCAAGATCATTAGCCAAACGTCTCAGCCAATTAAAGACGACATGATCGCCTTTGATCCGGGCTTGGACGTTTTTGATATCTGAAAGACTTCCAGAAACATCAATTGGGACATATTCGGGCTTCGGAATAATACCCTTGCGTAAAAACCCTTGGCGTAATTTATTATCCCATGCGACAGATGTTAGAATCCGCAATGGACGCGCCGCGACATTCAGGCTTTTGGCCATAGACTTTGCATGTTCAAAATGTTTTTCAGATAAAGCGTCCATATGCTAACTTTTATTGCTTGTTCTTCTAGGTCAAGCCCGAATTAGAATTGCATTGGAATTTTTTGTTTAGGGACCGAGACCTTATGAGTACAAGTTTGGAAAACATAGGCTTTGGGCGATATAGGCTGGGAGACAGACATGACGGCTAATTTAATGACTTCGATATTTCGGGGCCTAATAGGCCTCACCGCCTCTCTTCTCCTGATAGGTTGCGGCGGCGTTTCAAACAAAGAGGTTGCCGAAATCAATAATGACTGGACAGGCAATGAAGTTAAAATTGAAGCCCTAAAGGACGACAAGATTAACGGCATAACCTGCCATATGGCTCATTTTGACCGGAGCATTCTTGACCGGTTGACCAAGGGTGACTGGTTTGAAAACCCGTCTAACGGCTCCATTTCTTGTGGGGTGACAGGGCCTGTTATTATAGGGGATATCAATCTGACAAAATCAGGTGAGCAGGTCTTTCGTCAAAAACAAAGTCTCATTTTTAAAACCCTTGCAGTCAGACGGATATATGACAATGAGAATGATACCCTGATCTATTTGGTTTATAGCCGCAAAATTATTGATGGTTCTGCAAAAATGAGTATCGCCACCGTGCCCTTACATGGTCACTCGGTAACATGGAGTGCGCAGTGAAGCGTCAACAATGAAACTTGCGAAAGTCTAAGAAAGTCAAAAAGATATGAATGCACTATATCATTGATAGTGCGTTCAATAGCTCGTAATAAATGGGCAATATTGCCACGAACGCGATACACAATATGATGCGGGAATAAATTGGAGAACATATGCTTGGTTTAATGATGCAACATGATCTTATGATCAGCGACCTAATAGAACATGCCGCGATTGTGCATGCTGATCGTGAGATTTACACGTTAAATACAAATATGACCGAACATAGATATACGTGGGGTGATTGCGCCGTACAGGTCAGAAAACTTGCAAATGCCCTTAAATCGGCAGGCGTTAAAAAAGGCGACCGCGTCGCGACGATCGCATGGAATAATTATCGCCATATCGAAATCTATTATGCCGTCTCGTCGGTGGGAGCGATTGTCCACACCATTAACCCACGCCTCAAGCCCGAGCAAATCGGTTGGATGATTAATCATGCCGAAGACACTATGGTCATGTTCGATAATACATTTGGCCCTATCATTGACGGCATTCATAAAATGTGTCCATCCGTTAAGAATTGGGTGGCCATGTGTGCGCCTGAGGACTTGCCAGACTATAAGGCCGAGGTACTGGCCTATGATGACTTTATTGCCGATGCGCCCGAAACCATCAAATGGGAACGTTTTGACGAAAATACTGCCTGCACATTATGTTATACATCAGGCACGACAGGCGATCCAAAAGGTGTTCTATATTCTCATCGCTCTACAATTATTCACGCAATGGCGGGTTGCTTTAAAGACGTTATTGGCTCGGGGTCTGGAGACGTTATACTGGCAGTTGTCCCTATGTTTCATGTAAGTGCGTGGGGGCTTATCTATTCGGCTGCAATGGTTGGAGCAAAACTCGTTATGCCGGGCCCCGGACTTGACGGTGCGAATCTCTGTAAGATGATTAATCAGGAAGGCGTCACCATAATGGCAGGTGTCCCGACGGTCTGGCTAGGGATTTATAATCACGCAAAAGCAAATAATATAGAACTTAAAACCGTTAATAAGGCCTTGGTAGGCGGCTCGGCCTTGCCAGAAAGCCTCTTGCGATCATATGAACAGGATTTGGGCATCCCGATGCAACAAGGCTGGGGCATGACAGAGACAAGCCCTCTTGGCACGACCTATTCCGCTCACCCCTCTACAGATACTTCTGACTATGAAAGCACCGTCCATCATAAATTATTGGCGGGCCGGAGAATTTTTGGGGTTGAAATGCGGATTGTCGATGACGAAGGCAAAATCCTGCCTGAAGACGGCGTAACCTCTGGACATCTACACGTACGCGGCCCCTGGGTCGCGTCAGCATATTACAAAGGTGCAGGCAATGACAGTTTTACCGATGATGGCTGGTTTGCGACAGGCGACGTCGCCGCATTGCATGATCAGGGATATCTGGAAATAACAGACCGGTCTAAAGACGTTATCAAATCAGGTGGCGAGTGGGTTAGCTCTATTGAGGTTGAGAATGCCGCTTGCGATCATCCAGAAGTGGCCTTGGCCGCCTGCATCGGCGTGCGCCATGAAAAATGGCAAGAACGACCAATCCTTATAGTGCAAGCCGTACCCGGTAAAACACCTGACAAAGACGAAATTAAAGCCTGTATAGCAGCCAAATGCGCAAAATGGTGGATGCCGGATGCTATAGAATTTGTTGAGTCGCTACCATTAGGGGCGACTGGTAAAATTCTCAAGAGAGAGCTGAAGACACAGTATAAAGACTATAAGTTATCAGCTTAAATCAATAAAATAACCACATAATTAAAGCCAATGAGACCCGCCTCAAGAGCGGGTCCTATTCTTTATAGCCCTCACCTATTTCAAATAAGCGGCCTTTTTCAGTTACCAAAACAACTATTATAGACAAGACGCCCAAAACGACGAAACCGATAAGGATTGAATTAATCGTTCCGTCGAAACGGCGCGCAATCAGAAAGCCTATCAAGACTGATAGCGTGCTTGTTATGAAGCCATAAACGGCACTGGCCGTCCCGGCAAATTTACCTTGAGGTTCTAAAGCAATAGCTGAAAAATTAGACCCAATCATGCCAAAACAGCCAAAGGCCAAAGCAAATAACGGCAAGAAGATAAAAAATATCTCTCCGATAAAAAACATCAGAAGAAAATTTAGGCACATCAGCGTAGAGAATACTAATAGAACAAGATGACTTATGCGCCGCATCCCATATTGCTCCACAAGCTTTGCATTGGAAAAGGTTGCACACGCTAAAGATATTGCAATGACCGCAAACCAGATCGCAAATTGATCTCCACGATGAAAAATATCTTCGAACACCTGCTCTGATGCTCCAATAAACGCAAATAGAGCGCCAAACATAAATCCACTCGCCAACATATAGCCAAAGGACACACGGTTTTTCAGCACCGAGCCGAACGCTGTCTTGATAGATTCAAAGCTTAAATCCCGACGGTCTTCGATAGCGAGTGTTTCGGGCATTCTAAAATAAGTCCAGACGAACATTATGAATCCCAAAATTCCGCAGATTCCAAATGTCCACTGCCAACTGGCAAACAACATCAAGGTTTGGCCAATGGCGGGGGCAATAATTGGGACAATCATAAAGACCGTCATAACCAAAGACATAACCTTCGCCATAGCCCGCCCCGCTATAAGGTCTCGTACGATAGATGTGGCAATCGACCGAATGCCCGCCGAAAACATACCTTGGACAAATCGAAAGGCTAACAAAACTGAAAAACTTGATACCCCCATACAAGCGAATGACGTAGCCGTATAAAATACTAAACAAATCAGTAATAACCCCCGCCGACCAAACCTGTCAGATAAGGGCCCGAATACGAGCTGAGGCACGCCAAACCCAAGTAAAAAAGCAAAGATTACAAGCTGCTGATCATTACTATTATCTAGGGCGAATGTCTCGGCAACATCGCCAAGAGCTGGCAGCATAATATCAATTGCTGCTGCGTTTAAGGCCATTAGACTCGCAATAATCGCAACCAATTCCCACAAAGGCAAAGGCAATTTTGCATCGGCTAATTTTATGTTTGTTTTTTTAGAAACTATTGAGTGTGAGGCCATAACTTGAGTGCTTTCCCAGCTGGCTATGCGCTTTAATACCTTTAAATTCAAGCTAGGAAATTCCAAAATTGACATTGTTCAAAAGGAAGGCCTAATATTGACATATGACAAGAATAGACGCAATTTAGAACTATGGGTGCTACGACAAATTATATTCCGCGCGGAACGGTCAAGCAACTTAGCCGTCGCTCAGACATTTGGGGGGCATGGCTAACTTTTCATATTTGGGCCGTAATCTTTGGCGCTATGACCATGTTTATCGTCTGGCCTAACCCTTTTACCTTTATCCTTGCTTTTTTGCTGATCGGCTCACGTCAACACGGTCTCTCTATTTTGACGCATGACGCAGCGCATGGAATTTTGTTTAATAACAAAACTTTAAACGAATTTGTTGGCACATATTTATTGGGCGCTCCTTATGGTGGGGATATGAAAACCTATAGAAAATACCACCTCAAACATCATAGGTTTGCTCAATCCGATAAAGACCCAGACCTGCCTTTATCAGCCAAATTCCCGGTAAGCCGCGAGAGCATGCGCCGAAAATTTCTACGGGATATTACAGGTCTGACCTATTTACGTATCCGTATTGCGAGTTTTAGGGCAAAAAATCCAAAAGAAATCCTAGAGGGCGCTGATGCGTTCGAATCCAGCTCTACGTGGCCATTCTTGATAACGAATATCATCATTTTTGTCCCCCTCCTGATGATAGGAAAATGGTATATTTATCCGCTTTTATGGCTACTGCCACTTTGGACATGGTTTTTTGCTATTATCCGCCTACGCAATATCGCCGAACACGGCATGACCACTTTTGACGACAATCCCCTCACCCATGCCAGAACTACACAATCCAATTGGCTGTCGCGGATTTTCATAAGCCCCTATTGGGTAAACTATCACGTTGAGCATCACGCCTATATGTATGTGCCTTGCTATCGCTTAAAAGCTTTGCACCTTGAAATGGGCAAGGCAGGCCACCACCCAAAAATGGAAATCCGGCCAGGTTATTTCGATGTTTTAAAGGCAGCTATTAAACCAGCTTGAAGATCACGCTGTTTATAAGACCTGAGCTTTATTTTCCGCGACGCAGTATAGCTTCAACAAATATAGTGCCCAAAATATAAAAGCCCGCCAGAATGACGCCTTTAACCGTACCTGATATTTTGGATTTCCCGATGCGCTTGCGGTAATTCACGGGCACATCCACACATCTTAATTTCTTCTTTAAAGCGCGTATCTGCATTTCCACAGTCCAGCCAAATGTCGGGGCGTCCATAGCCAGACTATCCAAACTGGTTTTACGAATGGCCCTAAAGGGACCAAGATCGGTATATTTATGTCGCCAAATAAGCCGAATAAGCGTACATGCGAGGTCATTGCCCCATCTTTGTTGTAACGTCAGAGACCCCTTCTCCCGCTGCCCCAATACACGAGAGCCGATAACCATATCTGCCGTCTCGTCCATTATCGGAGCGATAACATCCACTATTTCAGCTGGATAATCAGAGGCATCACCGTCTAGAAAAACTATAATATCACACGCCCCCGCCTGCTTTATTCCGGCAAGACAGGCGCGGCCATAACCCGGTACAGGCTCGGATATAACCGTCGCACCATGAGAGCGCGCTACCTTCGGGGTATCATCAGTTGATCCATTATCAACGACAATCACTTCGTTTACAATATCCGGAATTTCAGACAAAACCTTCCCAATGGCCTGTTCTTCATTCTGGGCAGGGATAACGACTTTTACACTGGATATGGACACGCGCTAAACCTGCAACTTTCTGCGATGATATAAAGATTCTAGTCCTAATACGAGTATTGGGATGCCAAATTGGATAGGCACTAAAATATTGGTGTAAACCTCATATATCTCCCGCTCAGCCAGAGCATAACGTACATAATATAGCGCGACCGTGAGCGTTAAAAGGCCTAGCCCGTATAGCGGTAAAAAAGCGAAAAATGGCATCACCCATAAAAGATACCACGGATATCCCGTCGGAGATATCAAATATAAACACAATGTCAGGCACATTAGAACCACGGGTAGGTTTTCGACATCTATTCGTGGTTTTAGGGCAAGATAGAAACTCAAAACGGTTAAAAACGAAGCCACAACGATGCGTCCTGCTTGATCGCCAAAAACGTTTAGTAATGATTGCAAATAGGGATAGATAAAACTACTGCGCACCCAGCTATTTGAATAGGCTATAAGACCGCTATTTTCATTCAGACTAAGTAACATGGGCAGTACAAATACAAGGCAGACTAATCCGGACAATGCCCCCGCTGAAACAAAAATAAAGGGTCGAGACCGATAATGGCGCAGTAAAACAGGCGCCAGTAATAGCGGCCAAAATTTCACCGCACCCGCAAGCCCAATGAATATAGCGCTCCAAAAGGGCCGTGTTTTAATGACAATTAAGCTTGCCATCAAAAACGGAAACATAATGATATCCATATGGGCTACGTTATAAACGCTATAAATAATGAGTGGGTTTAACCAATAAAGTAGGCTCCAGAAAGGATGTCGGTCAAAAGCTTGAAGGGCCTTTATCAGCAAAAATAAACCAAGCCCTTCAATGACAAGATATAATAGCCTTAAACCATCCAGATTAACGGGAGCAATTTTTGCGGATAGCGTAAAAACGGCCATGGCAACAGGTGGATAAATTGTTGTAAGCCACGGATTGTTTATGCGTGTCGTAATACCCTTTCCCGGGCCCGCCGATAGGGCTTGCAAGTCCCTTATCTCTTGAGGCGCTTGCGGACTGACCCTTAGAAAAACATCCGGCGGATATTCATAAGGATTATAACCTTCCGCCGTAACCATACCGTCCCAGAGATAGCGGTTCCAGTCATCCTCATATATAGGGGTGGAGCTGAAGAAAATAACGCGCCCAAACAGACCTATCCCAAAAAGAATAGCAAACACAGTCTTTCCCGGTGGCCCGTTGCGTCTAAAACATGTGACAAGACTTAGCCAAAAAACGCCTGCGATTATAAGGGCTGCAACAAACTCTATATAGGGATGATCAAAGGTATCCGTGCCAAGAACAAAGCCCGCGCTTAACCACCGAATTACGGCTAACGTTATAGCAATACAGAGAGCTAACCCTATAATTATTCTAGTGTGTTGAGGACTGTGCTCACTGTTGTCATCAGACATAGTGCCAGATTGCCCTTAAGAGCCGTATCCTCCGCCACCAGTGGTCGGTCTGGGAGGTGGAGGAGCTGAGGACGGCGCTCGGCGTCGTGCGGGTTGCGCCGCGACACTACGGTCACGTAATTCTTTTTCGACATCAAAAAAATCAACACCATAATTCAACTCAACCGGCTCAAACCGGGCTGCACGGTAAAGCGCACTTTTAAGATTAGGGTCGGCGTAATTTTGTAAATGCGCGACAAGGCTGGCATCATCTGCCCCGAAGGCCTGATCTTTATGCCACATAAATATCGGGGTAAGTTCAACAACGTCATTGTTGACATGTACAATACCGCGCGAATTTATATATCGCTTAGCATTCTTTTCGAGTGTCTGTTCAACCGTAGGACCCTCATAAGCTACGTCATTAATACAGGGACCACCACGGACCCCTTGATATAGGCCGTAAATCACATTTGGATTATCGAAATTTTCAACGATATAAGAATCAATCTCTGCAATTGAGAGTGTTTGCCCTCCGATCTCAATACGCTGTTTCACCCACATTTTACCCGGTGCATCTCCAGTGCCGCGCGAACGCTTAATATCGCGCCATTTTTTATCTTCCGTCACAATGGCCTGAACAACCAAAGCATTTTGCAGGTTTAACCAATAGGCAAGCTGATCATTATCTGACAGACCGCTCACATCCTGCGCGGCCATAAAGTCAAGATAGTTTTGCAATTCCTCGAGACCATTTTCCTTTATCAACTTATAAGCCAGTCTCGGACGTCCCTGTTTTTTAGCTGCATAGGCTGTCATGAAGTCATTATAAGCAGAATAATCAATGACCGATTCCGCAATTTCCGGATCCGCTGTTAAAATCTCCGCTGCAGGCTCAGCGAGTCTCTGACCGGCTTGTTGGGCCGTCGGAAGCGACACGTTTAGGCCATTTGCAGGTGTCGGCGTGTTTTGTGCGAATCCTGAGACAGAAAATGCGAGTATCGCTAAACCCGTAAGTCCAGAAA
>CAZHPV010000059.1:0-15602 GCA_964534845.1 uncultured Caulobacterales bacterium
ACCTTACTGGACTATCCTGATTTAAAGGATTTCGATATTTCAAGCTTAAGAGTAGCAACGACAGGCGCGACCACTATTCCTGTCGATTTGATAAGGCGCATGCATAAGGATTTAGGAATTGATAACGTATATTCGGCTTATGGATTGACTGAATCAACGGGCGTTGTGTCTCTGTGTCGAAAAGGAGATGATTTCAAGACCATAGCGACCACTTGCGGACGCCCACTGCCCGGAACCGAGCTGCGAATGGTAGATAACCACGGTAATGATGTCACAAAAGGGCAGGACGGCGAAATCTGGGTGCGCGGTTTTAATGTCATGCAAGGCTATCTCGACGACCCTGTCGCTAGCGCGGAAACGATCACCAGTGATGGCTGGTTGAAGACAGGAGACATTGGTCGCCAAGACAGTCGCGGTTATATTCAGGTCACCGACCGAAAAAAGGACATGGTTATTGTCGGTGGCTTCAATGTATATCCTGCCGAAGTCGAAAAAATTTTATTACAACATCCCCAGATAAATGACGTGGCTATCACCGCACAATCTGATGCCCGTCTTGGTGAGGTGACCCACGCGCATATTGTAGCGTCTGAGGGCAGTCTGAATCCGGAAGCGGTGATTGAATGGTCACGTAAGCAAATGGCTAATTATAAAGTCCCACGTCATATTAGTTTTCACAAAATACTCCCGCGAAATGCGTCGGGAAAAGTACAAAAATTTATGCTTAAAACGTAAAATGCAGTAATTTTGTTACGCATTTTGATGTTTTTATCTAAAAATAATGGTGAATTGCGTAAATAACCAGATTGAAAATTGCGCATTTGGTGGTATCCTGTCTTACAGATAGGAGAGGATTATGGGTCAGGCCGCTTTAAGTGCAGTAAGTGTAGATCAGACATTAGATGTTAGCAGCGCGCTGGATGTTGTAACGGCCTGTGCTGAAAAGGGACGAAAAAACCGTCAAATACCGAAAAAAGCCATGAATGCTTTACAGGCGACGGGCTATTTTAGAGCCTTGCTTCCGAAACAATATGGGGGTCTTGAGGTCACGCCGCAGGCTTTTTTTAAGGCGTCTGTAGATATTGCAGAGCGTGACATGGCCACGGCTTGGGCTAGCGGAATTATAGCCGTACATGCCTATCAACTCTCTTTGATGGACCCGAAGGCCGCCCAAGAGGTCTATTCGACAGGACCTGATACATTAATAAGTTCAAGCTATAACCCAACTGGGGCGAAGGTCGAAACAGTTGATGGTGGGTTTAATCTATCGGGTCGATGGGGCTGGTCCTCCGGTTCTGGTCATTGCGATTGGGTTTTATTAGGTGGGCTTATCTTTGATCAGGGCAAAGAAAATATTCATTACAGAACATTTCTGGTTAAGAAGCCGGATTACCTTATAGAAGATACGTGGCATGCTATGGGGCTTCAAGCCACCGGATCAAATGATATTGTAATTGAGAAGCCCGTTTTTGTGCCTATACACCGCACCCATCATCAAATAGATGGGCTTAAATGTAAGCACTTCCAAGAAAATTCTATGTATTCAATACCTTGGGCGCAGTTATTTATCCGTGTTGTCTGCACGCCCTCTATTGGAGCTGCCAAGCATGCCTTGAAATTATTTACCGATAACGCCGGTGGGTCTTCGACAGACCAGACGCGTTTAAAAACCGACCCAGACGTTGCGCGCCGCGTAGCGGAAGCTGCTAATCTTATCGATGAAACCGAAGCTATCATGTACCGGAACTTTGATGAAATGATGGCATGCGTCAATTCAGGAGAAGAAATACCGATGCTGGACCGGGTAAAATATCGATACCAGGCCAGCCTTGTTATTGAGCGCATGATGAAAGCCGTCGACCTTCTCTTTGACATAGCCGGCGGGCGCAGTGTCTATAACGGTGCTGCCATACAGGAAATATGGCATGATGTGCATATTGCACGCGCGCATGTTGCGAATAATCCTGTTGGGTTTGCCCGTAATTTTGGCAATATGCATTTGGGGGCAGAGAGTACGGACGTTTTTGTATAATGACTGAAACGAAATCCGGCCCGCCAGAGGGTCATTATGTGCAGGCGGGACCAATCCGAATGCATTATCTTGAATTTGGAAAAAAAGACGACCCTGTGGTCGTCTTTCTGCATGGTTCTGGCCCCGGAAATAGCGCGTGGGCAAATTTTCGGTTTAATTACGAGGCCTTTGTAAAAGCGGGCTTTAGAGTGATTATGCCTGATATGATCGGTTTTGGTTATACGGATAAACCACTCGATTTGGGTGATTATAGCTTAAAGCTGTTTTGCGACACGCTTATGCAGGGCTTAGAACAAATGGGGGTAAAGACCTGTCATTTTGTTGGTAATTCACTGGGGGGCGGTGTAGCCATTCAAATTGCGCTTGATCATTCTGACTTTGTCAAAAAGCTTATTTTAATGGGACCGGGTTGTTTGGAACCACAAGCGGATTACTGGCCCATGCCGGGCATTAAACGTATGATGGAAATTAACGCGAACGGAGTAAGCAAAGACACGCAGGCCGAGGTTTTGCGCCTGTTTACTTATGATGCGCGCCATGTAACGGATGAGCTGGTGAATATGCGGTGGGCAGTGGCGCAAACACAGCCTAAAGAAGTGCTTACAACAATGAAAACGCCAGCATTAGGGCCTCGTATGACAGGCTTAAAATGCCCTATTTTGACATTTTGGGGCGCCAATGATGATTTTATGCCGCCGCAAGGTAAAGAAACTTGTTTGCGGGCCAATGAACAATCTCGTCTTATCGAGGTGAATGCTTGCGGACATTGGGTAATGATAGAGCATGCCCGTATGTTTAACGCTACCTCTATTGATTTCTTGAAATATGGCTAAGATGATACAAAAAGACTGGATAATGAAGGACGTATACAATGGGTGTCGCTAATTTAGGTTATGTTATACTGGAAATGCAGGACCCCGCCGCGTGGGCAAAATTTGCAAAAGATGTATTGGGGTTTGGGGTAGCGAAATCGCGCGATCGGCAAGGCACTAAATTCCTACGGATGGATAAGGCCCCGTTTCGGTATATGATCGAAAAGGGAGAGGCTGACCGGTTTGTTTGCGCAGGTTACGAAATGCGTTCAAAGGGGGATTTTGAAACGCTTATCCAGCGACTGGAAGCTAAGGGTGTTGCGGTAAATCGTGGTGACGACCGCGATGCGAAAAGGCGGGCCGTAAAAGGGTTTGCCAGTTTTTTTGATCCCAGTGCAAATAAGGTCGAAATTTATTACGGGCGAAATAAGGGAGAGCCCTTTACGCCGGGGCACGGGATAAAGGAATTTAAAACAGGTAAGATGGGTTTGGGGCACCTCGTTCTGCCCGCGCCGGAAAACAGAAAGACAATTGATTTTTACCGTAAGATTATGGGCTTTGGCGTGAGTGATGACTTATCTTTGCCAGCCTTTGCGCCGGGCCTGCCAAAACAGAGAATTTATTTCATGCATGCGGAAAATCCCCGTCATCATACTTTGGGCTTGTATAATTTTCCAAACCCGACAGGTGTTATACACCTCATGGCCGAGGTCGGCTCTATGGACGAGGTTGGCTTTTGCATGGACCGTGTTAAGAAAGCGGGTCTGCATATTTTTGCAAGCCTTGGCCGCCACGCCAATGACGAAATGGTCTCCTTTTATTTCTTTGCCCCAGGCGGTATAGGATTTGAATTTGGCTATGATGGTCGCCAGATTAAGGACTGGTCGAAATTCAAGCCAACTAAATCAACAATTGGTGATATTTGGGGCCATGAATATGATTTCCCGGTCGTGGGGGAATAGTTGACCTCTCCTGTTATAGATAAAACAATGAGCGTGGCCGATATTGTAGGCCAGCTTGAGAACGGTATGACTATCGGGATTGGCGGCTGGGGCGGGCGTCGTAAGCCCATGGCGGTTATTCGTGAAATCGTAAAATCCGATCTGAAAGACCTGACAATAGCTGCCTATGGTGGGTGTGATGTAGGTATGCTGGCCAGTGCAGGAAAAATCAGAAAGCTGATTTTTGGGTTTGTATCGCTGGACCTTATTCCGCTTGAAGCGCATTTTCGCCGTGCACGGTCTGCTGGTGAGTTCGAGGTGATGGAAGTCGATGAAGGCATGTTCCAATTAGGGTTGAAAGCTGCGGCCCAGAGATTGGATTTTTTACCCTGTATAGCGGGACTAGGAACGGATGTGCTAACACATAATCCTGATATTAAAATTATTGCCAGTCCTTATAGCGAGGCTCATTATGTTGCTATGCCCGCGATTAAGCTTGACGTGGCGATCTGTCATGTCTCCGAAGTGGATAAACTTGGCAATAGTTACATTGCCGGGCCTGACCCATTTTTTGATGAATGGTTTTGCCGTGCGGCTGATAAGGCCTTTCTAACGGCGGAAGCGCTTGTCGATACGTCTGCCTTTAATGACGATTATAAAATCCAGCGCATGCCGATAGAACGCAATCTTGTTCACGGGGTGGCTGAAGTACCACTCGGGGCCCATCCTACCTCTAACGGGCCGGATTACGGGATTGATGTCGCCCATCTTAAAACATATTCGGCCGCGGCTAAAGAGGGCTGGGAGAACTATCTCAAGACTTATATCTCGGCCGATGATTATATCGAAAAAATAGGGGGCGCAGACTATGTAAAAAGCTTGCCGCCCATCGTTTTCTAAAGGTTGCTATGACGGAGTTTTCATTATCTGAGCTATGTATTGTTGCCGCATCAGACGCATTGCGCGGTGAAGAGGGAGAGGTGTTTGCTACGCTTATTGGTCTGGTGCCAAGGCTGGGCGGTTCCTTGGCCAAGAAAACGTTTTTACCCGGATTGATGATGAGTGACGGAGAGTATTATTTTGTGAACGAACCCGTCCCCGTAGGAAAGCGCAATGGGTACGTACCGATCAAAGAAGGACGTATTGGCTATGAACGTGTTTTCGACCTTATTGCAAAAGGCAATCGTCATGCCTTTGTCGGTCCGGTACAGGTCGACCGTTATGGACAGATGAATTTATCCGCAATTGGGGACTATAAAGCCCCAAAGGTGACAATGCTGGGCGTGAGGGGTTTGCCGGGTAATACGGTCAATAATCGGACCTCCATGTTCGTCGCTAATCATACGAGTCGCGCTTTTGTCGCTGGTGAAGTCGATATGGTGAGCGGGGCGGGTTATAATCCGGCTCGTTATCCTGACGGTAAATTTCCTAAATATCTCGATCACCGTCATATTATTACGAATTTATGTGTGTTGGACTTTGAGGGGGCTAATCACGCCATTCGCGTGCGCTCTTTACATCCGGGCGTAAGCTTTGAGGAAGTCCAAGATAATACCGGTTTTGAGCTTGTACGACCGAAGAAAATAGAGGAAACGCAAGCGCCGACACCGGAACAGCTAGACATTATTGCGCGGTTAGATCCTCATAATTTACGCGCAAACATCTTTAAAGATAACCCATCCGGACGGAGAGAGGCATGAGCTCAAATGAAACCATCCCGCCTGAAACGGTGGATATAATTTATGAGGAAGATAATCCTATCCTTTACGACGTTGATGGCCCGATTGCTTTTTTAACCTTAAACCGCGTGAAGTATCATAATAGCCAAAATAGCCAAATGCTCTACGCCTTGGATGATGCGTTTTACCGCGCGACTAGTGATGATGATATTAAGGTGATCGTCCTGAGGGCGAATGGGAAACATTTCTCGGCGGGCCATGATATTGGTACGCCCGGACGGGATTTTCATAAGGGGCGTGATGATCGCCGTTCCATGAATTATAATCATGACAATAAACCGGGCGCAGAAAAAGCCTATGTACGCGAACAGGAAGTTTACCTCGAGTTTTGTCGGCGTTGGCGAGCTTGCCCCAAACCAACTATTGCCCAGGTACATAAAGGTTGTATTGCGGGCGGACTTATGTTGGCGTGGGTCTGCGACTTTATTGTCGCGTCTGACGATGCATTTTTTCAAGACCCTGTTGTGCAAATGGGTTTTCCGGGTGTGGAATATTTTGCCCATCCGTTTGAGCTTAATATCCGCCAAGCCAAAGAATTTCTTATGCTGGGTGAAAGGTGGTCTGCCCAGCGCATGTATGAAGCTGGTATGGTCAATAAGGTTGTTGAGCGCGCTGAGTTGGAAGCTACCGTTATGGATTGGGCTAGCCGTATTGCAGCCCAGCCGCGTCTCGGGCTAGCCTTAACAAAACAAGCCTGCAATCAGATTGAAGACATTCAGGGTAAACGCATAGGCATGGATGCTGTATTTGGTTACCATCACTTCGCACATGCGAATAATTCATTGGTGAAAGGCGACTATATCGCCGGCTTCGATGGTCGAAAAATGGCAAAAAGCAATAAGAACAAGGACAAATGATAATTGCATAAAGCCTTTCAGACACCTTTAACTCAGGCCTTAGGGTGTGAAGTACCGATCATCCAGACGGCTATGGGATGGGTCTCGACATCGCAACTTGTAACTGCCTCTATAAAGGCAGGAGCTTTCGGGTTTTTGGCCGCGGCTGTGATGACCCCTCAAGAGGTTGAAGCAGAAATAAAAAAAATCAAGACGGCAAGCTCGAAGCCTTTCGGCGTTAACATACATGCCTTTCAGCCCGGGATAGAAAAAATTATTGATATCTGCATAGATTATCAGGTCGCAGCTTTGTCTTACGGTCGCGGGCCGTCGCCCAAAATCGTGGAAAAGGTAAAGACCGCAGGCCTAAAATGCGTGCCGACTATTGGAGCGGCTAAACATGCTCGTAAAGCGGTAGATATGGGTGCGGATATATTGGTATGTCAGGGGCAAGAGGGCGGCGGTCATACGGGGTATACACCGACATGGCTTTTATTGGCGCAAGTTTTGGACGCGGGTCTCGGCGTCCCCGTGATTGCCTGTGGTGGATTTAAAGATGGTAGGGGACTGGCTGCAGCGCTTACATTCGGAGCAGATGGCATAGCGATGGGGACGCGTTTCATGATGACATCCGATAGTCCGACACCGCAGGCGACTAAGGCTAAATATCTAAAATCCGAAGTCACGAAAATACCCGTTTCGACAAAACTGGATGGTTTACCGCAACGTATGGTTATGAACCCGGTATTGGCCGAGCTTGAGACTTCTTCAAAATTTGGCATGCTTGTTAGAGCTATGAGAAACGGGTTTAAATATAAGGCACAAACAGACATGAGCTTGGTGCAAACCTTTAAGACGGCGTGGGCTATGGCGTCCAAAACGGATATGACTTTAGCCCAAACCCTTATGGCTGGAAATGCGCCTATGATCATTCAAAAGGCTATGGTTGAGGGTGTGCCGGATCAGGGTGTCTTGCCAAGTGGTCAGATAGCCGGACTTATTGATGATCTTCCCAATTGCGAAGACCTTATTAAGTTGATCATTAAACAAGCTGAAAATCATTTTCATCGGGTAGGAGGCTGACATGCCAATCCACACAAAAGTTGGTAATTTCATAGCCGAAATTGTTTTTGATTTCCCGCCTGTCAATGCTTTTAACGGCGAAACATGGAACGAAATTCCAAAAATCATTAATGCATTAGCCGCGCGCCAAGATGTTAAAGTCATCCTTATTCGATCTGAAGGCAAAGGCTTTTGTGCTGGTGTTGATATAAAAGAACTCGCGCATGACGGTTCCGCAATTGTCGGGGTCAATAAAGGTAATTACGAGACAGGAAAAGCCATTCACCATTGCGAAGTTCCAGTGATTATCGCAGCGCATAAATTCATAATCGGCGGGGGCGTTATCATGTGCGGGGCGGCAGATATCGTTATCGCTTCAGAGGATGCCTATTTTTCTCTCCCTGAAATTGACAGAGGGGCTATGGGCGGAGCGGCGCATTTGCAACGTATGTTACCTTTGGCAAAAGTTCGGGCGGCATTTTTAACGGGCGGTAAAATTCCGGCGTTAGAAGCCTACCGTCTGGGAGGCATTGAAAAAGTTGTACCGCAAAAAGAGCTTTTGGATACAGCGAGAGATTATGCGAAAACGCTAGCATTGAAATCACGTGAGGCTCTAAGAATTGCGAAGCAAGCCCTAAACGGAATTGAACCTTTTGATCTCGAAGCCGCTTATCGCTGGGAGCAAGGCTTTACTTTTGAAATGTATATGCACGAAGATAGTCAGAAATCGCGTGATGCATTTGTTGAGGGCAAATCGGCAGCAGATTTTGAAAAGAGCTGATGGATATTGAGTACACATCCGCGCAAAAACAATTTCGAGGTGAAATCCGCGAATGGTTAAACGCGCACGTTCCAAAGAAACGGCTTCCAAGTTTCGATACGCAGGAAGGATTTTCATTGCACCGAGAGTGGGAACGTACACTCGCCAAAGATCGCTGGGGGAATGTGAATTGGCCTGAAGCTTACGGAGGACGCGGACTTGACCTTATCCATTGGTTGATTTTCGAAGAGGAATATTACCGGGCCAATGCGCCCTTACGGGTATCCCAGAACGGTATATTTTTATTAGCGCCTACAATTATGGAATACGGAACTCGGTCGCAAAAAGACCGTTTTTTACCGCCAATGGCGAGCGGAGATGAAATTTGGGCGCAGGCTTGGAGTGAGCCGGGGGCAGGTTCAGACATGGCCGCTATCCGGACTAAAGCCGAGCGCGACGGGGACGAGTATGTTATAACCGGACAAAAAACATGGTCATCCCGTGCGGTTTTTGCGGATTGGTGCTTTGCGCTTGTGCGTACTGATCCCGGCAGTGAACGCCATCGCGGATTGTCCAAAATATTAATCCCTCTTGATAGTTCCGGCCTAACGCGGCGCCCTATAAGGCAGCTTGACGGAGATCCGGGGTTTGCAGAGCTTTTTTTCGATGAAGTGCGTGTGCCCGTTGAAAACTGTTTGGGGCCAGAACATGGCGGTTGGGATGTAGCTATGGCTACAGCTGGTTTTGAGCGCGGTTTATTGTTGCGTTCACCCGCACGGTTTCAGATGACGGCAGCACGGTTGGTTAAGCTGTACCGTGCACATAAGGCCCGTTTGTCTTCTGGTGTTAGGGAACAGGTTGTTCAGGCGTGGATGAATGCGGAACGATTTTGCGCTGCGACATATCAACTGGTTGCGCGTGTACAAGCCGGTGCTTCTATTCGTTCTGAGAGCAGTGCTAATAAATTGTTCTGGTCGGAAATGGACCGTCATATGTACCGCACGGCTATGACCATAATGAGTGCTCAAGCTGAATTAGAAGAAGGACTTGAGGCTATAGACGATGGGCGTTGGCTCGATGGTTATATGTTCTCATTGGCCGGACCTATCTATGCGGGAACCAACGAAATTCAGCGTAATATTTTATCTGAGCGTGTTCTTGGACTACCGAGATAGGTTATGGATTTCCGTTTCACCCAAGACCAGCAAGACCTGATTGATGCCGCGAAAGCCGTGTTTGACGGTGAAAACACGGTTGAGCGGATGCGTAGAATTGCAGCTGGTGAGGCCGTTGATAGTCTATGGCCAAAATTCGCAGAACTGGGTTTACTAGGGATAATGGCGCCTGAGTCTGCTGGAGGCTTGGCGCAGCCCCTTGTCGTGATGGCAGGAATTGCCGAAGCTGCGGGATATGCGGGATTACCGGAACCTTTAATAGAACAAGCGGGCATTACTATCCCGGCTATGATTGAAGCCAGTCAAGACGTAAAGAATATCGTCACAGGGAAAACAAAAGTTGCTGTGCAATCAAATTTACGACCCTTTATCCATGCAGAACAGACTATCGATTTTTTCCTATGCGGCTACGACTTGATCCCTAAAGAAGAAGTCACCTTGACCCCAGTGAGTTCAATAGACCCGCTACGCCAACTAAATAAACTACCGGCTTGCGGAAAACAGAGCGGATGGGAAAACGGAGCCATCTTAACAGCAGCTAAACTCATAGGTTTGTCATGCCGTATGCTGGATATGTCCGTGGAATATGCTAAAGACCGCGAGCAATTTGGCAAACCCATTGGGTCGTTTCAGGCTGTTAAACATCATCTTGCTAACCTCCATACTCAGATTGAATTTACGCGACCAATTGTGCATTTGGCCGCGATTAAGGGCGGTATGGCCGTCCATAATGCCAAGATTGCGGCGATTGATACGGCTATGCTTGCGGCAGAAACGGCTATTCAAATTCACGGTGGTATGGGTTATACCTTTGAAGTGGATTTACACCTCTTTATGAAACGGACATGGGCGCTTTGCGGGGAGTGGGGTGATCGGAATTATCATATGAAAAAACTTGAAGCCTATGTTTTGGATAGCCAAACAGAGTTTGGGCCAGATATAACATTTATGGAGGATTTTTAAATGACCGAAGCTTATATTATTGACGCTACCCGCACACCTACAGGTAAACGGCGCGGCAGTTTGCAGGAGGTTCACGGGGCCGATATGGCGGCTCATGTTATCAAGGAAATTGTTGAGCGCAATGCGATACCTCAAACCGAATATGACGATGTTATTTTTGGCTGTCTGGATGCGGTCGGGCCTTTGGCAGGCAATATTGCGCGCACCGCGTGGTTGGTTGCTGGTTATGACCTGTGTGTTCCCGGTGTCACAATCGATCGTCAATGCGGATCCTCTCAGCAATCAGTTCATTTTGCAGCGCAAGCTGTGATGAGCGGAACACAGGACGTTGTTATTGCTGGCGGCGTTCAAACTATGAGTAAAATTCCGATTGGGTCGGCTATGATAGCCGGACAAACATTGGGGTTTGACCATGTTTTTCATACCTCCCCGGGCTGGGTAGACCGCTTTGGAACCGCACCGGTTAATCAATTTTACGGCGCGTCAGAAATCGCAAAAAAGTGGAATTTTTCACGTCGCGATCTTGAAGAATACTCACTGGCTAGCCATCAGCGTGCTGACAAGGCTCGCTCTCAGGGCTGGTTTGACAAGGAAATCACGCCGATAAATGGTTTGGAACAGGACGAAACTATCAGGCCTACAACTACATTGGAGCGTATGGCGGAGTTAGAAGCTTTCGATAAGCACGGCCTTATTACTGCAGGCGTGGCAAGTCAGACATGTGACGGCGCGTCTGCTATGTTGATTGCCTCGGAAGATGCCGTGAAACGTTACGGACTTAAACCGCGTGCGCGTATCCATCATCTGGACGTTATGGGTGACGACCCTATTCTTATGCTAACCGGTCCGATTGCGGCGACTAAACGGGCGCTAAAGCGTGCGGGTATGAGCGCCGATGATATTGACCTGGCCGAATGTAATGAAGCTTTTGCACCTGTTCCTATGGCGTGGATGAAAGAAACAGGTATTGGGCATGAAAAGACAAATGTAAATGGCGGCGCAATAGCTCTGGGGCATCCATTGGGGTCGACGGGCACGAAACTCATGACAACTTTGCTGCATGAGATGGAGCGTCGGGGGTCTCGATATGGTCTACAGACTATGTGCGAAGGCGGCGGCGTTGCTAACGTTACCATTATTGAAAGGCTTTAAAATGGGGCAGCTTTGCGCAAACAGAACTGTTATTATTACAGGTGCAGGGGGCGGCTTGGGACGAGCTTATGCACTCGCCCTTGGTGCACAAGGTGCGAATATTGTCGCAAATGATATTAATGCTGAAAGCGTGCAAAAATGCGTCGATGAGATAAATGCGGCCGGAGGACAGGCTATTGTCAATCTGGGGGATATCACCTCCTATGACGCAGCTTTTGATATTGTGAAAGCCGCAATAGACAGTTTTGGTGATCTACATGCCGTGGTTAATAATGCGGGGAATAATCACGACCGTATGTTTACATCTTTATCGGAAGCTGATTGGGACGCGGTGATAGCGGTGCATTTGAAAGGGCATTTTTGCATTAGTTCTCATGCTGCGAAATATTGGCGTCAGCAAAGTAAGGAAGGCAAGCCCGTTAGTGCTCGTATCATAAATACGAGTTCTGGAGCCGGGCTTCAGGGCTCTGTTGGGCAGAGCAATTATTCCGCTGCAAAAGGCGGTATTTTAACATTAACGCTTAATCAGGCCGCAGAGCTTGGGCGTTACGGGATAACGGCGAATGCTATTGCACCGCAAGGACGCACGGGAATGACGAAAGACGTGTTTGCTGATATGATGAAAATACCTGAAGACGGAAGTTTTGATGCCTATGATCCGGCCAATGTTGCGCCTTTAATTGTCTACCTCGTCAGCGAAAAATCAGCTCATCTTACCGGGCATTGCTTTGAGAGTTTTGGGGGGAAGTTGTCGATTGCCCAAGGTTGGAAAACAGGCGCAGTAAAGGATAAAAAGGCGCGCTACTCTCCAGAAGAAATTGGCGATGTGATTGAGGCTTTGCTTGAAGACCACCCCGCGCCGCAAATGGTTTATGGTAGCTAATGGCTTATCCTTTTTCATCAGAACATAATTTAATCAGGGAGACCGCTCGCGGTTTTTTGCAAGAGTGGTTTGATGATGGAAAAGGGCCTGAGAAAGTTTTCAAATCAGGTCAGGCATTTGACGCGGCGGCTTGGACAAAATTTACCCAAGAACTTGGTATGTCGGCTATTGCTATTGACGAAAGTTATGGCGGTGCCGGTATGGGTGAGTTGGGCTTGATTGTGGTGATGGAAGAATTAGGGGCTAGTCTTTGTTCGATACCGTTTTTATCAGGCTGCGCGGTCGTTGCGGGCCTCTTGGAAAAAATGGGTGAAGATCAACCAAAGTCTAAAATTTTGCCTAAGATTGCGACAGGCGAATTGATTGCCGTCTATTGTGAAGGGGACGGCAATAAGGCGAATTATGTCGCTAACGGCTCGCTGGCGGATTTAATAGTTTTTCCGTATTTCGTCGCCGATGGGATAGATTATATTGGAATTTCCGCGCAGGCGAAGGGCCTAAGTATAACCCCCCATAAAACAATGGATCCAAGCCGTAACTTTGCGTCTGTGGATTGGAGCGGTGTTGCGGATAGCGAACGACAAATTATAGGATATGGTAGCAAGGAAGCGCACCGCAAAATGATAGCGCAGTCTCATCTGGCTTTGGCAGCAGAATCTATCGGTGGGGCACAAAAATGTCTGGATATGACATTGGAATATACGGCGCAACGCATTCAATTTGACCGACCTATTGCGAGTTTTCAGGCCATAAAGCACCGATGCGCGGATATGTTTATTCTATTGGAGGCCGCTCGCTCTGCCGTCTACGGGGCAGCCGTAGCCACTGATATCGAAAAAACGCAAGCCTGTCTGGTTGCGAAAGCCTATGCCACTGATGCCTTTTATAAAATTGCAGGCGATGCCATTCAGTTACATGGCGGAATCGGGTTTACGTGGGAATATCCGCTGCATTTTTTCTTTAAGCGAGCCCGCGCTAACCGTACTATGTTCGGAACGCCGCAGGAAGCCTATGCTGACCTCGCTGATGACGTGTTAGGGGAAGCGGAATGAACAATCCGGTACAAGAGGTCAGAGATAAATTTGGCAATTGGATGGAAGAAAATCTAACGGGTGAATTTGCCTGCCTGAAATGGCGGGGTACATTCGGGGATGATGAAGCCTATCCTGAACTGCGCAAAAAATGGGAGCAACATTTAGGTGCTGCGGGTTGGATAGGTGTGAGCTGGCCGCGCGCTTACGGTGGTAAAGAGTATAACCTTACGCAAATGGTGGCTTTTAACGAAGAATATGCAAGATATGGTGGGCCGGGGCGGTCGGGCCATATTGGAGAAACCTTATTGGCACCCACGCTAATTGCTTTTGGAACAGAGACACAAAAACAACGTTTTTTACCGCCTATTCAGAACGGTACTGAATATTGGTGCCAGGGCTATTCAGAACCCGGCGCTGGCTCTGATTTGTCTAATATCAAAACGAAAGCGTGGCTTGAGGGAGATGATTGGGTAATTGAGGGACAAAAAATTTGGACATCTTTAGCGATAGATGCCGATTGGTGCTTTGTTATTGCGCGTGCGGAAGCAGGGTCTGTAGGACGACAAGGGCTTGTTTTCCTTCTGGTTCCACTTGATCAGAAGGGGGTCGAGATTAAGCCCATCACCCAAATTACGGGGGGGTCAGAGTTTAATGAAGTTTTCTATGATCAGGCCCGAACGGCTAAAGAAAATATTATTGGTAAGGTCGGGGATGGATGGCGTATAGCCATGGCATTGCTTGGGTTTGAGCGAGGGGCGTCTACACTGGGCCAGCAAATGATATTTGCTAATGAATTCAATGAGATCGTTAAGCTTGCTAAGGCAAATGGTAAGGTTAATGATCCTCTTATAAGACAGCGTATAGCAAAGGCTTATGCTGGCTTACGTATTATGCGTATGACAGCGTTACGCAGTCTTGAGGGCGCGAAATCAGGTGAGATGACGCGCGAGGCGTATATGTCTAAAATTTATTGGGCAATATGGCACCGAGAATTGGGTGATCTGGCCATGGATGTCATGGGAAGTGCGGCGGAAATCATGGAAGATGGGCAGTTTGACGCCTTGCAAAAAACTTACTTATTTGCGCGTGCCGATACAATTTACGGCGGGACAAACCAGATACAGCGTAATATCATAGCCGAGCGCGCTCTGGGTATGCCTAAGGAACCGCGCGGCGGCGGCACAGTAATAAAAGGCTGACCAGCATGACAGACTTGAAACAAATTCCTGATTACGTAGCGGGGCATGGTTTGTTAAAAGACAAACGTGTCGTGATAACGGCTGCAGCGGGTACGGGTATTGGGTTTGCGGCGGCTAAAAAATGCATTGAAGAGGGCGCACAGGTTTTTATCTCGGATATTCATGAGGGTCGTTTACAAAAAGCCCAAGCCAAATTGGAATCTGAAACAGGCCAGCGCCCTGAATTTGCATTATGCAATGTTACCCATCAAGCGGATGTCGACAGTCTCATTGCCTCTGCGAGTCAGTCCCTTAACGGAATTGATGTCGTGATTAATAATGCCGGACTGGGCGGCACAGCAAATCTTGTTGATATGACGGATGATCAATGGATGACGGTTCTCGATGTCACGCTAAATGGCTGCTTTCGGATTAACCGCGCGGTCATGCAATATATGAAAGAAAATGGCGGCGGGGTGATTGTCAATAACGCCTCTGTTCTAGGCTGGCGCGCGCAAAAAGGACAGGCACACTACGCCGCGGCGAAAGCGGGGGTCATGGCGCTAACGCGTTGCGCAGGGGTTGAAGGGGCCGAATTTGGCGTGCGTGTCAATGCCGTCGCGCCGAGCTTGGCTTTGCATCCGTTCTTGCATAAAGTGACAAGTAAAGACCTGCTGGATAAGCTGGAAAAACAAGAAGCTTATGGAAGGGGTAGCGAAGTCTGGGAGCAGGCGAATGTTATGGTTTTCCTAGCTTCTGATTATTCCAGTTATATGACGGGCGAAGTTATTTCAACATCATCACAAAGGGCATAATTATGACGCAAAAAATAATCGAAAACCCCGGAGACTTAATGGGGCAAGAAGGTCTAAAAATAGGGCCATCTGAATGGATGGAAATGACGCAGGAACGTGTCAATACCTTTGCGGATGCAACAGGCGATCATCAATGGATACATGTTGATGAGGAAAAGGCTAAAATGGGCCCTTTCGGAACAACAATTGCGCATGGTTATCTTACCCTGTCTCTGGCTGC
>CAZHPV010000060.1:0-15486 GCA_964534845.1 uncultured Caulobacterales bacterium
GGATTATATGAAGTCTAAAAATAACGAAAACCAAGATCAGCTATTCGCTCAATTAGTCATTGCGGCGGTTGGCCTGGAATTTGGCATACCGCATACACTTATTGATAACCGCACCAAGGGGACGTCGCGCGCCGCCTTTGGGAGGCAACTTGCCATGTATTTGTTGAATGTCGTTTATGATGTCAACTTATCACGGGTGGCGCGTGTGTTTAATCGCGACCGCAGTACGGCGAGCCACGCCTGCCACGTTATTGAAGATCACCGCGAAGACCCTGTACTGGATGCGAAAATATCTCGTCTCGAGAATTTTCTGACGGGTGCACCCAGACCACATAGGAGCCAGAATTCGCAACCAATGAATAATAGTGGAAAGGTTTATTCATGAGCGCGGAAAAGAAAATATTGCAGCTCTTAATAGATAAGGATGCTGTCATATATCGCGGTGAATTTTCTGATCTTTATGCCGCCTATCCACGCGGTGATCGCCGTCGCCGTGCTGTATGTTGGTTAAACGAAACCCAGTTTCGCGGATTGTTGGCGCAGGGCATAATCGAGGCCCGTTCCGGGGGGTATCATTTAGCCTATTCCTTTTTGCGACGCCAGAAAGAGAAAGTGACGGGTAAGGCTCATGCTGCGCAACATAGGGACTATGTAGAGCGCGATATTTTCATACCGGGCGGGGTAAAACGCAAAGCCGTATTTAACGCAAATACTTCGCCGCTGCGCCGACTAGCGCGCCTAAAAGATAAAACAGGGGAACCCGTTTTATCAACGGCGGAAATAGAGGCGGGAGAGAGGTTTGCCTCTGATTATAATTTTTGCAATCTGGGTCAGATATCCACACAAAATTACATGCACGCCGGAAGCGCTAAGGGGGCAAAACATACCACAGCCGCCTCACATATTGAGGATATATCAATTTCAAGATTAGACGCTAAAAAACGGGTTATGCGTATTTTAAATGATTTAGGCGGGCTGGACCGGGCTGTCATCGGTGTGTGCGTGAATGAACTCTCATTGGAAAATCTCGAACATACGGAAAAATGGGCTCGAACGTCTGGGCGGACAATTTTGAAACTTGGCTTACAAAGACTAGTGAAATTTTATGGTACAGAACTTCGCGGGTCGTGACGCATATTACAGGACATCTAAGCCTTACCTAGAATGATATATATAGCTAGGGTCAAAAAGTGTAGCGGCTTACTTGGGGGTACTCGCTATGCGCGTTGATTTATACCCATAGTCAACACGATCTGGCTCTACTGGCAAGTAGGGTCAGATTGGCTTTTGCGTTTTTTAGCGAGTGAGTGTTTTATCAAAATTTGAGCTTAATGCTCCGCATGTTCTGCCATTGATTTTATCCGGGCGATCATAGCTTTAAGCCCGTTAGAGCGCTGAGGCGAAAGATGTTCCGTCAAGTCAAGTTCCGTGAGAATAGCTTCTGGCTCGATCGCTAAAATGTCCTTAGCTGTCCGGTCTGAGAATATCTCAAGGACGATAGCGACCAATCCTTTCACAATATGCGCGTCACTATCTCCGCGAAATATAAAACGGGGCGGGGTCTGTCGAGTGAGTTCGGTCACTAGCCAAACCTGACTTACGCAGCCTTTAACCTTAGTGGCGTCATTCTTCTCACCCTCAGCGAGCGCGGGTAATTTTTTACCGAGATCTATCACATACATATAGCGCTCTTCCCAATCCCCGAGAAAGGCAAAGTCGTCTATCAGTGTCTGTATATTATCCGGATATGCCATAAGGTAAAATCTATATCTATTACTTTAGCTGTTGGGTATTTATTCTAAGCCGCAAACTCTACTGTGTGTCATCACCGACATAGGTTTTCATTCCAGAAATATCAAGGCAGGTGATGATCGTCGGGGCAGGGGTGAAGCGCTGCATTAGGGCCTAAGTTCATTATGTTTGCGGTCAAGAAATTTCCGAAAGGCTGTAAGGCCGGTTTCCATATTGGTGCGGCCAAATCCGATACGAAAACGGTCTTTTGGTGCCGTCATGAGTTCGGAATGATAAATTGAGGCCGGAAGCAAAAGCACGCCTTCCTCTTCTACAAGATTTTTACAAAAGGCTTCAACACCGCCCCGGCCTTTATAGCGCGGAAACGCAACACAGCTTCCATCGGGGTGATGCCATTCGAAAAGCTCTGGATAGTCGGCAAAAAAGGTGTCCAGCTTTGCAATATTCTCACGCATTAATGTCCTGCTTCTCTGGATGAGTTTATCGCTAACGCCTAATGCGATATGGGCCAAGCGTTCACTCGGAGCGGAGTTGCAGATTGAAAGATAATGTTTGTATTTTTCAAGCGCATCTAAGAGAGCTTTGTCCTGAGACGCAATCCAGCCTATGCGTAATCCGGGTAGCCCGTAGGCTTTTGACATGACGTTTAAAGAAATGCCCTTTTCATAAATATCGGCGGCTTGCGCAATGCGTTTGCTCTCATCAAGTTCAACACCGCGGTAAACCTCGTCACTAAACAGATAAAGGCCGTGCGCGCGGCATATTTCGATGAGTTGAGCATAATCATCTTTGGGGATGATATGCCCCGTCGGGTTATTGGGGAAACAAACTGAAACCAATTTGGTATTTGGTCGTACGGCCTTACGGATGTCGTCCAAGTCCAGATGCCAGTGATTATCGGGGTCGAGGCCAATGCCGCTGACCGCGCAAATATCCAAGGGTATGGTTTCGGCTGCCTGATAATTGGGCACAATAATGATAGCATGATCGTCCGGTTTTAGTAGAACGCGCATAGCGGCATAGACGCCTTCTTCAGCGCCCGCAAAACAAAGAATATTATCTGGCTTAATTTTTTCATATGTAGCGGAAATAGCTAGCCGTAAATCCGGCGCCCCCCATGTCTCAGTATAGCCCAAATGTAAATCCGCGAGGTAGTCGTGCGGAAGCTCTGCCAAATCCAGCAAGTCTCCAACAGACAGGCTTTGCGTATCTGAAGCTGTCATATGATGACGGGCTTTAAATTCCCAAGTCGAGAAAAAGGTTTCGAGTGCAAAATTGCGCATATGTTCTCCTGCTTAAACCCGCCAAAACCCCTCTAAACAGGATCGACACATTTCGATACACATTAACCTAAGCGGTTTCCAGAGTGGTCGCAATAAGGCGAGTGGGGTATAATAACACGCCCCATAAGCGAAAACACTCGCATTGGGACGCAAAATCTAGTCTGATATAACCTATTTAGTAGAAGGATAATCTTATTCGTATTCGCGGTGCACATAATGGCTTGATAGTGGCAATGTTCGTCTGGATGATGGCGCTTGCGGCGTCATTTTTAGCGGCCTATTTGCGGGGCGTGGATGTTATGGGTCTGCTGCCTTACGGCGCGGTTGCGGTTAGCCCTGTGCTTGTTACGCTTTTGTTTTGGCCGGTTATTCATCGTGAATGGGCGAAAATCCTCGTCGTGTTTTCTTGGCTGGCTATGGCGATCATAGCCTGCGTTGGTGTTTCCTTTGCTCCTATGGCGATCCTGTTTTTATGTGCCCCGACAATTGCGGCTCTTTTTCAAAAAGAAATTGTTATAGAGGCGTCGATTGCGGCGGCTCTTTTGGCGGGGCTGCTATTTTATGCTGGGCATGTTGAGGTTCTGCCCGATAGCATCGCAGGAGTTCAGCAGATGGACTGGGCAAAAAAGGCGGGAACATTGGCTACCTTATTTATGATGGTCGGTTCGGTCTTTGCAGCGGCGCGCACGCCGTCGTCAAATGCTCTTATGGCAGCGGACCCGCAACGGGAAAAGGCTGCTTATAACGCAAATACCAAGACGGGAGCGAAAAGCGGCGCCCAGAAAATGCGGGAGGCTTTGTGTAGTCGCACGCTTGCGACTTATCCTGGCTCTGTCTTGCATATTGCGCGCAATGAAAAGGTCACCTTATTATCCGAGAAGGATATTATCGGGCTTAGCGGTTTTGACCCTAGCGAGAGCCAAAGTGCAGAGGAGGGCGGGCATTCAGAATCTGATGATCTGGTATTAGACTTCGGGCCGGGTCTTTTATCATCCGACCCATTGGCACAAAACCAGATATTGGATGTTATTAAAGCCTCGCGTCAGGAAAATCAGGCGCAGGACCGCGTTGTCGCAGCGCGTTCAGCAGAGGATGTTTTAACCTATCTTGATATACGGGCGGTGCCGCTTGAAGAGGGCGATGTCGGGCTTTACATTCAGGATATGTCAAAGCGCGGCGATGGTGATTTCATGCGCGAGATTACTTCGAATATTGACGTCATTGAAGAAATTTCGGGGTCTTCAGAAGCGGATAGAACGCGCAGTCGCAATCTTTATTTTGCCGGTGTGAGCCATGAGTTACGCACACCACTAAATGCCATTATCGGCTTTTCCGATATGATGCGCTCACGCCTTTTTGGGCCTTTGCCGGGGAAATATGCTGAATATGCGGATTTGATACATGACAGCGGGCAACACATGCTTGATCTTATCGGCGACGTCTTAGACCTTAGTAAAATCGAGGCTGGAAAATATCAACTGGTCTATGATGAGTTTGATCTGTCGGACGTCATCCGCAGTTCTATTAAAATGATGCGTCCGGTATCTGATACAGGCTCTGTGCGCCTTGATGCGGAAATCGCCATTGATGACGATCTGTCCCTTACCGCTGATAGAAAAGCCGTACGCCAAATTTTACTCAACTTGATTAGCAATGCCGTAAAATTCTCTCCAAAGGGAGAGCGTGTTGTCGTTGGCTCAAAAAAGGCGGGTGACACTATTCATCTTTCGGTAAGCGATAATGGTTCGGGTATGACACCCCATGAACTTGAGCGCGTGGGCCAACCTTATGAGCAAACCCGTAGCGGACAAATCTCGGATGAGCGGGGCAGCGGTCTTGGCTTATCGCTGGTCAAATCGCTAACCGAGCTTCATCAGGGACGCTTTGCCATTGCCAGTCAGGAAGGCGAGGGCACAACGGTAGACATTTATCTGCCCGTCGATCCAAAATTTGACGCTAAGTCATAGCGATATTGCGTCTAGTGAAATCGGGCGTGGCTTGCATATGAATATGTAACGCCTTAAACGGCGATTATGGTGTCACAGGATTTTTTGTTAAAACGCGCGAATGCTAAGGATAGAGCGGCGATAGAGATGCTTGTTCAAATGGCCTATGATAAATGGGTCTCTGTGATCGGGCGAAACCCTTTACCAATGGACGTTGATTATCAGCAAGCCCTTAAAGATCACAGATTTGATTTATTGTATAAGCGCGGGCAAGACGGCGCGCAAAACATACTTGCAGCTCTCATAGAAACCTATGAACAGGTTGATTGTCTTTTTGTCGAGAATGTCTGTGTTTCACCCCGGTTTCAACGCCGCGGACTTGGGAAACAGCTTTTGGCGCATGCTGAAGCTCTGGCGATTGAGAGCCAAAAGCCTTTTATGCGTTTGGATACAAATAAAAAGTTTTCGGGCAATGTCGAACTGTATCACAGCCTAGGTTTTAAGACCGAATGGGAAAAACCCAATTCGGGCGGAACGCATGTAAGACTGTGCAAGGCTTTGTAGGGTCGTCCTCTAACATGCGCGGCATCGCCTCGACGAAATTATGACTTATCAGTCCGTGATGCCGGGCTGATCAATGATAATAATATGAACATAAAGATGAATAACCAGACGAACAACCAAGCAGATTGGGAGATAGGATTGCCAGCTGATCTAACGTCTTGCGAGGCATTGTGGAACAATTTACTACCTTTGAATTTTGCTGAAAATTGTGTCCCCAATACTATAGTTTGACGTTTTAGCGCCGCGACTTCATCCTCTAAGGCCAGATCATACCAATTCAGAGACGTCCATTTTTTTGGATCGCTCAATTTCGTTTTAATCGCGTTCCAGTCTACTTTGTCAGATTTTGCAAAGACGGGCTTAACACTGCCGCGTAGGATAATTTTTTTGACTGGATCAGCTTGAGTGTGTACGGCGGATTGCTGTGGTCTGACTGGCGATGATGAGATTTTTGCTCCTGAGAGTGTTGATCCTGAAACATTGGTAGCTGTGGTTTTAGATGACGTAAGACTATCTTTAGCGGGTTTTTTAACATCCTCACGCTTTGCCATTTTTTGCAAATTTGCCCAGTATTGACCGATCCATGACGTGAGCGGCTCTGCCTTTTCAGACCCTTGTTTTGCCGTTTTGAGTTTCGGAATAACCGTCAATTCTTGCTCAGAGACGGGACGGGGATATCCGTTCTTTTGGCTTGAGGGATGGGTAATGGTTTCGGGTTTTAAGCGTGTCATCTCGGCCCATTTTATTGCCGCCTTTTCTTGTAGGGCGAAATAGCGACTATCAAGAGCCTCAACCATATTTTCGAAATTGACACCAAAGTCAAAATTGAACGTCTTTGGTTTAGTAAAGTTTTGCGGTGTGATAAATCCGGGCGCAGGCTTTGCAACTTGGGCCATAAGAACCACATTCTGGTTCCAGCGTGCGACACTGCCGCTTAAACTATTCCAGCTTTGCGGTGCAATTAAGTGCTCGACGCTCTGGCTAAAAGATCGTCCGGGCGTTGTGGTAATAACACCGACAAGCTTACCTTTAGTCGGATAAATCGCGGCCAGTCCCGAGGAGGTAAGGCGGGCTTTTTTATATGAACGACCAGATATATTGGCACTGTTAACCGCCAATTTGGTATATTGTGTTGGATCAATGATCGGCAGGCTGGCAGTCTTTTTAGGGATTGTCCCTGCGATTGCCTGACCCCTTATACCAGAGAGAAGGCTTTTGGGGGCCTTTGAGACATAGCGTTTAAGGGCCGAATTATTAGGTCCGATCAACATTACATTTTTGCGGGTTGATTGCACGTGCGGGTCGGAAAGACGCAGATAGTCTGCATGCGCCCAGCTCTTGCCGGAGGATTTGGCCAATTGTCCTAAAACTTTAAAACTGGCGGCCATATCCCGCGTGTTTCGCGCGGAGAGAAGTATCCGGGTATCTTGTCCCAAATTTTGCGAAAACACGCTCCCTGTAGAGGTCAGGCGACTAAGTTCTGTAACAGGCGAAGCGTTTGCTTTAAGGAATTTGATTGTTGAACTGGGTTTGATATTGAGTCCGTGAGAATGCACTTTATGTGCGCAGACGTCCGGCTTTGTCTTAAGGTCCAGCTTGGGCGTGAATGTCAGCACATTATCCCTGCCGCGCAGACTGTGTCTGGGGATATCGAAAACGACTGATTTGCGTTTCTTATTCAAATGGGTCTGGCCTAGGCTCTGCCCGTTTAAACTTACAGATAAAGTTGATTGGCGGTCTATATTTGCCGTTTGGGCGAGATCAAGCTGGAGTTTTGCCGAGCTTGCAAGGGGGTCCTCGACATTAAATTTCAAATTCCGTGTGCGAGGGTTCCAATTATCATCAAAATCCGTCACACCCAATTCTGATAAACGGTGCGTATCGTGGGTGGTTTTATCGATTTCAGCGAAGGAATCGTGTAAGATAAGTTCGCCGAGACTGACTTTTGATCGTCTCGCATTTGGCAATTTATAGCGCGAAAAGGCCTGCATCATCTCTAAGAGGTCCGCGTCTGTGTCACCGGTGATGACGATGCGCATTTTATCGCCTTTATCGATATAAAGACGGGGGCCTCTTTCTGAAAAAATATCGGGATCTCTAGCCCATTTACCAAGCTCGCTGCGTGTGGCAGCGACGATTTCCAGATCGCTTGGCCCTTCGTTTAATCTGTAATTTGGCACGTCCGCCATACGCATGGCAACGGCTTGAGCGCCTAGCGCTTGCAGTTTGAGTTTGTTTTCACCGCGGGCCAAGAGGGAGACGGTCTTGGGTGCAAAGGCGTCTAACCCAAGCGTCTGATTGATCTGTCGAAGGTGTTTCTGCCGTGTACGCTGACGGGTTTTAATGAGTAGAAAACTGTTTTTGGTATCAATATCCCAGCTGCCATCCGCTGCACTCAAACAGTCTTTAAAGGTTGATATGGGTAAGCTGATAGAGATTTTATTTTCACCCGTGCGTATATATTGTGTGCTTAAATTGATACGGGCATCAAAGGCGCGCCCTCCTGGTTTAACCGTGATAACCTTGCCATTATTGAGTTTGAAATTTAAAGGCGTTCGTTTTGATGCGGCGCCTACGGGGTCAGCGGACATGACCAGTTCAATATCATCCACCCAATGGTTTTCAGGTATTTTAAATTTGAGGTCTTGCTTTTCATTCCGCCAATCTAGAATCAGATCGTCAGCGTCGATCTGGTCGTCGAGATTAATTTTGTAAAGTTTAGTCGGCGTGACAGCTGTTGTACGCGGAAAATAAGTGCTGCTTGCCATAGCAGGGCTTGCGGCCGCCAGCGTGGCCAAACCACCCAAAGACAGGTAGCCGGCTGTCGGGCTTAAGCTGGATGCGCTTATGGCAACGCTGGTTAAAAGACCATGCGCGACCCTGTTCCGGATGTGTTTAAATTGGGACAAATGCGGTCACCTCGGTGTTAATATGAGGTTTACGCAGCAAGATAGGTGCCAAACGCGTCACTTTGGGCGAAGTATTTTTTTGTGCTACGCTTTAAAAGCGAATAGGCTAATCACAGCGTGAATTATGAAATTGAGAGCCCGCAAATAAATGGATATCACCCCCCCTATGTTGAAACCCGCAATCTGGGTCGCCGCCCTTTTGCGACGGGCGCAAAGTGCGGGTGCGTTTGCGACGATTATTAAAAAGGGCGACGAGGACGGCGGAGCAGTTCTGCTATGTGTCAGGGCGCGCGGCGGGATGTGCACGCTTTACAGACCCGTACGCAATATGGAGGGAGCGCGTGTCTGGTGGCCAAAGGGTCCAATGTCTGAGGCCGATATGGATCCCTATTTACGCGCGCGTCAAGAGACTGACCCCGATATCTGGATAGTGGAGATTGAAGACAATAAGGGTCGCCATTTTATTACCGAACCTATTGAAACCTCTACCTGAGACTATCTGAGCCTATCAAATGCGAACCTAGACGGTCGGGACGGGTGAAAAAATTTAGAAAAACTAATCCTCACCCTTTCAATCCGTCGCATAGTACCACGCTATGAATTACATTGATCCCGAACCCCTTGATCATGCGATTACCCGCACCTTGGCCCGAATAGACGAAATATCCTCTGATCCTGAAAATTTGTCTCCGGATAAGCTTGAACGCCTATCACGCGCCATATCGCTGCAAATTAAAGCGATTGCGGATATTGAAGCTCATAATGACCGGGCACGAAAACAGGCAGAAGAAAAAACTTATCTTAATTATGAAGACCTTCCCCCACCAAGCCCAAAAGACCGAGACAAACTCCTTCAAAGAATTCAACTTCTCTATGATCGCGTCAATGCCGCCGGAAAAGTTTCGCCTATTTCTGGAGAGCCTGCCGAACCATCTGGCCGGACATCTGGCTGAAAACTGGACATTATTTGCAAGAGATGACCAAAAAGCCCCCAATTCTGATTGGCGTATCTGGTTGCTTATGGGCGGGCGCGGGTCCGGCAAGACTCGGGCCGGAGCTGAATGGATAAGAGAGCAGGTGCAAAATCAGGGCAAGCGCCGTATTGCCCTTGTCGCACCGACCTATACCGATGCCCGGGAAGTTATGTTGGAAGGCGAAAGCGGACTGCTCTCTTTGGGCTATCCGCGTGAGCGCCCCTTTTATCTCTCTTCCAGACGCCGACTAGAATGGCCAAACGGAGCGATAGGACATGTTTTTTCGGCAGAAGATCCGGACGGTTTGCGCGGGCCGCAATTTGATTGCGCTTGGGCAGACGAATTTTGTGCGTGGGCTTATCCTGAATATGGCCTGTCTAACTTGCGCATGGCTTTGCGTCTTGGAATATCTCCGCAACTGGTCGTTACGACAACACCGCGCCCGATTAAAGCGCTTGCCAAGCTCATAAAAACACGCGGAGTCGTGATTGGTCGGGCTAAAACAAATGAAAATATAGCTTATCTCGCCCCCAATTTTGTTTCTGATATGCAAGCGACATATGGGGGCACGCAATTAGGGCGTCAGGAGCTGGACGGCGAATTTATTGACGATCAGCAGGGGGCTTTGTGGACACGTGCCCTTATTGAGACCAACCGTATTGACGCAGTCACCACACTAAGCTCCATTATTATTGCAATTGATCCACCCATAACGTCGGGTGCACGGTCGGATAGCTGTGGACTTATCGTTGCGGGGATGTGTCAGGACGGGCGAGACCGTACCCACGCGGTTATCTTACAGGATGCAAGCGTGCAGGGCCTTACCCCTGAGGGCTGGGCGCGCCGTGCTATATCGCTATATGAACAATGGGACGCCGATTATTTATTGGCGGAAGTCAATCAGGGCGGCGATATGGTTAGAACCATTCTGGAAGCTATTGACCCAACTATTCCCTTACAGACTGTATACGCCACGCGTTCAAAAAAGGTGAGGGCGGAGCCTGTTGCTCTTTTATATGAGCAAGGCCGGGTGAAACATGCTGGCACATTTCCTGAACTTGAAGACGAATTGTGCATGATAGGGTCAACGCGCTTGAAAAAAAGTCCCGACAGGGCGGATGCGCTTGTTTGGGCTGTTACACATTTATTGCTTCGACGGAATGAGCCGCCGCGCGTCAGGTCCGTGTAAAAGGCCCGAACAGATTTTGAAAACCCGTTGAATTATGTTGAATTGTCCGGTTGATCCGTCATGGTATATTCATGTCAGAGAGCCTGTATATTATAGCTATTTTCGGGTTTTTCCTCTTTCTGGCTTGGCGGGGTAAAAACCGACAGGCCGGGCAAGATATTGATGCCTATAAAACTAAGCCTTTTGATAAGGCGATTTTACAAAATTATGCCAAAGTGCCCAGCCTGTTCGTTAATGCGCCCGAGACGACGTTTTTCCAAATGCTCGTAGACAGATTGCCAAATGGCTATCATGTATTTGCCAAGGTCAGATTAGAAGACATTATCCGGGTCGCCCCCGACTTTAGAAAACGCAGTACACCTCGCCAAGTGTGGCATTTGCGGGGCCGGATAAAGTCGCGCCATGTCGATTTTTTGATTGTAAACCGTCATGGACACCCCAAAGCGGCTATTGAGTTGGACGGGTCCTCACATAATGCTAAAACTGCGATTGCTGATAGCTTCAAAACAGGTATATTTGCTGCCTCTGATCTTAGGCTATACCGTGTGAACGTAGGTGAAGACTTTTCCGGTCATATAAAAAACATTGTTTCAAACCTCTAGCTTTTTGAATTTTAAGCACTTTTTAACCATAAACCACATATATAGTCGCTAAAGATGTGGACCAAGAGGACAAGATGCGGCGCAAAATATTAAATGGGCTTGATCTTAAACGTGAGTATAAATCCGTTACGGGTAAGTTGGCCTTGCTTAATCGGGAACTCGCCGAGAATATGATTTCTCTAGCCGAACAAACCGGTGAAACACGCCCCTTAATACAGGCGCTTAACGCCTTACATTCCGCCAGACAGACTTTCACAATTGAAAGCACGCCGCGTGAAAATGCCGAAATACAGCAATTAATGGCAAATACCCTGTTAAAAATTGGTCGACAAACGGATGACGTCAGATGCCTTGAACATGCGATCAAAGCTTATCGGGGCGCGATTACACTCGCCTCTATGCTAGGGGACGACACGATGCGGCGCGAGCTAAAGCGGGATTATAGTTTAGCCCGTAACCTCATCGGGCAAAGAGGTTCAAATCAATCCCTATTGGGCGTTGCTTAAAAGCGCGTCTTTTCAAGTCCTTAGGTAAAAATAACACAGATAAATCCGCAATGTGAAAAGCTGGGGTAGAAAAACCTCATTGTCACAAATGTGTCCGGCGATGATCGGACTTAATCGGAAATCTCTGTATGAAAAACTGGTTTCGCATGGCGTCCACAAAGACGTCAGAAGATAAAACCGTCGCGCCCTCTCATATGGGCGCACATAAGTCTCGTCCTATAATGGAGGGTAAATCCCTAACTGACCACGCTCCCCTTATCGCCTTGCATATACAAGGCAAAGCTGTTTGGACCCCGCGGGATTACGGGGCGTTATCACGTCAGGGATTTCAGAAAAATGCGATTGTCTATCGTTGTATTCGGCTGATTGCCGAAGCAGCCGCCTCAGTACCCTTTTGCGTGCGCCGCGGGGTGGAATGTCTTGAAAATGATCCCGCCGCTCGCTTTCTATCACTCGGCAATCCAGACGGAACTCTTGTGGAAATATTGGAGCAATTTTACGGATATCTCCAGCTTAGCGGCAATGCCTATTTTGAAAGCGGATTGGTCGATGGTGTGCCGGTCGCGCTTTATGCCCTACGACCTGACCGGGTCTCGGTGCTCACCAATAAGCGGGGTTGGGTAACGGGATGGGATTATACCGCAGGCGGGTTTAAGCGCACCTTTCGCCGTGATAATGCAACCGGCCGGTCCCCAATTTATCATATGCGCCTTTTTCATCCTACGCACGATCAATATGGCTTTCATCTGCTTTACGGCAAAGACACGTTGGAAAAAGCTGTAAAAAAGTTTGATATAGATGGAAGTTGGGCTGCTGCTGACTTTGCTAAATTTAACAATAAGCTGGCCGATCTATATGCTAAAATATAGAATTTTGTTAAATTACCGCCTAACAACATCGCCATCAACCCGATCAACAAGCCCAAACTTATACTGGCGGCATAACAAGCTATATATCCCCGTTGTAGTCTGATTTATGCACCGCTTGTCGTTAAAGTCGAAGCCTTTATCTGGAAGAGGATAGCCACACAAATCTCGCGGCTTGTAAGCGGTCTATCGGTGTTTTTTAGAACCTGCATGACAAGCTTAAGCTTCTCGCCTTTTTTGAATATCTGCCTTTTTCTATATTCTGGCATGTATTGTTGCGGGTCTTCATTAAAGCTACATAGCTTTAGAACATAATCAATCGCAGCTAGGTCTTCTGCAAGGGAGTCTGGCTTATCAGTTAACAAGAATGAACGGCGGTCATTAGCCCGTTTATCGTCCCAGAATAGCCCGTAGACTGTTGCTTACGGTGTGTTCCATTTGGTCTTAAGGAGAGTTTGTATGTCATTCACAGCTATTAGCATTAAAAGCGTGGGAATGGTTCCTGCGGTTGATACATAAGGCCGCAAAGTAAGCCGTTGGGTAACAGGTTCGCCCAATATGTGCGTATGTGTATTTTGGTTATCTATCCAATTTCAATATAGATAGGTTGGACAAACCTTTTGGAGAAATGTTGAAACTTCCAGTCTGCCCGGCGCTTGATCGCCAATCGCCCTCTATTTTATTTGTTTGATGTATAAAATGCCCAATGAAATGAGTTTGTTTATGAGTCATTTCGGCCTGATGTATTTTTTGACGAAATCGGATGGCATTTCTGTTGATCATACCAAGTATTTCATTTCGAACTAAATTAGAGGTTTTAAGTTTGTACGTTTTTTCATATAAAATCCCGCTAAAAACATCGGAATATTGTGTTGTATAAACATATATTTGTTTATAGGGCATACTGACTCGTTCTTTGTATAGGTATCCTGTCCAAACGCCATTGAACCTTAATACATCCACATTAATTCCCCGTAATTACTAAAGATTTGTCCTCTAATATTAGGATTGGGGCTAGTGGTGTCAAATATATAGATATTAATTTTGAGTGAGCTACCATTTGAGTCGTATATGCTTCCACACTTGTAATATATAACCACTCTGGGTAGTGTTATAGCCTTGATGTGGGGGTCATATGTAATTTTATTGCTAGGTGTTTGGGATATGGGGAGTTTTTCGTTTGAGCAATGCCTGAATGTAATCGAAGACATTGAAGAGCAGACAACTGCAGATGAAACGTTTAATAAGTTTAAGACGTTTGCCTATAATTTAGGGGCAGCATCAGTATTGTTAGGGCAACTTGGTAATCCAATAATCGATGGAAAAGATGTCGGCCAATTTGGAAGAACAGATTGGCCTGAGGAATACTTTAAACTATGGCAAGAAAAATGCTTGTTGTTCCTTGACCCAGTGGCTCAATATAGCCAGAAATCCAGCAATATTTTTGCATGGGAAGACGCATATGAAAATACTAACAACGTCGGAAAAAAAGTATTAGATGTTGCGAAGGATTTTGGTCTAGTGCGCGGTTTTGCAATCACTATAGGTTCGGCCACACACGCCAACGGTATTGTATCTATCGGGTATGAAAAAGAAAAACCTTCTGCCGCGGATATACTTGCAATTGAACTTGTAGCGACTCATACCTATCATCACATGGTTGACCAATTGGGACTTGAGGAAAGAATTGAAACATTGAAATTAACAAACAGAGAGTTAGAAATAATTAGTTTTGTCGCAGCGGGAAAAACTAATTGGGAGGTAAGTGTAATTCTCGGCGTTTCTGAAAAAACTATTGAAAATCACCTCTCTAATATCACGCGTAAATTAAACGCTAATAATCGGGCTCATGCAGTTATGATTGGTATCAGGTCTGGACAAATTTTCACTTAAACCTGCGACTTAAACAGCCTTAAATGATCAGGGCTATAGGGGAAACCACCTATAGTTTCACATGATAATTTTTATCTAAGCTCTAGCTATCTTTTTAGGAATAAAGAAGCGGTGGAGACTTTAATATGATAAGAATTGTGACGCCTGAAAACCGCCATTATTACAAAAAACAGTTACAAGATATGTTTCAAATGCGAGCACGTGTGGCCGTAGAGGAAATGAATTGGAATATACCGGTTTGTGATAATGGCATGGATATTGATGAATTTGATTATCCCGACACGGTTTATATTTTGTATTTTAATGACGATGGTGAAGTGAGTGGATGTGCACGTTTGAACCCGACTAATAGACCTAATTTAATTAGTGAGGTTTTTCCACAATTATGTGAAGGTAAAATCCCTAATTGTGAAAACATCCACGAATTTTCTCGTTATCTCATTGAGCGCAGAGGTAAAACCCAAAGACAATATTCTAAAACCTGGCTGCTAATTGGACAGGCGGTAAACGAATATTGTCTTTCAAGGGGTATAAAACAAGTTATCACCCTCAGCCGAAAACGCATGTATCAGATGTCTACGTCTGTATGGAAAACACGACCTCTTGGATTTCCAAAGTATTTTGAAGATGATGAAAAAACATACCAAGCAGGAATTTCTAACATGAATGAGGATGGACTTAAAAATTTACAAAAATACACAAAAATAAAAAGTAGTTTGCTAAATTTTGGGCCGCCCCCAGTAAAACAAGTGCAAAAATTACGTGCCAGTTAGGCCAGAAGTTTAGGGTTAAAACCGTGGTATCAGTGAATATGAAAGATATATTTGGGGAAGCATTGGCGGAGTTCGAATATCTTATGGCGGATGTTAGGTATGAGATATTCCTTAATAGCGATGGACAATCTCTTGATGGAGATAGTGAGCTGTCTATTCTTTCCGGTGCGAATAAAATTTTCCTCAACTCTAGCGATCCTAGCGCCGCACAAAAATATTTATATACAGC
>CAZHPV010000061.1:0-14765 GCA_964534845.1 uncultured Caulobacterales bacterium
AGAGAATAATCAATCAAGACTTCAGCTTAAGGGAATAAATGGTGCCCGAACCTGGATTTGAACCAGGGACACACGGATTTTCAGTCCGTTGCTCTACCAACTGAGCTATTCGGGCCCACAACCGACGATTCAATTTGTCGGTGAAGCGGCGTTATAGTGAAACTGTGCGTCACTGTCTATGCCGAAAATGTCCTATTTTTCATTTGTTTTATTTTGCATTTAAGAATTGTTCGCATTAAGAGGCTGAATGACTTTATGTGATTTGGAGAAAGCCCAATGCGGGGTCGTTACGCACTTCTCGGATGAGAATGTGGGATTGGTGACACGATTACGCGAAATCGGCTTTGCAGAAGGCGATAGGGTGCAGGTTATGCATTTTGGACTATTCGGAAAAAACCCTCTGACCGTGCGTCTCAACGGCGCCTTGATCGCTTTAAGGCGGCGCGAAGCAAAACTTATATCTGTAAGGTTGGAGACCGAAGATATTGCGTCAAATGCCCTATGACTGATTTAATTGACCAGCAAAAACCGGTTGGTGAGAAAACTGCCAGCTTAGCACTGCTTGGTGCGCCGAATTGTGGTAAAACCTCATTGTTTAATGCCTTGACCGGGGGGCGTGCCAAAGTCGCTAATTACCCGGGTGTGACGGTTGAATACCGCAAGGGGCGTGTGTCTTTAGCGCCTGATTTGCCGCAAATAGAGCTTTTAGATTTGCCGGGAGTTTATGGTGATTGCGGACATAGCATGGATGAGCGGGTCGCAATCAATGCGGTACGCGGAGACTTAGAGGGCGAGCGCAGACCGGACGGTATTATATTCCTCATGGACGCTTCCCATATAACAACGCATTTACATAATGTCTTACAGGCTAAAAATTACGGCCTGCCGATTATTCTTGTGCTCAATATGATGGATATGGCTGCGCGAGACGGCATAGATATTGACGTTACACAATTGGAAGAAGAGCTTGGTATTCCTGTTATTTCCTGCGTGGCCGTTAGGGCGTCCGGACGGGCTCACCTGATAGATTATCTTGAGCAATGGATCCCAAAACTATTGTCTGGAACTGCAGCTAAGCCGCAATCCGAAACGATCGCACTTAAGGATTTACAAAAACGTGCTCGCCAGATTACGCAGCAGGCTGTCAGTCGTATTGAACAAGCGGAAACTTTTACCGACCGTATAGATAAATTTGTGCTTCATCCGGTAGCGGGTATTGGGCTCCTCGTCACGGTATTGTTCCTAATGTTTCAGGCGGTTTACTCCTGGTCCGCGCCCATGATGGAGGGGATCGAAATCGGAATTGGCGCCATTCAAAACGCAGTGAATGCGGTATTGCCAGAGGGCTGGATACGCTCGCTGATTTCTGACGGGATCATAGCCGGTGTGGGGAGTGTGATCGTCTTTCTTCCGCAAATTATTATTTTATTTGCCTTTATATTGCTGCTTGAGGCGTCGGGATATATGGCGCGTGCGGCTTTTCTGGTGGATACATTAATGGCACGAATTGGTTTGAACGGTCGTGCCTTTATTCCACTGCTTTCCAGTTTTGCCTGTGCGATACCGGGCATAATGGCTGCGCGAACCGTAGAGCAGGAACGTGACCGGATTACGACGATTTTAATTGCACCGCTTATGACTTGTGCCGCCCGTTGGCCTGTCTATTTTTTGATAATCGGTGCTTTTATTCCTGTATCAAAGGTTGGTATTTTTAACTTACAAGGGCTTGTCGCATTTGGACTGGTTATCGTCGGGATAGTTTTTGCGATGATTATGGCATTTATTTTCAAGCGTACGCTCATGAAGGGAGCGAAGTCTTCTTTGCTGATAGAATTACCGAGCTATAAACTGCCTGTCTTTAAAGACTATCTCATGGGGCTGTGGGACCGGGCCATGATTTTTATAAACCGGGCAGGGCGAATAATTCTGCCAGCCTCCGTCATCATCTGGTTTCTGGCTAGCTATCCTGCAAATAGCAAAACGATACGGGAAACCTTTGCAGGAAAAATCGGAAGTGTATTAGAGCCTGTATTGGCCCCCATTGGATTTAATTTGGAGATTGCGATATCGCTTATTCCGGGTATGGCGGCACGCGAAGTTGTTGTTGGTGCGTTGGGCACCATCTATGCTCTGGGCAGTGAAGGTATGGAGAGCCGGCTATCAGAAACTTTACAGTCTGCTTGGAGCTTGCCAACGGCTTTGGCTTTTCTGGCGTGGTTTGTTTTTGCTCCGCAATGCCTCTCGACATTTGCGGTGATGCGTAAAGAAACCCATAGCTGGCGCTGGCCGAGTTTTGCCTTTGCCTATTTATTTGTTTTGGCCTATTTGGCGGCGGGTTTGACATATCATACAGCGAAAGCGTTTGGCTTATAGTCGAATAATTAAATCATCCACAAATTGGTCTATCCAATAGCTAGATTTTCCTAAATGCCCATGTATTTATCGCATCAAAAGCTATCCGAAACATAATTCACGGGTAAAGAGGTATAGAATGGCGGCATTATCCAAATCACAACAAGCCCATAAAGACATGAGAAATGTCATTGCGGCCCTTTCTATGGATGCAGTGCAAGTCGCCAATTCCGGTCATCCGGGCATGCCTATGGGTATGGCAGATGTTGCAACCGTTCTGTTTTCCAAATTTCTGAAATTTGATCCGCGCGATCCAAATTGGCCAGACCGTGACCGTTTCATACTCTCGGCAGGGCATGGGTCCATGCTGATTTATAGCCTGTTACATCTAACGGGGTATAAGGATATGACGCTCGCGCAATTGAAAAACTTCCGTCAGCTTGGGTCGATTACCGCAGGTCATCCCGAATATGGTCATGTGTCAGGCGTGGAAACGACAACGGGTCCGTTAGGTCAGGGCATTGCAAATGCCGTTGGCTTCGCTCTTGCCGAACGCCATATGAATGCGCGTTACGGAGACGGCATTGTCGATCATCATACCTATGTCATTGCGGGTGACGGGTGTTTGATGGAAGGTATTTCTCAGGAAGCCATTTCCTTGGCAGGACATTTGAAACTCAACAAGCTCATTGTCTTATGGGACGATAATAATATTACGATTGATGGATCTGTTGATATTTCGGATAGCACGAACCAGACGGCGAGATTTAAAGCCGTTGGGTGGAATGTCATAAGTTGTGATGGGCATGACGCGCGTAAAATTGGGAATGCACTGCGTAAGGCTAAGAAATCCGATAAACCCACTTTGATTGCGTGTAAGACCGTGATCGGAAAAGGCTCTCCAAATAAGGGCGGTACGTCCAAGGTCCACGGGTCCCCTTTGGGTGGTGAGGAGATAGCTGAGACGCGTAAAGCTTTAGGTTGGGACTATGCGCCGTTTGAAATACCGGAGCATGTCTATAAATTATGGGCGCGGCCCGGAAGAAGAGGGCGCCGAGGCAATAAGGCTTGGAAAGAGCGCGTGAAAGCGCATTCGCTTGTTAACGATTTTAACCGGTCTATTAAAGGCGAGTTAAATGATGGCTGGAAAGAAAAATTTCAAGCTTATAAAGACAGCCTCGTTGCGGAACCTCCAAAAATTGCAACGCGCGTGGCCTCAAAAAATGCCTTAACCGTCTTAACAGAATCCTTAACGGATATGGTGTCAGGGTCCGCTGATCTTGAAGGGTCAAATAAAACCCGCACGGAGGCGACATCGGCTGAAATTCAGGCAGGGACATATGGCGGGCGCTATATTAATTACGGCGTTAGAGAACATGTTATGGCCGCTACAATGAACGGCATGGCATTGCACGGCGGAATTTTGCCTTATGCAGGAACCTTCCTTGTGTTTGCTGATTATTGTCGTCCATCAATTCGGCTCTCAGCCCTTATGGGAACCCGTGTTATCTATGTTATGACCCATGACAGTATTGGTGTCGGTGAAGATGGTCCAACCCACCAACCGGTTGAGCATTTGGCGAGCTTGCGCGCTATACCAAACCTGCACGTTTACAGACCAGCAGATGCGATTGAAACGGCGGAGTGTTGGGAACTTTCTGTGGAGCGTCAATCTGCGCCCTCTCTCTTGGCCCTCACGCGCCAAGGCGTGCCAACTCTACGCGATACAGTGTCGAAGAATATGTGCGCGCGCGGGGCGTATGTGCTCATTCCCGGCGCCGGCGCTGACGATATTGTGCTGATGGCCTCGGGCTCGGAAGTCCAACTCGCTGTTGAGGCGCATAAAGCCTTGGCGAAAGACGGTATTTCGGCGCGTGTCGTATCCGTTCCGTGTATGGACCTGTTTTTGGAGCAGGATGAAAAATATATCCGTTCAGTCACGGGGAAGGATCTACCGAAAATCGCTATTGAAGCGGGCATTCGTCAAGGTTGGGACGGACTGATAGGGAAAGACGGTGGATTTGTTGGCATGAATAGCTTCGGTGCGTCTGCTCCGGGTGCGGCCCTGTTTGAGCATTTCGGAATTACAGCAGACGCGGTTATCCTTAAGGCAAAATCCATGTTAGGCCGCGCGTGAAGGAACTGCCCGGAGACGTTTTTGTTACGGGGCAGATATTGCCGGCCCAAATGCAGGCATTAATTGAGCAAGGCGTGATGACTTTCATCAATAATCGCCCGGATTTGGAAGTGCCGTTACAGCCCTTATCGGAAACCTTAGAAGAGACGGCTTATAATTCCGGCGTTGATTATTTTCATATTCCCATGTCGGGCGGCATTAGTCCGGGATTAATTGAGGCCAGCCGCAATGCATACGAAAACGCGCCACGTCCAATTGTAGCCCATTGCGCCAGTGGCACGCGTTCAACGGCTCTATGGTGTTTTGCGCATGTTGATAAAATGGGTGTTGATGGTGTTTTAGAATCTGCGCGTAATGCAGGCTATCATCTCGACCAGATTCGCGCGCCTCTTACATCTTATCTCGCTACATTGGAAAATAATAAAACTGATAGCAATACAGCACACAATATTGATAATTAACGTGAATCCTGACATGAGTACACCATGTCCAATGCCTCATTAGATAAAAAAGACGCCCAAAAAGCGTCTGGCATTAAAGCGAGCCTGTTAAATCAGTGGAGCTGGGTGCGCGGTTATTCGGGCGTAACCTTTAGCGATGACCTTCTGGCTGCGATCATCGTTACCATCTTGCTTGTACCGCAGTCACTGGCCTATGCTTTACTCGCCGGCTTACCGCCGCAAGTCGGGATATATGTTTCGATCTTTCCGGTTGTTGCCTATACGCTATTTGGATCCTCGAATTATTTGAATGTCGGACCTACGGCCGTTATTTCCTTAATGACAGCGGCGATAATTGTTACCTTGCCCCCGGAAATCAGATTAGTTAGCGCCGCGGCCTTGGCGTTAATGACTGGTATTGTGTTGTTGCTTGCCGGTATATTCCGAGCTGGCTTTGTGATGAATTTTGTCTCACGACCTGTTGTATCTGCCTATATAACGGGGGCGGCCCTTTTGATTGTATTTAGCCAGCTAAAGCATATTTTTGGCATAAGTGCTGATGGCGGGACTGTGTTGGCGCTTTGGAACGATTTGACCGCCAAAATCGGGAGTACAAATAAGGCCGCTTTATTTATCGGGCTTTCAGCAATTGTAATTTTATGGATTTTGCAAAAATATTTAGCTTTATGGCTGACTAAGCTGAAAATTCGCAGTCGTAATGCTAAACTTATCGCTCGTATGGGGCCGATAGTGGTGATTGCTTTTTATATCTGTGTTAGCGAAATATATGATTTCGCCGGTCAATACGGCGTGCGTGTGGTGGGCGAGGTGCCCGCCGGTTTGCCGCCCCTTTCATTTCCTATGCTGAGTTTAAGTCAATTTGAGGACCTGTTATTCCCCGCAATTGTTATCGCTATTGTGGCTTTTGTGGACAGCACGTCTACGGCTCAAAAACTGGCCTCCAGAGCCAGAGAACGCACAGATTCGGACAAGGAGTTATTAGGGCTTGGTGCCTCCAATCTTGTCGCAGGTTTAACAGGCGGCTATCCCATTAATGGCAGCATGTCCAGATCGGCAGTGAATTTTACCGCCGGCGGGAAGACACCTTTCGTAGGTGTGTTAGTCGCCAGTTTTATGGCGCTTATCGCTGTATTTTTTACGCCTATAGTTGAACATCTGCCGTTAGCCGTCCTTGCGGCTTTGATAATTGTTGCCTGCTTTAATCTTTTTGATTTCAAGAGTTTGGTTAGGACATATCGTTACTCTCGCGGGGATGGTATTACAGCGATTGCGACCTTGTTGGCAGTTTTGCTTTTAGGTGTGCAATGGGGCGTTCTTGTCGGGGTTGTCCTGGCTATGGCCCTGCATATCCGTTCGACTTTAAAGCCGAATATTGTGCCTGTTGGACGTTTTCCGGGAACGCAACATTACCGTGATGCTGTAAAATTTAATGTCGAGACCCACGAAAAAGTCAAAACATTACGGATTGATGAGAGCTTGTATTTCGCTAATGCACGTTATCTTGAAGACCATATTGCAAAGCTTGTTTCCGAAAGTCCTGAAATGACCGACCTCATTTTAATGTGCACGGCGGTAAACCATATAGATGCGAGCGCTTTATCCAGTTTTATTGAAATAAATAAACGTCTGAGAAGCGCCGCGATTAATTTACACTTCTCCGATATGCAGAGCCGGGTAAAGGAACGATTATATCGCTCCAGTCTAATAGATGAATTGACCGGGACAATATTTTTATCCCAGCATGAAGCTATGGAAGCCTTAGAGCCCGAACCAGATTTCGACCAATTTTCCGACCATATGGATATGCATTAGGGATTAAAGCTTCAGGGCTTGATTAACCTTGCATTGAAAATTTGCGAAATATTTTGTTTTTCCTTTTGCACTGTGACTTTTTTTCGTTATCGTTACGGGGAATAGACGAATGCGGCGCAATATTGCGACCTCGTCGGAAAGAAGTACGATGCCGGATGATATCACGTCCGGGGTTGAAAGTGACCTGAATGAAAAGGGCCTTTCAACACAAACGAATAGGTCAAAACCACGTAAAAGACGTGAACGATCTAGGCGTAAACCGGATACCTATGCCGCCCTAGATTTGGGAACAAATAATTGCAGGCTCCTTATAGCCCGTCCTGCAAATCAAGGTTTTTACGTTGTAGACTCCTTTTCAAAAGTTGTGCGCCTTGGATCGGGCTTGTCAGCAACGGGGCGTTTATCTGAAGAAAGCATGACGTCCGCAGTTGAGGCTTTATTGCAATGCTCCAAAAAAATGGGTCAAAAACGTGTTAAACGTTGGAGATGTGTAGCGACGCAAGCCTGTCGTCAAGCGAGTAATGGCCAAGAGTTTCTAAAGCGCGTTAAATCTGAAACAGGCCTTAATCTGGAAGTTATTTCAGCGCGTGTCGAGGCCCGTCTCTCAGTAATGGGGTGTTTAAATATCATTGATTTGTCCAAGGACGTGGCGCTCGTCATTGATATTGGCGGAGGCTCTACGGAATTAAGCTGGGTTGATATACGACGTATGCGCGCTGGCTTAGAGGATAAAGAGAAAAGCTTTCGTATTCATCGTCCACCAATCAGTGCATGGGCTTCGTTACCTTTAGGTGTGGTGACATTATCTGAGCAAGTCCCAGAAGTTCCTGACCTCGAGGCTAGATATAATGACATGAAAACGGCAGTGAAAGACGCTATTCAGAATGCTGGGTGTATGAACCGGTTTTCAAATGTTTTTAAACGCGGTGATGGTCATTTGATTGGGACGTCCGGTACAATTACCTCTTTGGCCGCCGTGCATTTAAACCTGCCATTTTATCAGCGTGACCGTATTGACGGGCTTTGGATAAAACAAAAAACCGCTGTCGATATAGCACGCAAAATGAGCTTAATAACAACAGAGGAGAGAGCAAAAGAGCCAAGTATAGGTCTAGACAGAGCCTCTTTATTAGTGGCGGGTTGCGCCATCATGGATGTTTTGTGTGAAATGTGGCCATCTGAAAATATTCGGGTTGCCGATAGGGGATTGCGCGAAGGCATGTTGATGGGAATGATGCAAAATAATCAAAAGTTTAACTTTGCGATTGAAGGCAATAAAAAAACCTCAAAACATGATAGCTCCCAATCGGTTGATCAAGGCGCCACTAGCCGTGAGTAAAGATAAATCCAAACGTCCTCGCATGAGTGGAGGTAAGCCGGGTGAGACTAAGCGTGGCCGAGTCACTAAGAAGATTTCGGGGGAGGATGCTGCGCGTATGATGACACATAAGGTCAAAACAGCCAAAGGACGAAAACTATCCTCAAAATTATGGTTGGAGAGGCAACTCAATGACCCTTATGTATTCAAAGCTAAATCAATGGGATATCGGTCTCGTGCAGCGTTCAAGTTAATTGAACTTGATGAAAAGTTTAAGCTGATCAAACCTAATGACGTGATTGTTGATCTGGGTTGTGCGCCGGGCGGGTGGTTGCAAGTGGCCCTAGAGCGAGGTGCTGGGCGTGTTATTGGTATTGATATCCTTCCCGTTGAAATGGTCGCAGGTGCTGATCTCATTGAAATGGATTTTATGGATGAGGCGGCCCCTAAGGCTATTAATGCCTATCTTAAGGCGCGTCCCAACCTCGTTATGTCGGATCTGGCGGCTAATACTACGGGACACCGGAAAACAGATCATTTGCGTACAGTTGCGCTAGTAGAGGCGGCAGCGGAGTTCGCTCTTGATGTTTTGGCACCTAATGGGCATTTTGTTACTAAAGTTTTTCAAGGCGGCGCTGAGGTGCGCTTGCTGCAGACCTTGAAGAACCGCTTTAAAACGGTTCGTCATGCTAAACCCAAATCTTCCCGTGCGGGAAGCCCGGAAATGTATCTTATTGCCAAAAACTTTAAAAATTAACTTTAAATAATTGAAATTAAACGATTTATAGGCAGTGTCTGTCTTCTCTACGGGCAATGTTAAACCCTTTGCTCTCTACTTTTTGGCTTTGGGAACTGTCTCTGTAGCGTATAGGATTAGTGTGATTAACGTGAATGAAATGCACCTTGTTTCGGTGCTTGGGGATGTTGCGCGTAAATCTATCCATAGATTTGACCACGCGGGGGTGTGGTATGGCCGACATGTCACGACCGGGTAGTTCATTGTCATCATAAAAAGTGGCATCGATGAAAGCGTAATCAACACTTTTGATCATTTCTTCAATATTGACGTTATACTCATCCTGCCAGCGGTCCCAATTATCAATATCTGGCAGAAATAGTAGGGATTTGGAGGCTGTTTTGAGTAAAAACCCTACCGTTTCCGAATATTCATCCCTGTGCGGTACTTGATAGGGCGTTACGGTTATGTTTGGTCCCAGATCGATTGGGCTTTGGTTTTCCAAGGGGATGATATCGATATTTTTAAAGTCGACTAGTTGGCTCCATGGGCCATTCGTTTGCAGATATTGCGTCATGCGGGGCATGGCATAAAGGGGGAGGGATTTTGTGCTTGCAGATTCATGACCCAAAAAGATTAGCCCGCCGTAATGACCAATATGTGCATGCGTCAGAAATATACCAGCCAAGCCTAAACGCCCCTGATTAGTGTGCATTGGTGCTAGCTTATCAAGCAATTGTACTTGTTCGCGTATGTCAGGTGTTGCTTCAAAAAGGTAACGCGCCTGCGCCTGATAGTCGATAAGCGCGATAGAGGTTGCATAACCCCTTAATTCGGGGTCTTTCCATGCAGGATCTGTTGGATTTCCGATTTGGGGTGTGCCTGCATCTTGTGATGTTCCTAAAACAATAATTTCTACGGAGCAGTTTGCCGCCTTAGCCGTAGCATCTAATTTTACGCTATTTTTTTGATGAGAGTCCGGGAGGCATGCTGTTGTACTGACTCCGACAAAAATAATTGCTAAAACGGAGACAACATTCGGTTTATCTACACCCCATAAGGTCTGAACCTTGTCACCTATATAGGCCATAAGCTTGAAATATAGCATAGGATCTCCCTTCATCTTGACTCGCTAGCGAGGAATTACCACAATTTTTGATTTGTGACGCATAAAACTCCGTTGTTCTACATTTTCTCTTTGCACCTTTTGGTATTTACTGATAACCCCCGCTTGCAAAAGTAGGAGACTCCAATGGAGATTCGAGAAGGCTTAACCTTCGATGACGTGCTTTTGCAGCCCCGCGCGTCAGATATATTGCCCGCTAATGCGGATATAAAGACACGCTTTACCCGCGACATTACGATAAATGTTCCGCTTGTCTCCGCAGCTATGGATACGGTTACAGAGGCAAATTTAGCAATTGTGATGGCGCAGACAGGCGGTATCGGCGTTATCCACCGTAATATGAGTTCAGAAGAGCAGGCCGAAGAAGTCCGCAAGGTGAAGCGCTACGAGTCTGGAATGGTCGTCAATCCGGTAACGATCGGGCCAAGTGCAACTCGCGCAGAGTTAAAAGCGCTTGGCGATAAACATAATATTTCTGGGATTCCTGTGGTCGAGGCTGACGGTACGCTTGTCGGCATTGTTACAAACCGCGATGTCCGGTTTGCAACCGATCCAAACGAACTTGTGTCGAAACTTATGACGACCGACCTCGTTACCGTGAAAGTCGGTGCCTCAGAAAAGCAGGCCCGGGCCCTGTTACATGAGCACCGCATAGAGCGCCTATTAGTGGTTGACAATAAATATCGATGCGTCGGGCTTATTACGGTTAAAGACATGGATAAGGCCGAGAGCTATCCAAATGCTTGTAAAGACAGTCAGGGACGCTTGCGTGTGGCGGCAGCGTCCACTGTTGGACCAGCTGGTTACGAGCGGGCTATGGCGCTTGTTGATGCAGGTGTGGATGCGGTCGTAATTGATACGGCGCATGGTCACAATAATATGGTGATCGAACAGGTTAAAAAATTAAAGAAAGAACTCGGCAGCACGCAAATCATTGCCGGAAATATAGCAACGGCCAGTGCAGCGAAAGCGCTGATTGATGCCGGCGCGGATGCCGTTAAAGTCGGCATTGGACCGGGGTCGATTTGCACAACGCGGATTGTTGCCGGAATAGGCGTGCCGCAACTCACAGCGATTATGGATGCCTGTTCTGTCGCCCATAAGGCAGGGGTACCCGTCATTGCAGATGGCGGCATTAAATACTCAGGTGATATGGCGAAAGCCTTGGCGGCAGGGGCTGAAAGTTGCATGGTGGGCTCCATGCTTGCGGGCGCCGAGGAAACACCGGGTGAGGTGTTTTTGTTCCAGGGGCGGTCATATAAATCTTACCGCGGCATGGGCTCTGTATCGGCTATGGCGCGAGGTTCTGCTGATCGATATTTTCAGAAAGAAGTCTCAAACTCGATGAAGCTAGTACCAGAGGGGATTGAAGGCCGTGTCGCGTATAAAGGCCCGGTTGAGCCGATATTGCATCAGCTTGTGGGCGGTGTACGGGCTGCTATGGGCTATACAGGCTCTAAGACGATTAAAGACCTTCACAAGCGCGCGGAATTTATCCGTATCACCAATGCTGGTCTGCGAGAGTCCCATGTTCACGACGTCACGATTGCGCGTGAGTCGCCTAATTATTCCATGCCGGGATAATCTATGACCATTAGCCGCCAAACAGACCTCTCATGACAGGTCTTTTTTCACGCTTTATTTTCCATCTCTATAGGCTTCAAGCAAGGCAGGCCTTGTGCGGTTAGGGGGGAGATTGCAAGGCGCTATTGAGGTTTTAGAGGATGTTCTGAACCGCAATACGCCCGTCAATATGGCATTGCGCGATTGGGGCAAAGCTCACCGCTTTGCGGGTTCCAAAGACCGTTCTGCTATTGGTAATTTTGTTCATGATGCTTTGCGGCGAAAGTTATCTCTTGGTTATAGGATGGATGCGAATACGCCACGCGCCTTAATTTTAGGGGCTGCTGTGTTTATGGGGGGTAAGACCCCTGAGGACCTTAGTGACGCATTTAAAGAAGATAAACATTCGCCAGATGTTTTAACGGAACTAGAATTGCGAAATCTTGGCGGGGCTATTGCACTTAGCTCAGCACCAGATTGGGTGCGCGCCGATGTCCCGGAGTGGCTGTGGCCAGCTTTCGAAAATAATTTTGGCGAAAACGCCATTTCGGAGGGAGAAGCTCTAACACAACGCCCTCCACTCGATTTGCGGTGCAACACACTTAAAGCTAGTCCCGAGACTATAATGCAAGAGTTGCAAAATTTCGAGGCGGTATCGACACGTCTATCTCCAATCGGATTTCGGATAGCCCCTATAAAAGGCGAGGGCCGCCTACCTAATTTACAAATCGAAGAGATATATCAGAGCGGAAAAATTGAAATTCAGGATGAAGGCTCGCAGCTTGTCAGCTTATTAGTCGATGCCAAGTCAGGAGAGCAGGTAATGGACTTTTGTGCGGGTGGAGGCGGAAAGTCCTTAGCTATGGCCGCAGAGATGGACAACCAAGGACACATACATGCTTTTGATATAGATAAACGGCGTTTAGCACCGCTTTATCAACGCGCCCAGAGGGCTGGCGCGAATAATATCAAGATATGTCAGCCTCCTTTGAAAAAAATGGATAACCTCAAAGGTAAAATGGACCGGGTTTTGATTGACGCGCCGTGTACGGGAGTAGGGACTTGGCGACGGAAACCAGATGCGAAATGGCGATTAAGCGAAGACGCGCTAGAGCGTCGCAATAAGGAACAAGAAACCGTTTTGGCTGAGGCAAAGGCGTTTGTTCGTCCCGGCGGGCTGTTATTTTACGTGACCTGTTCGATGCTTGCAGAAGAAAATGAGGGGCAGGTTTATAAATTTTTGGAAAGCAATCCCGATTTCACGCTTTTATCAGCGGGTGAGGTCTGGGAAGAAAAATTTGGGGTAGACGGAGCCAAGCCGTGGTCGGAAGACGGGTGTACCCTGACCCTCACGCCTGCCGCAACACAGACGGATGGGTTCTTTTTTGCTGTGATGGAGAAAACGAAATGAACGCACATGAGCAATTATTGATTATTGATTTCGGCTCACAAGTGACAAAATTGATTGCGCGGCGCGTAAGAGAGTCCGGTGTATATTCTGAAGTTCATCCATATAACCGCGTCGATGCAGCTATGCTAAAAGCGTTTGATCCCAAAGCTATCATCCTCTCAGGTGGGCCTAGTAGCGTAACAGGTCAGGATACGCCGCGGGCAGATGAGGCCGTTTGGACCTTAGGCGTTCCGGTTTTGGGCATTTGTTACGGGCAACAAACTATGTGCGCCCAGCTCGGCGGCTCTGTTGAAAGTTCAGACGAACGTGAGTTCGGACGGGCCGATCTGGAAATTCTTGGAAAAAATATATTATTTGACGGGCTTGATAAAACACAACGGGTTTGGATGTCTCATGGTGACCGCGTTGATAAAATGCCCGGCGGGTTTGAAATTATCGGGCGTTCAGGCAATGCGCCATATGCAGCGATTGCGGATATGGGACGAAATTTTTTCGGCGTACAATTTCATCCCGAAGTCGTTCATACTGTTAATGGTGCCAAAATTCTGAAAAACTTCACCCATAAAATTGCTGGTTTTAAAGGCGATTGGTCAATGGCGGCTTTCAAAGATGAGGCTATTGCCGCCATACGAAATCAAGTTGGTGATGGGAAAGTCATTTGCGGACTGTCTGGCGGAGTAGATAGCTCGGTCGCTGCAGTTCTAATCCATCAGGCGATTGGAGACCAGCTAAGCTGCGTCTATGTGGATACAGGTATGATGCGAAAAGGCGAGAGCGAGGAAGTCGTCTCACTCTTTTCCAAGCATTATGACATGAACCTCATTCATGTTGATGCCGGCGATGAGTTTCTAAATTTGTTAGAAGGCGTGTCCGATCCAGAACGTAAGCGCAAAATCATCGGTGGGACCTTTATTGATATTTTTGAACGTGAAGCCAAAAAGATAGGCGGGGCCAAGTTTTTGGCGCAAGGCACGCTTTATCCTGATGTCATCGAGTCTGTATCTTTTGATGGTGGTCCTTCTGTTACAATCAAATCTCACCATAATGTAGGGGGATTACCCGAACGCATGGATATGGAACTCGTCGAACCTCTACGTGAACTCTTCAAGGATGAGGTGAGAAAGTTGGGCCAAGAGCTTGGTTTGCATAAGGATTTTGTTGAAAGACACCCGTTTCCGGGCCCTGGACTTGCTATTCGCTGCCCGGGAGTTATCACAAAGGACAGATTAGACATTTTACGCGAAGCGGATGCTGTTTACCTCGATCAAATCAAAAAACATAATCTTTACAATGAGATATGGCAAGCTTTTGCAGTGATTTTACCCGTCCAAACCGTGGGCGTAATGGGAGACGGGCGGACATATGAGAATGTCCTAGCTTTAAGAGCTGTAACATCAACCGATGGAATGACAGCGGATTACTACCCTTACAGTCATGAATTCCTCGGTGAAACGGCCACACGTATCATCAATGAGGTGCGGGGGGTTAATCGTGTTGTTTATGATATTACGTCAAAGCCGCCAGGCACAATAGAATGGGAATAATTCGTATTTTCTGTAATTAAGCCAAGAAAGTTTTAACGTGTTAATATTTGGCCCTAAAAACCAGCCATTTTAGCCGTTTATGGTTAAGGCGCAAGCGTGGCGCTTTAAGAGGTTTTAAACGCGTTTCTGATAGGTTCACCTTAAGCGGCAAAGACCGCAAATATTGGTGTGACTGGTAAAATATAGAAATGGTTTTTTATCGTATAATTATGGCAATCTTATGCATGCTTTGCATGTATGCCTTTAGTTATGCGCAATCAACGCTAAGCCCTATCTCTTCGCTTGACGACAAAGTTGTCCTTGAT
>CAZHPV010000062.1:0-14600 GCA_964534845.1 uncultured Caulobacterales bacterium
AAGTAGAAAATATGCCCCACCTCGATGCCGCGCGCAGAAAGTTGTTTTTCCTTCGGTATTTTCGCAAAAGCTTCAGCATCATGCATGTCTTCTGTTGCTGCATAAAGGCGCGTTCGCGCTTCAAAAATAGGGGAAAGGTCACTGTCAAAATCGACATCCCCAGGCGCGCCCATTTCAACAAGGTCACTGTGCAAAAATACTTCTGACTCACCAGTATCTGCCAGTATCAAAAACTCATGGGATAAATCTCCGCCTATCGGGCCGGTATCTGCACGCATTGGCACGGCTGTCACCCCGAGACGTTCAAATGTGTTGAGATATGTCACAAACATTTTATTATAAGAACGGCGCGCACTTTCTGCATCGATGTCAAAACTATAAGCGTCTTTCATCATAAATTCACGCCCCCGCATAATACCAAAACGCGGTCGGCGCTCGTCGCGGAACTTCCATTGAATATGATAAAGATTGAGCGGTAAATCCTTATAAGATCTCACATAAGACCGAAAAATATCGGTAATCATATCCTCATTGGTCGGGCCGTATAACATTTCACGCCCCCCCCGATCCGTTATCCTGAGCATTTCAGGACCGTAAGCCTCATAGCGTTGCGTCTCTTTCCAAAGGTCAGCAGATTGTATAGTCGGCATTAGCAGCTCGATAGCACCCGCCTTGTTCTGTTCCTCGCGCACAATTTGTTCAATGCGCTTAAGAACATTATGACCCAAAGGTAGCCATGAATAAATTCCTGCGCTATTTTGCTTCATCATACCCGCACGCAACATATATCTGTGCGAGGCAATTGTTGCTTCTGCTGGCGTCTCTTTAAGCAGTGGTAAAAAATATTGCGATAAACGCATATCGGAGAATCCTTTTTCTTCTGCGCTAGGCTTACCCCCTCCTTATCGTAACGACAAGTTCCAAGCTGAAATATATGAGGCTGCGCAGTAAGTTTCCTAAAGGTCTATTGCTAGAAGAATAGAGGAATGCTACGTTGTGTTGAGGTCATAATGTTAAACAAGTCCACACTATTGTCGCTAATTTTTGCGTCAACATTAATAGCATGCGGCGGACCGGCCTCTACAAAACAAACCTTATTAGATCAAACGTCAGTCTCACTGGTCGATAAAACACCGATCATCAGTCAAGATAACGTAAGCTATCCAGTGCCTAATGTCATTTCTTCAGAGCCTGAACCGAAAGCACCAACGCTCAAGCAAGCTAAACCAACGCAACAAGTGCAAGTAACCCAGCCCGCCAAAAAGAAAAGAAAGTCATCACCCACCGCCCACGATCTCGCTATAGCTAAAAGATTAGCGAGCCTAAAACCGCCATTACCAAACAAACTTTTAGGGTTTTGGGATGGTCACGGCGCCCTATTAGAAGGCGGCGCTGTAATTCCCAATGTGTTAGGAGACAAGTCCTTAGTCCTTCGCCGCTCTGAGAAAAACAAAGGGTCCATACCCGTAACCCCTAAAGGCCTTATACTTCCCTCTCTTGATCCCGACTTTGATAGTCTTGAATTGAACTTATTTGGCAGGCACATAACGGAATTATCCTTCGGCGGGTTCGCAGAGCTCACAAAGGAAACCGCAGGAGACAATAAATTTGCCCATTTGATAGGTGTTGCACCTAACGCAGATAGAAGTGTGAACAACCAAAAAGGACAATTAGGCATTTCCGGCAAGTCGCAAAGTTTCCGAATATTCAACAATCCGGACTTAACAAATGCCAGATCGCGTGCAACTGCCACCTTGAACAATCAAGGGCTGGTTCATATTGCCGTCACGATTAAGCAAAGCAAAATGACCGGTTATATAAACGGCGTGCCAGTCTTCGAAGGTCCTGCGCGAAATTTTGCACCTTTCAGTCTCGACAAACTCACACTATTAGGCGCGTCTTACACGCTTCGTGCACCGACAAAATCCAATCAACACCGAGAATATGCGGATATGTTTTGGGTGTCTGGTAGCGCCCTGACAAGCGATGAAATTTCACAAATTGACGCATATGCCAGAGCCCGCTTTGCCATTAAGCAAGTTAACAATGTGCCGCGTAAAATTGCCGTTATTGCCTGTTGCGACAGCCTTACCGCTTTTCTTCCATCTCCATTTTGGCGCCTAAATGAAAGCCCCGAACTCAAGCCGGGCTTTCTTGGTGTTCTTGAAGCATGGGGCGGCTCCAAATTTGGTTCGCTCAACGCTAATGCATATGACAATGAGAATAGACGCCGTTTACGGATTGATATGGCCGTTTCGGCTCTAAAAGCAGATTATCAAAATGTCGTTCTTAGCTGGCAATATGGAACAAATGACTTACTGGGCATCATGCGGTCTACAAAAAACCCGATCGGATGGCGTTCAGGACGCATGACAATTGATGAGATGATTCAACAAGACAAAGCCAGCATACTATCCCATCCAGACGCAAAGGCCGATTGGGGTGATCGGCTAAAATTAGTGCTTGTTACCATCCCTCCACATGGACGGTGGGAAAGCGCGAAAAATAAAAATTTTCAGGCTAGCAAAATGGCGCGACTTGCATACAACCGGGATTGCCGGGAAAAATACCGCGCACGTGGATATGACGCATTAATTGATCTGGCGAGTTATAAACCGAAAGGCTTTGATAGTTTTGAACATGCGGCGTTAGATGCCGCACTCAACGGAGAAAACTCGGTCTTTTTGAAGGACGGCATTCACTATTCTCAATCAGGCGGACAAGACATATCAGACAATGTCTTTCTCCCTTTCTATTTATCATTAAAGCGATCCTTATCCGCGGGAACAAATTCTAGGCCGTAAACGCTACATAATAAGCCTTTCAGGAGGCATCAGCTAACGTTTAATTTAGAATGATAATTGCGCACACAATCATCCAGATCAAAAATGTTACCAACGTTGTAACCTTCACTTTCCACCACATATTTGCATTTGTCGGAGCGCCCGGCTCTGTACCCGGAATTACATCACCTTCTTCTGCCTGTCCCCTCACGCCAATCGGTAAGACGCCAAATAGAACGACCCACCAGATAATCAGGAACACAACAAAAGCAGAAAATACAGACATTAATGCGCACCCTTCGAGCTTTCCATAAGCTCGATTAAAACTCCGCCCATATCTTTAGGATGTAAAAAAATCACAGGTGTTCCATGTGCGCCGGGACGCGGTTTACCCAGTACGCGCACATTTTTCGTTTCCATAGCGGCTACCGCCTCATGAATGTCCTCGACCTCAAAACATATATGATGTTGGCCGCCCTCAGGATTTTTTTCAAGAAATTTTGAAATTGCAGTCTTATCATGCATCGGCGCAATCAGCTCGACCTGCCCCGTAGGTAGGTCGACAAATTGAACATACAGACCTCGGTCTTCCATCGTGATAACATCTGAAATATCACTCACGGTGAAAATATCGCGGTAGCGTGCCACAGCTATTTCCAGATCAGGAACTGCCACACCCACATGATTCATCGGTCCAAGTTTCATTTCTTTGCCTCACGCGATTAAAACACCTTGGGTAAGGTTAGACTTTATGCACTGTGACTTCAACTATCGTACGTTTACCCGTATCCTGTTTCACGGCCTTTTTTATCTTCGCCGCAATATGAGCCTCTATCTCGTCTTCATCTTTGCGAGACGGCTTGCCTATAGACTTGAAAGCCTGCTCGGCTATGTCGGCAACATCATCCAGAAGACCGTCCAATAACTGTCCCTGCCCGCCTTCGGGAAAGCCAGAAATGCGTGGCTCAGGCCCGGATAATATCCGGCCCTTGCCATTTATCACAAGACTCACCGCAATATGTCCAGCATAGGCCATTTTACGACGCTTCCGTAAGCCTTCATCACGGGAGGATACAATTTGGCTTCCGTCCTGATGTAAACGGCCTGACGGTACGATATCAACAAGCTCGGCACCGCCCTCGCTTAGGTGGAGCATTTCACCGTTTCGTGCGGCGTTGGCCGTTGGCACACCCAAGCCTTGGGCAAATTTCGCATGTTCCAAAAGATGACGTCTTTCGCCGTGAACAGGTATTGCAATAGTCGGCTTTGCCCATTCATACATCTGGCGCAACTCGTCACGGCATGGATGCCCCGAGACATGAATTGGCCTATTTTTCTCCGTGACAATATCGACACCCTCATCAGCCAAAGCATTTTGCAATGCAAATATTCCAACTTCATTTCCCGGAATGATTTTCGACGAAAAGATGACGGCGTCCCCCGCCTTGAATTTTATATAGCGGTGGTCATTATTAGCGATGCGAGACAGCGCCGCGCGCGGTTCGCCCTGACTGCCCGTGCACAGATATAGCACGTGCTCTTGAGGTAAACTCGCTGCGAGGTCCTCTTCCAATATAGGCCCCACGTCATCAAGCAGCCCTACCGATTTAGCAGCCCTGACCATGCGGTGCATTGAACGTCCGACAAGGCAAACACTGCGGTTATTGTCCCGCGCGGCAACCATAACGCTCTCTAAGCGGGCAACATTAGAGGCAAATGACGCCACGGCTACAGCCCGTCCGTCATACTCCCCGATCAATTTTATTAACTCGTCCCGCACACCAGCCTCAGATCCTGCCGAGCCCGGGGTAAAGACATTTGTGCTATCGCAAATCATGGCCAAGACACCTTCTTGGGCCAAAGCTTTTATCGCCGCCATATCAATCGGGTCGCCAATTTGCGGGTCCGGGTCGATCTTCCAATCTCCCGTATGCAAAACCAGACCTGACTTTGTACGTATGGCCAGTGCGTTAGGCTCTGGAATGGAATGCGTAAGCGAAATCATCTCAATATCAAACGGACCAATATCGAAACGCCCACCAAGTGGCACGTCAATCAGCTCAACATCCTCCAGGATACCAAATTCTGCAAACCGGTCTTTGACAAGATACATCGTAAACGGTGTTGCGTAGACCGGACAGCGCAAACGCGGCCAAAGACGGGCTAAAGCGCCCATATGGTCTTCATGGGCATGCGTTAGGACAATACCCAAAAGATCATTTTTGCGCTCCTCGATAAAGGCTGTATCAGGCATGATAATGTCAATACCCGGCGTGTCTGCTCCGCCAAATGTGACCCCAATATCAACAATTATCCATTTGCGGTCATGTTCCGGGCCGAAGCCGAACAGGTTCAAATTCATGCCAATTTCACCCGACCCGCCTAGGGGCAGGAAAACCAGCTCATCTTTATTTTTAACCATGTCTAATCTTTATTTAATTGCCAGACTTCCAAAAGTCCGTTTACGGTGAGCTGTGTGTCATAATGCTGAATAGTATCTGAAGCCCCCTCAAAAAGAGAGGCAACACCCCCAGTTCCAATCACCGTAAATTTGCGCCCATCTTCCTTTTTAATTCGATTTACCAAGCCATCAATTAATCCAATATAGCCCCAAAAAATTCCGGATTGCATAGCTGGCACAGTCCCTTTTCCAATGACAGTTTCAGGTTTGACGATGGCAATACGGGGAAGTTGCGCTGCCGCTTCATGCAATGCCCGGACGGATAGGTTTATGCCAGGCGCAATTATTCCACCTTCAAAAAATCCGTCCTCGGACACAATATCAAATGTCGTCGCTGTGCCGCTATCTATCAGGATCAGGTTACCCTTATATTTCTTCCTCGCTCCCAATACATTGACCAGCCGGTCCGCGCCGACTTCCTTGGGGTTAGTTAACCTGACACCAACACCGGTTTTGACGCCTGGGTCACCAATGACAATTGGGTCAACATTAAAATAGCGCTTTGCCAAATTGCGCATATTGAAAAGCGACTGCGGCACAACTGATGAAATCACACAGGCTGTAATATCGCTAAAGGATAAGCCCTGCATCGACAGAAGTTGATTGAACCATACGGCATATTCATCCGCCGTACGGCTGACATTCGTCGCTATACGCCAATCAACAACCCATGATGTCCCGTCATGAACCGCAAACAATGTATTCGTATTGCCTGTATCAATAGCCAGTAACATTTTAGCTCCTCAAGCCCGATTCACTCAAATACGGGAAAGATATCACCCGTGTGAATATCTCTTATCGTGCCATTCTCTAGCCGGAGCTGCAACTCTCCATTTTGACCTAAGTCCACAATCTTCCCTTTTAAAGTTTCCTTCGCGAGATGCACATTAACAGAAGATCCGCGAAAATTTCGAGTTTTTGACACCCAGCTTTGTCGTATAGGCGTAAACCCTTGCTGGACAAAAACATCATACCAGTGTGTAAAGCGTTCTGCCAGCAAAGCGAGAACGGCATCCGGCCCAGTCATGACAGGTTCAGGCCCTGCGAGCTTTTCAGGCGTAATATGGGCAAGCAAATGCGTTGCGGGATACTTTGTCTTATCAGGATGGGAGACAAGATTAATACCGATACCGACAACAACATACATACCATTATTTTCCAACAAAACACCGGAAATCTTCTCACCCTTAACCAAGACATCATTGGGCCATTTTACGGATATAAGGTCCGGGGGCAGATAGGCTTGCAAGGTTTCGACTATGGCGATAGCCGCAACAAAACTCAATTTCGTTGTTTCCTGCGGATTGTCAAAAGCCTGATAAACTCCTGAGCTAAACAGATTTCCAGCTTTCGAAATCCAATCGCGTCCACGCCGCCCCCGGCCATGCGTTTGTTCTTTTGCTATAACCCAAAACGGAACGGGTTGGCCTTGGTCAATCTGTCTAAAGGCTTCAAGGTTCGTTGAATCCAGTGTGTCGAGAAAGATGAATTTCAAATGTAAGACCTTAAAAGAGGCTCTGTGCAGCTTGCGCGACCCAGATCTGTGCCCGTATAGCGACAAAAGGTAAAATCAGTACAGGTACAACCAAAACTGCCGACGTCAGGGAGATTAATCTTAGCTCACGCGGAGATGTAACGAACTCATGATCTTGTTCATCAAACCACATGGTTTTAATAACCCGCAAATAATAAAATGCGCCTATAACGCTGGCGAGTAAAGCCAATACAACAAGCCAAGCCAGACCGGCACTAAAGGCAGGCGCAAAAGCCATCCATTTACCAAAGAAACCAATAAGCGGCGGAATACCAGCGACAGAGAGCATGAAAATAGTGAAGCAGAACGCCAGGGGTTTATGTGTTTTTGATAGACCCGATAGGTCTTTAATGTCTTCAACCATACCGTTACGAATACGCATCTGCAAAATACACGCAAAAATACCAATGGACGTTATAAGGTAAATCGACATAAAGATCATCATCCCTTGCACCCCTGCGACTGTACCTGCCGCCAAAGGCACAAGCGCATACCCCATATTCGCAATCGAAGAATAGGCCATAAGGCGCTTGATATTTGTTTGCATAAGCGCCCCAATAGCGCCAACAAACATTGAGAGTACCGCAAAGGATATAATCACTTGCTGCCACTGATCAGTAATCCCACCAAAAGGGCCAATGATTAATCTGGCTATCAAGGCCATAGCTGCAAACTTTGGCGCGGAGGCAAAAAATCCGGTCACAGGCGTTGGCGAGCCTTCGTAAACATCCGGTGTCCACATATGAAAAGGCGCAGCCGATATCTTAAAGCCTAACCCGCACATTACGAATACCATGCCAGCAATCGCGCCGTAGGAACGTTCCTGACTTAGGAAAGCGGCTATATCGGCAAACTGAATAGATCCCGTAAATCCGTAGACCAGAGATATACCGTAAAGAAGTAAGCCCGAGGACAAGGCCCCCAGGACAAAATATTTAAGACCCGCTTCTGATGCCCGCAAACTATCCCGGTTAAAGGCCGCCATTACATAGAGCGCGAGACTTTGTAACTCTACACCGATATAAAGCGTTAGAAGACTATTTGACGAGACCATAACGCTCATGCCTAAAACAGCGTAAAGCATGAGAACGGAATATTCATATTTATCCAAATTTTCAGATTTGAAGAAAGACTTGGCAAATAAGAGTGCCGCGGCAGCCGAAATTCCCAAGAAGAATTTCACATAATATCCGAAATCATCATATTGCAGGGCACCGCTAAAAGTCTCACCTGTTGGCTTGCCCAGAATAAAACCCGAAAAAGCATAAATAATGAGAACAAAGATTGCGACATATCTTATAAAATCGGTTCGGTCTTTTTTGCCGCCAATCCCCAGGCCGAGTAATTGTGTCGCCATAAAAGCCAGCAAAAGCTCAGGTGCTATGAGTAGGAAATTTGGCATTGTCCTAGTTCCCCGATAGAGCCGAACCAACGGCTAATTGTGTGGACGACTGAAAGTCTGAAATAAGGTTGTCTACCGAGACGGCGGTTATATCCGTAATAAGCGATGGATAAACGCCCAAGACGATGGTCATAATGGCCAATGGCGCCAATATTAGAATTTCTTTGCGCGTCATATCTTCTATGTCGTCAAGTTTTTCATTTGTCTGTTCACCGAAAACGACTTCCCGGTACAGGTGTAGCGCATAGATAGCTGACAAAATCATACCCGTTGCCGCGCCAAAGGCGATCCACGGATTCACCTGATAGGCACCGACCATAGTTAAAATCTCTCCGACAAAACCCGACGTTCCCGGAAGGCCTACATTTGCCATCGTAAACAACATAAGGAAAGCCGCAAATATAGGCATGCGTTTTACCAATCCGCCGTAAAAGGAAATTTCGCGCGTATGCATACGGTCATAAATCACGCCAACACAGAAAAACAACGCACCGGAAATGATGCCGTGTGACAGCATTTGAAAAATACCGCCCTGAATACCCTGCACATTGATCGCAAAAACACCCATCGTGACAAACCCCATATGCGCCACCGAGGAATAGGCTATCAGTTTTTTCATATCGTGCTGACGATAGGCCACCAGAGATGTGTAAATTATAGCTATCACACTCATCCAGAATATCAGGGGCGCAAGCTCAAGGCTGGCCTGTGGAAATAAAGGTAGGGAGAACCGCAAGAAACCGTAACCGCCCAGTTTCAATAAAATACCCGCCAGTATAACAGACCCTGCAGTGGGCGCTTCGACGTGAGCGTCCGGCAACCAAGTGTGCACGGGCCACATCGGCATTTTAACTGCAAAGGAAGCAAAAAAGGCAAGCCAGAGCCAAGTCTGAGCTCCCGCTGGAATTTTCAACTGATTGGATAAGGTTTCAATATTGGTCGTGGCTGCGTCTAATTGTTCTGCGCTAAAATTATAAATCCACAATACAGCGGCGAGCATAAGCACGGAGCCTAAAAGCGTGTAGAGGAAAAACTTATAGGAGGCGTAGACACGGTTCTTTCCGCCCCAGACCCCGATAATAATAAACATAGGTATGAGAACGGCCTCGAAAAACAGGTAAAACAAAACCAGATCGAGCGCGCAAAACACGCCAATCATAAAGGTCTCGAGCACCAAAAAGGCAACCATATATTCAACCATACGGGACTTAATCGAAGCCTGAGATGATAAAATACACAGAGGAGTCAAAAACGCCGTCAGCACTATAAATAATATCGAAATACCATCGACACCCAAGCGGTATTCAATACCTCCGCTTAACCAAGGCGTCGTTTCAAGAAATTGATAATCCGCTGTAGACGGATCAAAATCCATCACAAGAAGGATGGAGAGTATAAAGACCGCAATAGAGACAGCAAAAGCGACACGCGGCGCATTTTTTTCAATTTGCTCGCGCCCGGCTTCATCAGAAATAAAGGCCGCTGTGAACATTAAAATAATAGCGCCCGCAAGCGGAATAAATGTAATCAACGATAATATGGGAATGTTATCAAACACGGCCTAACCCCCTAACGTTGAGAAGACAAGCACGATAATGGCGGCCAAACCGACCAGCATGATAAAGGCATAATGAAACAGCTTCCCGCTTTGTATTTTAGATAAACGCTTGCTGGCCCCCATTGCGAAAGCCGCAAAGCCATTCGGGCCTAATCCATCTATCAGTTTTTGATCGCCCACTTTCCAGAATATATCGCCCAAAAAGCGCGTTGCGCGGACAATCGTCACGTCATAAAGTTCGTCAATATACCACTTATTTAAGAAGAAATTATAGAAAATGCCGCCCTCTTTCGCCAGCATCTTCTCTGTCCCGTTATCCTTGATATACATGATCCAAGCCGTGATAAATCCGAGCGCGGATACAAAGAGAGGGGCAAACAAAACCCAAAGCGGGAAGTCATGGTGCCCGCCACCGTGATCGTCTCCGTGGCTTGCATCTGAAGCCTGTGACGGCTCTGCTGCTGCATATAAATTGTCGGGCGCAATTTGAGCATGACCACCCGCGCTTAGCAGGGATCCGTTCCAGAAATGGGCTGACCCACCGCCCATAAATTTGGAGTAGAAAATACCACCGGCAAAGACAGCCCCGAAACTTAGAACCCCTAAAGGCACAAGCATATTTAACGGACTTTCATGGGCGTGCTCATATGTATGATGATCGCCGCGATATTTACCGTGGAATGTCATAAAGATAAGACGCCAAGAATAAAAACTGGTCATCAGGGCAGCGATAATACCCATCCAGAAGGCAAAGATAGCTGCATTGCTGTGCCCGGTAGCGCCAACCGCATAAGCCGCTTCAATAATAGCGTCCTTGGAGAAAAAGCCTGCAAATCCAATACCCAGCAACGGAATACCGACACCAGTAATGGCCAATGTGCCAATAATCATGGCGGCATAAGTGTAAGGTACTTTCTTGCGTATGCCACCCATTTTGCGCATGTCCTGTTCGTGGTGCATGGCGTGAATGACCGAGCCAGCCCCTAAGAATAAAAGCGCTTTGAAAAAGGCGTGGGTGAAAAGATGGAACATGGCGGCATTATAAGCACCTACACCTGCGGCAAAAAACATATAGCCAAGCTGTGAACAAGTTGAATAAGCAATCACCCGCTTAATATCATTTTGGACAAGTCCGACTGTGGCAGCAAAAAAGGCAGTGAACGCGCCGATCACGGTAATAAAGCCGGACGTCACAGGTGCGAGTTCGTAAATCGGGAATGCCCGACAGACAAGGAACACACCTGCTGTGACCATGGTGGCGGCATGGATGAGAGCCGAAACAGGTGTTGGTCCTTCCATCGCATCAGGTAGCCAGACATGGAGTACAAATTGCGCTGATTTTCCCATCGCGCCAATAAATAAGAGCGCGGCTATAAGCTCAATAGCATTAATTTGCATGCCGAGAAACTCGACAACCCGGTCTGGGTTATCATGCACCGCAGAAAAGACCGTATCAAAGTTAACAGACCCGAAAACAAAGAAAATCGTCATGACCCCCAAGGCCAAACCGACATCTCCGACACGATTAGTTACAAAGGCCTTTATCGCCGCAGCATTAGCAGATGGCTTCTTGTAATAATAACCAATCAACAAATATGAGGCGAGCCCGACCCCTTCCCAACCAAAGAAAAGCTGGATGAAATTATTCGCCGTCACCAGCATTAACATTGCAAAGGTAAAGAGAGACAAATAGGCAAAAAAGCGGGGCTTATAACCATCCTCGCTCATATAGCCCCAGCTATATAAATGGACCAGAGAGGACACCGTTGTAATAACAACAAGCATAACCGCTGTGAGCGTATCTATCTTAAACGCCCAATCCGCCTTTAGCTCTCCGACATCCATCCAGCGAAAAATAGAAACGTCCGCCGTATTGTGCCCAAAGCCAATATTAATAAGCGCCATCCATGACAATATTGCCGACAAGAACAGTAATCCCGTCGTAATAAGCATAGACGGTTTCTCACCCAATTTGGCGCCGCCAAACCGCGTTCCGCCTAAACCGGCAATCAAGGCACCTATTAAAGGTGCAAAGACCAGAATCTTGTAAAGCATGCCGGATCAGCCCTTCATTAAGTCAATGTCTTCGACGGCAATATTTCCGCGATTTCGGAAATAGACCACCAAGATAGCCAGCCCTACCGCAGCTTCAGCGGCTGCGACTGTAAGGACGAAGAGGGCAAAAATTTGCCCCGCCATGGGATTATTTGCGCCCGTATCAGCCATATGGGTTGAAAAGGCGACGAAATTTATATTTACGGCAAGCAGAATAAGCTCGATACACATCAGGATAATGATGACATTTTTACGGTTTACGAAAATCCCGAAAACACCAATCGCGAACATTATCGCGGCAACGATAAGATAATGAGATAATCCAATCATGATCCGTTTCCTTTCACAATAAGACCCTCGCCCGGTTTAATATCGACGTGCTCTACACCGGTTTCACGTGTGCGGGCTATTTGCTCATTAGCGTCTTGCGTACGAACGCCTTCGCGCTCCCTTAAGGTCAGAACAATCGCACCTATCATAGCTACCAATAGGACAAAGCCTGCTGCTTCGAAAAAGAAGGCATAATCCGTGTATAAAACATCCGCAAAAGCCTGTAGATTGGATGTGCCACTTTCTCGTTCCACCGCAGTGACCGGATTTTCCTGAAAATAAGCCGCCCCAACCAAAAACATTTCAAGAAAAAGGACGACCGCGACAAAGGCCCCATAGGGCATATATTGCAACATGCCCTGTTTCATCTCGACGAAATCCACGTCGAGCATCATCACAACAAAAAGAAACAGGACAGCAACGGCACCGACATAGACCATGACGAGCAAGAGCGCGAGAAACTCAGCACCCATTAATATGAATAATCCAGCCGCCGAGAAAAAAGTCGTGATAAGAAACATAACCGAATGTACCGGATTACGTGCCGCCACAACCATAAGCGCACTGGCTATTGCCACTGTCGCAAGTAAGTAAAATGAGATAATGGTTAGCACCTTTATGTCCCTTATTAATGCCCCCTATCGGTAGGGCGCGTCCAATTCCAGATTTTTTGCTATTTCACGCTCCCAACGATCTCCATTGGCGAGCAATTTTTCTTTATCGTAATAAAGTTCCTCGCGTGTCTCGGTTGCGAATTCGAAATTTGGCCCCTCAACAATGGCATCAACCGGGCAAGCCTCTTGGCACAAACCGCAATAAATACATTTAACCATATCAATATCATAACGGGTTGTGCGCCGTGAGCCGTCTTCGCGCGGTTCCGCTTCAATGGTAATAGCTTGAGCAGGGCAAATCGCCTCGCAAAGCTTACAAGCAATACAACGCTCCTCTCCGCTCGGATAACGGCGAAGCGCATGCTCACCGCGAAAACGAGGCGAGAGCGGGCCTTTCTCAAACGGGTAATTAATCGTAACCTTCGGGCGAAAAAAATACTTCATCGCCAGAATAAAGGCGCTGACAAACTCCAGCAATAATGCGCCGCGAATAACTTGTTTAATACGTGTCATCACCGCTCCTAAATCTTATCGCCAAAGAAGACGACCCATGTCGATACAAAGGCCACCGCCGCTAAGGATGTGGGTAAAAATACTTTCCACCCCAGTCGCATGAGCTGATCATAACGGTAGCGCGGGACAATAGCCTTCACCATGGCGAACATGAAAAACATGAATAGACATTTTCCAAAAAACCAGAAAACTGGCGGGATAAATTGAAAACCCAAATCAATCGGAGCATGCCAACCGCCAAGGAATAGAATTGTAAACATGGCGCACATTAGAACCATGTTTAAATATTCCCCGAACATGAACAACATATAGGGCGTAGAGGAATATTCGACCATAAAGCCCGCTACCAATTCTGACTCGGCCTCGGGCAGATCAAAAGGCGGACGATTTGTTTCCGCGAGAGACGAAATAAAGAATAGAACGCCCATATAGAACATAACAGGAAAGAGGACTAATGACATGGGTTTGGAAAAATCGAGCATGAATAAATGCCATTGCCAGAACCCGCCAGCCTGTGCCTCCACAATTTTTGTAAGGTTCATGGAACCTGTCAGGAAAATCACTGTCAAAATTATAAAACCGATCGAGACTTCATAGGAAATCATCTGCGCTGTTGAGCGCAAAGCCCCCATAAAGGGATATTTCGAATTTGAGGCCCAGCCCCCGATGATAATCCCGTAAACACCCAATGAGGAGATCGCCAACACATATAAAATACCAATATTAATATTGGACATAACCCAACCCGGTGCCACAGGGACGACAGCCCATGCCAGAAAGGCCATCACAAGTGTAATGATTGGGGCTAGTATAAAGAGGGATTTATCCGAACCTGCCGGAACGATAATTTCCTTAAATACAAATTTCAGCAAATCGGCAAAGGATTGCAGCAAGCCAAAAGCGCCAACGACATTTGGCCCCCTGCGCATTTGCACCGCCGCCCAAACCTTACGATCCATTAGGATCAAAAAGGCCAAGAACACCGCCAATACAAGTACAAAGGCCAATACTTGGGCAAATTTCCAGCCAAACCAAGCCAAGGGGCTTAGATCAGACCAAAATTGTATAACCATATCTAAAGCCATTACTCAGCCGCCTCTTTTACGCTTGACTGAGCAAGTTCCGAACACTCCGCCATAACTTGGGAGGCGCGAGCAATAGGATTGGTCAAATAGAAATCCTCAACAGCATTTTTGAGGGGCGCGGAGGATAATGTCCCGGCTGCGCCCAATTGCGACATATCAACCCCGCCGTCTTCTGTCGTTTCGACATTATCGAGACTGGCAAAACTTGGATGCTCTGCGAATAGCGTCTCGCGTAACGCTTCGAGACTATCATAAGGTAAAACCC
>CAZHPV010000063.1:0-14574 GCA_964534845.1 uncultured Caulobacterales bacterium
ATAATATATTAATACTACTGCTGAATTCGGCGTTTAGTTGAGTCTGCTGTAAATCAAAGGGGCACATATGGGCGAACAGAGACACCGTTATGCTGGATTCATCAGCTATAGTCAGAAAGACAAAGCTTGGGCGAAGCGACTTCATAAAGCTCTCGAAGCTTATCGGCTTCCAGTTGACATGCCGACACCTGAATATGCAGGGAAGAAAAAATTAGGTAAATTTTTCCGTGATGATGAAGAGCTAGCAGGCTCTCCAAGCTTGGGGGATGCCTTAGATAATGCTATAGACAGTGCTGGATCTCTTATTGTTGTGTGTAGCCCAAACGCGGCCGGGTCAAAATGGGTTGATGCCGAAATAATGCGGTTCAAGCGGCGCGGTGCAGACGCTCGGGTTTTTGCTGTTATCGTCGATGGACAACCAGATGCTAACACAGAAGAAGATCAGTGTTTCCCGATGTCTTTGCGGTATCAAGTTACCCCAGATGGTAAACTTACGTCGATAGAGGATGAACCTTTAGCGCCAGATGTTCGCAAGGAACCGTTTTCAAAACTCGTCACTCGCATTGTCGCGGGACTCTTGGATGTTGAATTTGACACGCTTTGGCAGAGAGAAAAAAGACGCCAAACTCGCAAAAAAATACTTATAGCGGCATCTACTAGCGCCGCCTTAATAATTGGCGGTTTTGGATTGTATAATATCCACGCGTCTCAGCAGGCGGAACTAAGAGCGGAGTCCTTAAAACTTGTGACGGATGCTCAAAAAGCCCTTGATGAAAATCGTTGGGATGACGCACTCGCGCTAACAGTGCAGGCTTTGCCTAAAAGCCTGAGCAAAGCAGATCGTCCAGTTATTCCTGAAGCCAAATCTGTATTGCGGCGTCTTATGACGGACAATACTTCGTTGGGGATATTAAAAAGGTATGAAGAACCCATTCAGTTTCTCCATCATCTCGGGGATGGAAGATTGGCTATAAATACTGAAAGTGGAAACGTAGATATTTATAATAGTAACAATCAAACTTTTGAAAACAATTTTCAAGTTCCTAAATTTTCTAACCCTATCCCCGATAGCCATTATGCAGCGAGATTTTTCATAGATTCGCGTCAAGATATTTCAGGTAACTGGGATGAGTTTAATGTCCTCACTATTACAAATTTATCAAATGGTGAAATCCTACATTCCGTAGATGAAAGTATAGGCGAATGGGTTTTATCGCAAAGTGTTTCGAGTAATGGAAACCTTGTCTTCGCGGCACCCAGCTATGATGGTACGCGTTCGAAAGTCGGAATTTTTGATTTGAATTCCGATATTAGTCAGCCTGCAAAACAAATTGATATTTCTACAGCAACAGATGAGAGCCATTATTCCTCAGCATTTTTCGGGAATAACCATATTATTCTTACACATAGAATTTCCTCAGTAAAATTAGATGAAAATTATATATGGAATTTAGAAACAAACACATTACTTAAACTCAATCCTCCAGATCCAAAATCATGTGATGGATATGATCCAGATCACGTATTGGAGAATGATAAATCTCAAAAATTTAATTTATCTCCAGATGGTTCTATTGCGACTTGGTCTATAGAAGTCTCAGATGATCTTTGGTGCATGGCGCGATGGGATGTTAAAACAAACCAAATATTGCCTTTAATTTCTGTGCCTCATTATAGCAGCTACTCTGATATAGGCTCCTTGAGTAAAGAAACAGTTTTCTCATTCGCAAATGATACAATTTTTCATGTAGAGGGCAGAGAGGTCATGGAGGGGCGGCGCTACTCTCATTGCGGCAAGGATGGGTTTTATGGTGCTGCTTTTTCTCTTATTCCTGAACTTTCTAAATGGAATTATGACAAGATATCAAAACATCTTGTTTGTGGAGACGGCAAGGACGTATATTTTTATGGTGAGTCTTCAAAGGCTGCTATGAAGGGGCATGATGAAGACATCACAATAATTAGCACATCTCCCGGCAATCGTAGAATTTGGTCTGCGGCTAAAGATAATACATTGCGGGAGTGGACGTATGGTGAAAAACCTAATGATTTAGGGCCTAATTATGACAAAATTATAAAATCAGATAAGGGTAGTTTTATTGGTATTACTGAAAGTGGTAAGAAAGGTGAAATAATAATTACTAACTTTGATAAAACTGGACAGAAGTTAGGTGACGATATTTTGATGAAATCGCTATCACCAAAGACTTGGACGTCTAAGCGAAATTTTGAGTTAGCTGGAGATAATAGAGTCTTATTCGCTGAAGAAAAAAGTGAGTGCGGTTTTCGAGATAAAGAATGCAGGGTTAAAGTTAGAGTGTCGCTGTTTGATTTGCAAACTGGGACCCAAATTAAGAGCTTAGATGAAATTGCTCCAAAAAATAATGACTATTATGCGATTTCTAATGTCCGACTCTCAACGGATAGACAGACTTTCCTTGCCCAGACAGCGCCAAACCTAGTTTCTCTATATAATTTGAAAGGACAAGCACAAGAGACTTATGAACTTCCAAAGGAGCAATTCATCTATGATATTGCACATAATAATGACACTTGGTGGATATTGACCCTTGAGAAAAAAAATAAATATGGTGACGGTATTGCCCGATTATTCGAATTGATAGGCAATGATTTTGTTGAACGAAAAGTGACCGAAGGTACAAATGCAAAATTTTATCTATCCAGTGAAGATAATCGGTTTTACGCGGAAGTGGACAGTTTGAATAAAACCACTGGATTTGCCTATACAAAGGAACATGGCTTGGTGGATGTATCCTTACATCTATCGAGTGAAGATATTGATGGTGTCGAGGATGTGGATTTGGGCAAGGCAGGGGGACCTATTACGGTTCTATCAAGAAAAAGCGTAAATACAGGTCCCTTAATTCAAGTTGACCCTGAGACAGGAAATTTTCAGGCGTTTAAAGCCACAAGTTTCAAATACTCAAGACTTGATACAATTAAGGATCCTCTTTCACGGGCTTATTTTTATAAAGAATTTACAGGTTCGCAATCTCAACTGCGTATAAAACCTTTGGATCCAACTTTGCCACTCTGTGAAACTCTCGACAAAATGCCAATAGCTGATGTTCGTCCGGTAGTTTCACCTACAGGTAATTATTTGGCAATAGTTACACAAATTGACTATAATGACAAAACTCTAAAAATTTATAATTTAAATACATGTAGTATAGTATACTCGGGTTCTACCGAAATAATTTCAAACGATCTCTTTTTTACGGATGAAGATACGCTTTGGCAAAAAACATCTGTAGGCTATAGCCCTATTAATTTAAATGCGGATATAGGGACATTGCTTGAAAATGCACAAACATTGTTATCTAGACAACGCGTTGTAAGCCTTGATTAACTACGGCGATAGACTCGATAGAGCGCAATCCGGCCATACCCTTTCGCGCTTTCTAAGAGCCCTACATATTCAACATGCAATTGTGTGTTATTTTCTAAAATTATCATGGCGGCTACTTGTTCTGTAACATATACTTCGCCAATTGGTGTGATAGGCTCTATCCTTGCTGCACGGGACACAGCTTCCCCAAAATAATTATGTTGGTTTAATATCGGGTCGAAGAGTTTATGTGCAACACCGTAATGCAAGCTAATACGAATGGGTAAAACCGCATTTTCCTGTGTAGTATTTAGCCTTTGATTTTCAAGTTCATCAATTATATCCAAGGCAATAGCAGCAGCTTTGACTGGATCAGACCAAACTCCAAAAATACCGTCCCCCCAAGTATTCATCACTTGTGCTTGAGAACTTTGTCCCAACATGACCTGCGCAGCTGCGGATAAAGATGTCCCAACAAAGTGCGGCATCTCATTATCTTTAAGCTTTGAAAAACCACTGAAATCACCAAACATCATAGTGACATTAGTTCGAGTGGATTGCAGAGATTTCACTTTGGGCGCCTTGTTATTATCTGAGGGATTGGGAGCAAAGCATAAGTCATCAATATTGATTATACTGCTTTTCTCACCACGTTTAGACCACAATTTTACATCATGAGCTGTTCCCGCAGGATGTGTAGTTGAACGACCATCCCATACAGCGAGTTGAATAACTTCGGCGTCAATTATTTGAGCTGTTAGAAGCGCCTTGCCCATGCAAATTTTAGAGCAAAGTCCAAATAAAACATCGTCACCCATATAGGATTGCTCCGTAATATAGGTTACATTTTTTTCACAAGCCTTATAACAATCTTCAAATCTTTTTTTCCATAACTCACCCGCGGGTAACACGGATGTCTCCAGAAAATCATCTTTTGAAAATGGAAATACTAAATGTACATCCAACCCACGTTCTAGGAGTTCTTCGACGATTACAATATCTGCCCCGCAGGCTAAGGAGCCGAAAGATTTTTGCGGATTTATTTTTGTTATAATGTCTTTAATTCTTATTCTTAACTCAGTTTCGCAGTCTGGGCGAATACCCTTTTGGCGAGCGGGCGATCCCATCATATGTCCTGTAAAGTGTAGCACTGGGCGTGGTCTAAGAGGGGTCAGTATATTCTGAGGTTCACCAATAACCGCTAATAAACGATCAACTTGTTTAAGCGTTGAAGCTTTGTCTGCTAAGGAGACTTCTGGAAGTAGTGACGCTTGTTGAATGGCTTTTTTTGCACCTTCATTATCACCTAAAATTATGCAGGCCTCTGCTAGCGTTGCGTAATCCCAATACCCTTTTTTGTTTTCAAGATTTGATAGGCTGTTAAAAATTTGTTGAGCGATGGATTGTGCTGTTTCCGTTTCTCCGATGAAAACCGATAAAGTTGCAGCATTTATTCCAGGAAAAGTGTCATCCGTATCCTGAAAGATTTCTAAGTATGCGTTTCTAGCTAAAGTTAGCAAAGGTGTTTGTTCATCTGAGCGTAATTTATAGGCTGCGTCTTTTAACAATCTTGCACCAAGTGCGCGGCTGTCAATGTCTTTGGCTTCATTTAAGAATAATGCTTTATATTGGATTCGTGCTTCTCTTAGAGACCCGGCTCTAGCCAACATTTGAACATATAAAAGACTTAAGTCATGAGGGACATTATCAGGGTTTGATTTAATTGTTTTACGGGCAAGGTCTATAGATTGAAATAAACTTCCTGCCTTATGTAATCTTCTTATTCTTTCAAGATCAATATTTGACATCTCAGGCTCGTCTTGAAATCCAGCAAAAAACTAATTTACCGTTTTCGATTAATGCGCTGTATCTAGCCCCGTTAGTATTGCCGTTATAGGTTTAGCCAAATCAGAAAGGAAAGATATCCCAAAAAACCCAGATACTGCACGCTATGCTAACTTGCCTTTTACACTCTGTTCCACCTGAATGATATATCAGACTATGATATGCTCTACAATTCTCAAGTTTTGCTACCAAGTCTCATCAAAATCAGATAATCAACAGCTTATCCAACTTCGTAATCCCTCTGATAATTCTAATAATTGCCCTGTAAATTTTCAGGGACACGTAGCCGCCGCGCGAAGCGAATAAAGGCGGTGAAGTGCAGAGACCCGTTCGCTTTAGACTGGGCACACCACCATGGGTTCGGCGGTCGAACCCGTGATTTTATCTCGTTCACATCAACGCCGCGCTCAATCATGAGCTCTTCAACATCCCGAAAGCTTAAATTGAACCTAAAATACATCCATATGGCGCGACGAATGATATCAGGATGGAAGCGGTGGCGGGTTTAAAGTGAAGATTTCATTCGACTCTGTTAGCATGAACTCGAAAAGTCGATGTTAACGTGACAAAGTCGTAAAGACTCTGGGCTATGCCTTCTTGTCGGCATATCTCGGCTATACTCTCTTCACCGCGCAGGCCATCAAGAACAATCCTGATCTTCTCCTCAGCACTATATTGCTTGCGTGTCTTACGTTTGATGTCTTTGACAATGCGCTCGCCATGACTGTTTTTACTTTTTCTCATCTTCATCTCCGTGAGATTAAGATGAACAAAAACTCTCTCTTAGCCTAGGCCAAAATCTGTGCCATAGGCGCTGACGTTAGACAATTTGCAACAGTAACATATTCTGCATGGCTAGAAAAAACTACTAAATCCGTGTCCAACCCATCTATAGTAAGAGCCACAAATGGATGCGAAATAAGCGTTTCAAGAGCCCTATAATTCTCTTCCGAAAACTGTCCCAAACTTATATTTGCAGGTAATGTGACTGCATCGGAAATTTCAATATTTCTAAAAGAAGAATTTTGAATAGGGTCAGCCATGATTATCTCCAATTTAAAAGTTGCAATCGATGAATTACGCAGTTCAAAATTTTTAGTTCTGTCAACAATATTATTAACTTCATCCTTAGAGATATTACTCGTAGCTTTAGATCCCTTTTGATATATTAGAATATAAATAACAGAGTCTTCTGGTGATACATTATTTTCGTTATAATTGGATAAAATAGGTCTTGGCGCTAATATATCATCTACCATTTCATGAATTGATTCATACTTATCAAACCTAAATGAATGAATATTTTTCTTGTGCTCATTCAATAAAATTAACTGGGAAAAAATTCGAGCTTCAGCTTCTTTTTGAATATTTAACTTACTTTCAGAAAAACCATTTTCAAAAGAAACACTATGCTCAGAGCTGTCATTATTTACACAAGCCATCAAAAGCATAAATATTAAAACAACTATCCTACCCACAGCTCACCCCCGTTTTGATTTGAATGATGCGGCCTGACCCGCCGAGCTTGAGGGGCGGTTGGTAGATTTGTGTATAGGTCGGCTTGCAGTCCTTATCTGACGCTGTTTGGGGTGCGGCGTGTATGGCGTCTTCCTTTTTCGAGCCTTGGCCCGCGCTTGCACAAGCCGAGACACCCGCCAAGAGTGCCATAAACCCGACCAAGCGTACGCCTCCGCACATGCCAAAACCCTGCCCGCGAGCAGGAACTGGCCTATAAAACTTATGTAAAAACCCCTTTTTGATCATATCGGCTTTGTGCATTTTCTTTTCGTCGTCCCCAACACGAAAAGCCTTCTGGAATTTATGGTTACACAAAATCCGCTTACGCGCAACTCTTTGGGGTGTAAGCTTTGTTTAATCGTTTTGAGAGTCGGGGTGAAAGGCTGTTTTAATCAGCCTCAGAATAGGGGTTCCCGGGGCTTTGTCACGTTAACTACACTAAAACCGTTAGTTCCCTCAACGGTCTTCTTACCCGCAAACGGGTGCTGTCACTGCATTCCATTCTGAATTGGCTTGATATCTAAAGTGTCTCAGTGTGTTTCTTGAGATGAGGTGGCGTCGCATCGTTATGAGCGAGACGAAAGCACGAGTTCGACCGACGAACCCATGGTGTTGTACCCAAGTCACGCTCGAACCAGTCTCTGCACTTCACCGCCTTTATTCACTTCGCACGCCAGCTCAACTCCATTAAAATCGATCCTATGAATCGATTTTGGCCATTTCGTTCCCTGAAAAACAGGGACTTTACGATTGAGCATCGGATTGCTGGACACATTGATATTACGACAATTTAGCATCTGCCTGATTTTCGGGCGCGGCCTTTATAAACGCAGGCAATTCACGACACTTTGCATCAATAGATTTCAGCTTTGGAAACCGGTCCATATCGACACCAAACCGTCTTGCATTATAGCTTTGCGGCACTAGGCAACATTCAAATAAGCTTGGCGCATTCGTCATAAGATATGCCGTCTCATGGCTCTCAGCGATACGTTCTAAGGCTTCAAAACCTTGGCTTATCCAATGCGCCGCCCATTGCTTTGCCCCCGTGTCATCCTGCTTATGCTGTGCGCGGATATAGTTTAAAACGGAGAGGTTTTGAATGGGCGCTATATCGGCCGCGATAATGAGCGATGCCGCTATAATGTTAGAGCGCAATATAGCATCTGCGGGCAGTAATGCAGGCTTAGGATAGAGGGCATCCAGATAGTCTAAAATTGATAAGGATTGGGTAAGCCGCGTGCCGTCTTCAAGCTCTAAGACAGGGACAAAGCCTTGCGGATTACGAGAGAGGTGCTGACCCTGCCCCTGCTCACCCTCACGCCAAATTCACCGCAACATGTTTGACCTCAACGCCCTTCAACGCAAGCGCAATCCGTACGCGGTAACTCGCAGAGCTTCGCCAAAATCCGTAGAGCGTCATCATCTAGGTGTTATACTTCTCGACAGTATTCTCGATACGCCCAAAAATAGACTTTCCATTTGCGTCATTCATCTCAATACCGACTGTATCACCAAATTGCATAAAGGGGGTTATAAACTCACCCGTCTGGATTTTCTCGATCATGCGAATTTCAGCGATACAAGAATACCCTACACCGCCATCTTCGATTTTCTTGCCCTCGCCGCCTCCAAACTTATTCGAGACCGTGCCAGAGCCGATAATGGTTCCCGCACAAAGGTGTCGTGTCTTGGCGGCGTGAGCGACGAGCTCTCCCATATTAAAGGTCATATCGGTTTTGACATTCGCTTTTCCAAAGGGCGCGCCGTTATAATCGACAAGTAGTGGAAGATCTATTGTGCCATTCTCCCATGCCTCAATCTCATCTGGGGTCACAGCCACAGGCGAGAAAGCACACGAGGCTTTACTCTGCACAAAACCAAAACCTTTGGCGAGCTCTCCCGGGATAAGGCCGCGCAAGGAGACATCATTGACGAGCATGATGAGCTTGATGTGTTGCTCGGCATCCGTCGCAGAGACGCCCATCGGGACATCATCGGTGATGACTGTAATCTCAGCTTCCATATCAATACCGTAAGCTTCATCCGACGCGACAATCGCATCGCGCGGGCCGATAAAGGTATCACTACCGCCTTGATACATAAGCGGGTCATCGTAAAAGCTCTCCGGCACGGTTGCGCCGCGCGCTTTACGGACAAGCTCGACATGGTTCAGATAAGCCGACCCATCCAGCCATTGATAGGCACGCGGCAGAGGGCTTTCACAGGCCGCTTGGTCAAAGGGTTCGCCGCCTAGCTGACCTGCATTGAGAAGCTCATAACGCGCGGCGAGTTGCGGCGAGACCACATCCCACTCATCCAAAGCGGCTTGGAGCGTCGACGCTATATCAGACGCGTCTACGGCCTTAGAAAGGTCACGCGAGACAATAAAGAGTTGACCGTCACGGCCATCTTTGAGGGTTGCAAGTTTCATTGAATTAGCTTTCTTCCTTAATTTTTTCATGCAGCCACGCCGCATGGCGCGGGGCCTTTTTGGTGGCTGACCATTCTTTGAGCATATCGGGCGCGACCTCTTTGAGTTGTGCCATTTGCGCGGGCGTATGGATATTGGCCGCGAGTTCCAAGCGGTGCCCATTGGGATCAAAGAAATAGATGGATTTAAAGATGCCGTGATGGGTGGGGCCAAGCACATCTATACCCGTTGCCTCAAGGCTCTCTTTCGCAGCGAGTAATTCATCAAGACTGCCAACGCGCAGCGCTATGTGTTGTACCCATTCGGGGGTATTATGGTCACGGTCCATATCGGGCTGTTCAGGCAGTTCAAAAAACGCCAGAACATTATTATTCCCCGCATCCAAGAAGATGTGCATATAGGGGTCATAAGCACCTGTGCTGGGGACATGGTCTTCGGCAATAGCGAGCTGAAAATCCATATTCAGATGGGTTTGGTAAAACTCCACCGTCTCTTTGGCATCGCGGCAGCGATAAGCCACATGATGAAAACCATCTGTTTTAATGGTCATTGTGCCGTCTCCAAAATACCGCGCTCAACTTGATCGCGCTCGATGGATTCAAATAAGGCTTTAAAATTGCCCTCTCCAAAGCCGTCTTTGTAATCGCCGACACGCTGGATAAACTCAAAGAAGACGGGACCGACTTGCGGCTCTGCGAAGATTTGTAAGAGTAAGCGTGGATTACCGTCTTCGGTGGTGCCGTCGAGCAATATACCGCGTGATTTTAAGGCCCCTTCATCGCGGCCATGTCCCGGCAGGCGCTCTGAGAGCATTTTGTAATAGGTCTCTGGCGGGGCCGTCATGAAAGGCACGCCTCTGGCTTTGAGCTTATCCCAGCACTCCACCAAATCATCACAGATAAGGGCGATATGCTGAATACCCTCACCGTTAAATTCGCGTAGAAATTCTTCGATCTGGCCCCCGCCGCTTTTACCTTCTTCATTTAGCGGAATACGGATTTTACCATCTGGTGCTGTCAGCGCTTTTGACGTTAAGCCCGTATATTCGCCCTTAATGTCGAAATAGCGAATTTCTTGGAAATTAAAGAGCTGCTCATAAAAATCAGCCCAATATTTCATGCGGCCACCATAAACATTGTGGGTCAGATGATCGATGAGTTTAAAGCCGCACCCTTTTGGCCATTTTTCAACGCCGTCGAGATATTCGAAATCAATATCATAGATAGACAGACCGTCTTCGCCCTCATCTGCATAACGGTCAATGAGATAGATGATAGAATTACCAATGCCTCGAATACCCGGGATATGAAGCTCCATCGGCCCTGTATTCATCGTTACAGGTTCACCGCCTTGCTTTAACAAATGCTCATAAGCCTTATTAACACCCTTAACGCGGAAACCCATCCCGCAAGCACTCGGGCCATGTTCGCGCGCAAAGTAAAAGGCCGCGCTCTGTGGCTCATAATTTGTAATGAGATTAATTCCGCCCTGACGCCACAAATCGACATCCTTGGAACGGTGCTTCGCGACTCGTTCAAAACCTATCGTTTGAAAAATAGGTTCTAACACGCCTTTATCTGGCGCTGAAAACTCTATGAATTCAAATCCATTCAAGCCAGCGGGGTTTTCAAAAAGATCAGGCATGAAACACTCCAAATAATAGTTGTTATCACAACTAACCAATATTTGTTGCATTTGCAACCTTTTTTGGTTCATATATTTTCTATGAACGCCAACATCCTAAACCAAGTGTAGAATCTAATTGTTGAAATATTTTAGCGAACCCTTATGGATTAAATGATCGCCAGGGATCGTCTCATGCGGAGCAATATCTGTTAGGTTTCTGACATTACTATATATACTCTCAAAGTCCTCGTAACAGGCGTCAAGAAGCCCCTTGAAATCATCTATGACGAAATATGTTTTCTGAAAATCATCAATAATATATTCTGTCCGCATAACGCGTTGGAGATCAAATTCAAGTCGGTGTGGGCTATCATTCTCGACTGAAAAGATCGTTTCTTTCGGACTTGATAAGATACCGGCTCCAAAAACCTTAAGGTCATCGCCCTCGCGAATGAGACCAAATTCAACTGTGTACCAATATAGACGTGCGAGGTTATGAAGCTGATTTAACTGTATTGCGCGTTGTCCACCCTTGCCATAAGCCTGCATAAAGTCAGCATAAACTGGATCTGCAAGCATGGGGACATGGCCATAGATATCGTGAAAAACATCCGGCTCTTGCAAATAATCAAACTCATGCTCTGGCCTTATAAAAGAACCTGCCGGAAAACGCCTATTGGCAAGATGATCAAAGAAAATCTCATCGGGGACCAGTTCAGCGACAGGCACGACTTCCCAACCCGTTAAGCTCATAAGACGTTCGGATAAAACCTTCATATTCGGAATGCCATATTCTGAAAGTTCTAATTTTGTAATCGCTTCGATGACTTGGCCGCAGGCTCTATTGGCTATGATTTTTTCTTGGCGATGAAACAATCGGTTCCACCTGTCATGCTCTTCTGGCGTATAACCCTTCCAATTCTGGTCAATTGTGTAATCTGCATTACGCACAGCATTACGGTATTTATTTTTTCCCGCATCCCTAAAACCATCCAATGAACCCAACATAATGATGTCTCCTTTGTCGCTTGACTTGAAACAAGCAATACAGCTCCATTTCAGGCTTTAGCGTTTTGCTAGAGTCCAATAATAAGATACGTTAGCCATTAAAATCACTAAACTGACAGCTAGTTAACTGAAATAACAAAAACCTATTATTGTTGCTATCACAACTAATCTGTTTCAGTTGTAATCACAACGCTTTTTTTGTACGTGTGCATAATGAATACAAACGCCCCATCACATATAGATCTTGATAATTTCTGGCCATATCATGCCGTCGTGCTGGCTGACTTAGTCAGCCGGCATACGCAGAAAATCGCAAAAGCGGAAGCGGGCCTCAACATTAGTCAATGGCGGGTTTTAGCCGCTGTAGCAGACAAGCCCGGCCGAACGGCTGCAGACGTCACAAATATGACTCCGATGGATAAGACGATTGTGAGCCGAGCCGTAAGTTCATTAATAGAAGCAGGGCTTATCAAAAAAACACCTACAAAAACGGATAAACGTCGGTTATCCCTAAAAACAACACGGTCCGGTCAAAAGGCTTATGTGAAGATTGCTAAGCGTTTGAATGAGACAATGACTACATTACATCTTGATTTAGATGAAAACATTGAATTCATTAGACTGATTAAGAATCTAAGCACCGAAATGCGATTGATTAAATAAATACAGAACAACTTTTACAGGCTTAACGCAATGGTTCGAAGAGGCCTCAAAAGTCTCTCTTACCCCAAACTTAAAATCTGAGACAATTTATATGACGACGGGCATATCCTAAGTAAATAACAAACTCTAATATTCTAATCATGATATTCAATTAACTGCATTTACGGTATCACACAATCCTGACAAGCCCTTGGGGGGACTGGAGGTGGATCAACGGGTGTTGTATCTTGTATGACACCCGTGTCAGGCGTCGTGGCATCACCTGTTAATTCGGCTTATTCGAATTTTTGCACAAATAATAATTCGATAACTCATTTTTAAATTCTGAATAGGAAAGTTTTTTTAGTGAGACGTTTGAATGCTTCTTTTTATAGCTCATTATCAATTTTATGTAGGCTAACAAATTAGTAGAAAATACAATTAAACCGATACAAATAGCGAAAAAAACTTGATCATTAAAGCTGATAGAATTTGCAGTAAGTAAATGTAACACTATGTAAAATAGGATAGATATAAAAATCGCGACACCAAAATATCGAAACGGATAATAGAAAAACTTCAACATACTAACTACTAACTTCTCATTCATTAATCGTTATTATGGAACGCCCAGACTATCAAATTTCGGCTCTTCAAATTGGTTGCCAGTCTCCCCAAGATTGCTAGCATTTCCGGCAATATTACCTTTCACATCACAACAAATTATTTAGATATATATAATTCATTTCCAACAACTAGTCGTGTACCCTTTTTATATCTATTATCTAGCTTTGTCTTACATCTATCGAAATTATCAGCACATACACCCCCTCGAAACTTCAATCCCCATAAATCTGATAATTGTTTTGATGTTGGAAACCATATATGATTTATAAAATTATATTGCCTGATAGGACACTTGTTATTTTCATAATGAAACGATACTTCCGGGCGTAGTCGTTTCATTTGTTCCTTCCAAAAGTTAGGATTTAAACCAGCTTCTATTACCAGTTTTGTTTGGTGGTTTGCATATGTCCAATTACAAAAATGCTGGTTTTTTTCAGCATAATTTTCAACGTAAAATTCGTACGATAAAATGTTACCATGAAATCCAATTAGAGGGTTATTTTGAAAAGTCACCTCTTTTGCTGATGGAATAATTATTTCGGCACAATTGGATAAGCATTTCTCAAAAACTATTATGCTTAGATTTCTTTTCTTTATTTCCTTAGAAATTTTTAATGCTACACTTACTTTACCACCTCTCGAATTAATAAATAATGGTCGATGGTTTTGTGAAGCTTCAGCTATCTTTGTTCGTATTAAATCAACATTGGTTTCGTTCAAAATAAGTTCTTGGGCGTCAAATCCTTCATTACTTTGAAAACATCCCCAATTTAAGAGCATGACTAAAACTAAAAAAGATATTTTTTTTTTAATTGATTGTTGCACATTGTAGTTAGTAAAAGATCCGATCTTATATTCCAAGAACTTTACTAAATTGCTATTTTAGGCTTTGTCACGTTAACTAACCTTGCTGTTAGTTTCCTTCAAAGGTCTTCTTACCCGCAAACGGGTGCCGTCACTGCATTCCATTCTGAATTGGCTTGATGTCTGAACTTGCGGAGTGTCTTTCTTGAGATGAGGTGACGGGCATAAAGTGAAGATTTCATCCAACTCTGTTAGCACGAACTCAAAAAGCCGATGTTAACGGGACAAAGCCGTTATGAACGAGATAAAATCACAGGTTCGACCGACGAACCAATGGTGGTGTGCGCAGTCACACACGAACAAGTCTCTGCAGCGTATTTCGCAGAAAAACAGGGAATTTACAGGGAAAATTTGACATCCATAGTCTATTTACCAAAATTAGGTTGCAGAACCGCATGAAATGACAAGCATTTTCAAGAAATTCCCTAAAAATTTAACAGGGAAATATCTGTCTAGAACAGGAATTAGCTTCGAGTTATCAAGACGGTCGCTGTACCCATTTTCCGTTTTTCATTATACCCGAAATGGCATTATCCGTACGATATAATAGGCTTAGGTCCTCAAGGGGGTTACCATCAACGATCAATAAATCTGCGAAAGCTCCAGTCTTGATACATCCAATATTTCCGGATTGCTGCACGATTTCGGCATTAATCGATGT
>CAZHPV010000064.1:0-14264 GCA_964534845.1 uncultured Caulobacterales bacterium
CCCCAAGCCCCAATCCCGTAGACACTAAGATAGCCATAAAAAGCTTTACCATAATCTTAGTTTATCAGACCGGGCTCTCGATAGCAAAAGATGAATAGGCCCGCGGACTATATTTGGGCTCACTTATCCACGCCATTATTTAACGTGGCGCAAAATTTGGCGGGCGCGTTTAACGACAGGCGCTTCGACGAATTTCCCATCGAGCAAGACAACATTTCCGTCAGCCGCTTCATAAGCCGCAATTACAGTCTTCGCAAAATCAATTTCAGCCGCTGAGGGTTTCAAAGCGCTATGAATAGGCTCGATTTGTGCCGGGTGGATAGCCGCACGCGCGTGCATACCCAAGGCTTTGGCTTTGCGAGTACTCGCTTCACAATCCTTGAGGTCACGCACAGCGATATGCGGCCCGTCAAAGAGCTGTACATCATAGGTCGTAGCTGCGGCAACAAGGTGGGAACGCGCATAAAGATGGGTTTCCCAGCTCTGATCACAATTAACATCCCCCGCATAATCAATCGACCCATACATGCCCAGTGTAACCCGACCGTTTGAGAATATCTCCTGTGCATTCAAAAGGCCTATAGCACTTTCGATAATGACAAAAAAATTACCCAAACTATTTGGCAAGTCATCATCCAGATCATTCATCTGGTTTCGACTCGCGACTTTGGGTATCATTAAAAAAGGTAGCTCCAAACCACTTGCTTTAAGCGCCTTTATATCCGCCTGGCCCTGTTCTGTGTCCAAGGCGTTTATACGAAGGCTTACAGTCTTGTGGTCTGAATGTGCCAACCAGTCTATAACCGTTTTACGCGCTGCGTCCTTATCAGTAGGGCCAACGGCATCTTCAAGGTCTATACAAACAAGGTCCGCCCCGGACTGCAGGGCCTTTTCAAACCGGTCTGAACGGTTCCCCGGTACAAAAAGTACAGAACGAAAATACATAATAGACCTTTCAAAGCACGATAAGTCAGGCTGACTTAATCTCATACAGGCTAATACAGAAAACTACACCTCGCGGCTTTGTTAGCTTAAGTCCGAGTCTGGTCCCAGACGTCAAATTCGTGGGCGATGCAACGTTCAATCAGTTTGCGCCAGACAGGTTCCGCGATATCAGGAGACAAACCGGCCGCCTTGGCTTCGCGCAATACTTTGGCTACGACATCTTCAATCCGTTTTGCATCATATACAGAATCCCGATTAAGTTTAACCCTCGCAGCGGCGTGCATATACTCTTGGCGCACGACCAATAAGCGCACCAACTCCCTATCCAGAGCGTCTACGCCGTTCCGAACATCTTCAAGGCTTTTGCAGTCCTTGGGTAATGGCAGCATAGCTTCACCTTTTGGTTTGAGGCGCATAGTCAAACAATCAATATTCACCTGCTCAATAAAGAATAAAAAAATAAATAACAGTGTTAAAATGCATTTGCGACCATATAGCGCCTGAATTTCAGACCAGATATGTTTCATCTGAAATTATACGCCTTCTTCCCAAAAGCCGATTGACCCGTTTGTGCTTCACTTGTAGGAAGCCCATAAATAGGCCCAGATGGCGGAATTGGTAGACGCGCTAGCTTCAGGTGCTAGTGTCCGAATGGACGTGGAGGTTCGAGTCCTCTTCTGGGCACCAATTATAGACATAAAATATTGATAAACTTTATCATTACATCCTAGAAAAGATCATTTATACTTAATAGGTAAATTACATCGTTAAGTGCGGTCAATTTTGTCCGTTATCAACAAGCCTAGATTTGTCCCTTGGCTCGCTTATCAAGAATAGAAAAAATGAGGTTTCAATGACACAACAGTACAATGTAAACAGCAAACCGTCCATCACGGCTGCTATTATATTAGGAACAGTCGGCGTATTCTCATTTATTGTCCAGCCCGGCTTAGTTCAGGGGTTTGTATCTGAATTGGGGCTCGACGAAGTCGCCGCCAACAATCTCGCCTTTTCTGAAATGTTAGGTGTCGCCATAGCGGCTGTTTTAATCGCGCTATTAACACGCGTTGTAAATTGGCGCCATTTGCTCGTTGTCTCTATTGTCCTTGCAGCGATTGGTAATTTGCTATCTGGCTTTACCAGCGGCATTGACGCCTTAAAACCTCTTCGTTTTGTAACGGGCCTTGGTGAAGGCGGTATTATTGGCCTTAGCTTTACTTATATTGGGCTGACAGCCAAGCCTGAGCGCAATCTGGCTTTATACCTCGTCCTCTTATTAAGCTACGGCGCTTTAGGTCTTTGGCTCATGCCGCAAGCTTTCGCGACAATCGGTTTAAAGGGGATATTTATTGCTTGGGGCGTCCTCACGGCGCTATCGCTATTATTGGTTAAGTCCACACCCCTTTCCAGTGATAGCCGCGAAGAGATCAGTCCGACAGCCGCGCAATTAGGTCTTGGCTTCTTGGCCTTCGCCTTAATTGGGGTGCTTATCTACAATATCGCGATTGGGATTGCTTGGGCAAACCTCTTCCTCATCGGCATGGACATTCGCCCCGATGTACAAGCGATCGCCAATGCACTTTTACTGGCTCAATTCGTCGCTATTCCCGGTGCCTTATTAGCCGCCTTAATGTCTGACAAATTGGGGCGCTGGCTCCCTATTATTGTTGGCATTTTGGGCGGGGCGGCCTTCATCGCATTATTGATGATAAAATCAGGTTATAGCATTTTTATCATCGCTGTTTGCGGCTTTAACTTTATGTGGAACATGACCCTGCCATTTATTCTAGCCGCAGTGAACGACATGGATGAGAAATCCCGTATGGTGACCCCCTCTATTTCCATGCAAATGATTGGCATCGGTTTTGCCCCCTTATTCGCCGGTCTCCTGCTTGGTGAAGGCGGAGGATTTAAAGCCATTGAAAGCATGACGGTTAAGCTTTTAGTCTTAAGCTTTATCATTCTCGCAATTTGTATCTTCGCTCATCAAAAAGCTCTAAAAGCTAAAAAGGCTGGCGCCTAAATACAGGGACTAAAAACTTCCCATGACCCGATTATTAATGATGGAAGGCAATACGCTTGAAAAACAAGCTGAGGCGTCTCGCTTGGGCGTACGAAACGCGACTGATGTCTATATGCGCGCCATTCGTGCGCACTTTCCTGATCTTGAACTTGAAGTTCTGCACGCGGCGGATAAAGGTCAATCCCTGCCCAATGGCCGTACCCTGAATGATTATGACGGCATGGTCATTAGCGGCTCTGGACTCCACGCTTATGACGAAATATTTGAGGTCACCAACCAAATTGAATGGCTCAAAACTTTCGCTCAAACGGGTAAACCAATCTTAGGGAGCTGCTGGGGTTTGCAAATAGCTGTCATGGCGGCCGGCGGCATGGTTGGCTTGAGTCCGAATGGCCGAGAAGTCGGAATTGCACGAAAAATTGGTTTAACAGATGTCGGTAAAGCCCATCCCTTAATGGCTGGAAAACCTACCATTTTTGACGCGCCCTGTATTCATTATGATGAGGTGACGGTTCTACCTGAAGGCTGTACATTATTGGCATCAAATGCCCATAGCCACGTTCAGGCCGCTATTGTTCCTCTCGGGAAATCAGAAGTTTGGGCTGTGCAATATCATCCAGAATTTGACCTCATACAGCTCAGTATGCTTCTGACCCTCTACAAACAAAACATGTTGGATCAAGGCTTCGTAAAATCAGTGGAGGAACTGACAGATTATCAATCAAAACTCGATGATCTCGCCGCTAACTCCAAAGATAATGCCGCCTCATGGCAATTGGGAATAGATAGCGATATCATAAATGATGAAATTCGCCGCGCGGAAATCATCAATTGGGTCAATCATGTTATACAAGGAAAGCAAAATCATGGGTGAAGTTATAGGCGCAGGACTCGTCAGTCATGTCCCAACAATCATGCTGCCTAAAGACGTTCGTTATGATATTTACGGCGGTAAAGACACAAGCTTGATTGATGGCTTTAAACGTATTCGTGAGGAAGTTCTCTATGTCTTAAAGCCTGACACTATTATCGTGTTCGACACGCATTGGGGAACTTTAGTTGAGTTTGTTGTCACCTCACATGCACGCCGCAAGGGAAAATACACCTCGGAAGAGCTTCCCAGAGGAATGACGCAAGTTCCCTATGATTTGAAAGGCTCACCTGAACTCGCACAATTGATTGAAAAACATGTGACGGCCGAAGGGTCTAAATGCACCGCAATTGATGACCCCTATCTTCCCATCCACTACCCGACAGTCAATGTCGCGCATTACTTAAACCAAGGCGAAGAATGGATTACTATTGGGTGCAATCAATGTGCGGAAAGTGATGACTATCTCACAGTTGGCCGCGGCATTGCCAAAGCCGTTGCTGCGTCAGGAAAGCGCGTTGTCTTACTCGCAAGTGGCTCCATGAGCCATACGTTCCATCCGTTTAAAACGATTTTGAATTACGAAACCGCTGACCCTGAAAATATTTTCACACCTGAAGCCCGCGAAGCTGATTACGAGCGGCTCGAATGGTTCAAGCAAGGCAATCATGATGCCGTCATCAACACAATGCCTGAGTTTTTGAAATATAAGCCCGAGGGGCGCTTCGGACATTATCTCATGATGGTTGGCGCCATTGGTCAAAATGACTGCAAAGCCAAGGGCCGTATGTATAGCGAGTATGAAAACTCAGTGGGCACAAGTCAGGTACATGTCTGGTTTGATCGTCCCGAGGGCGGCTGGACAAGTTCAGCCTAAAAAGCCGCATAAAAGGAACGTTTTAGTGACATACCCATTCTCTTATTCAACCAATCCTCACGTGGATTTATCAACGCATGACGCGTTTAATGAAGGTGCGCCTTTCGCAACCTTTGACCGCCTGCGTGCAGAAGACCCTATTGCTTGGTGTCCAGAGGTGGGTGGTAGAGGGTTTTGGTCGGTCACGCGCCATGATGACGTCATGAGTCTGAACAAAAACGCAAAACTTCTAAGCTCTGCGCGCGGCATTCGTTTGGAAGACCAAGACGAAGAAGAATATGAAGCGCGTAAGACATTTCAAGAAACAGATCCGCCCGATCATACCTTTGTTCGCATGTTGGTAAATAAGGCATTCTCAAAGCCGCAAATCGCAAAATATGAAGAACAAATTCGCAATATCACCCGCGAATTGATTGAGCCTAACCTTGATGGCAATAGTTTTGACGCTGTCAGTAATATTGCGCGGCAATTACCTATGCGAATGCTGGGGCAAATCATGGGCTTGCCAGATTCAGATATGAATTTTCTGGTCGAAAAAGGTGATGCGCTCATTTCCAACTCAGATCCTGACTATACTGACTTTGTTGTCGATAAGGTAGATACAGATGAATATCGTCTCCTGCCCTTCCGCTCGCCTGCCGCTGTAGAGCTATTTGATTATGCCGACCGACTTTACCGGGAAATGGAAGCTGGGTCAGACTATGGCGTACTCAATCATGTGATACAGCCCAATAAAAAGGGTGAGCGCATGTCCAATGGTGAGTTTCGCAATTTCTTTTGCTTATTAGTAGCCGCTGGAAATGATACAACACGCTATAGTATTACAGCAGCTATTCACGCGGTTGCAAATAAGGCAGAACTTTTAGGTCAGCTCAAAGCCATTGATAATGAATCCGCCGGAGTTATGGCTGCAGACGAGCTTATCCGCTGGGCCTCACCGACAACTCATTTCCGCCGCACGGCAACGCAGGATTTTGAGCATAAAGGCAAGCAGATTAAAGCAGGTGATAAAGTTATTATGTGGTTCTTATCAGCAAATCGCGACACCGACGTTTTTGGCAATCCTTATGAGATTGATATTACGCGCAAGCCTAACCGCTTTTTAGCCTTTGGGCAGGGTGGGCCTCATGTTTGCCTCGGAATGTTTTTAGCTAAATTAGAAGTTCGCGTGGTTCTTGAAGAGTTAGCGAGCTTGGTTTCAAAAATAGAGCAAACAGATAATCACAGCTATCTACGGTCTAATTTTATTTTGGGAATTAAAAAATTGCCTGTCAAAATGACGTCGGCATAAAGGGGAAATTATGTCAAATATTGTTAATCCTGAAGACGCCAAACGCATCCGCGTCTTATTTGCCGACCAATTAGGGCTCGCCCGCGGAAAATACCTACCCCGTAAATTCGCGGAAAAAGGTGAAGCTCGCTTTTGCAAGGGCGCCTATGCGGTAACTTACGCAAAAGACCTCATCGATGCTCCCGGAGCTGGTCTCGCCGAAGGCTTACCGGATATGGAAGCTGTGTTTGACATATCAGACTTGCGCCAAGGCTGGGAAGCCGGAACAGCTATCGCCCTTGCAGGTTTAGAGGACGGCGGTGCGCCATATGGCTTATGTGGCCGCTCCTCCTTAAAGGCCGCAATTAAAAAATGGGCAGATAAAGGCCTAAAGCCAATGATTGGTTTTGAAACCGAAGCCTATATTTTTGAACGCGATGAAAATGGGAAATGGGTGCCTTATAACACACCAGGCTCATTCGTTTATGGCACGGGGCCATTTACTGACCCCGCAGGGCTAATGGATTTGATTTGGGAAATGGCCGAAAAATGTGGGCTGCCACTCGAGTCCATGAACGCAGAATATGACTCGCCTCAATTCGAATTGACGCTGTGTTTTGATGAGGCCTTAAAAGCCTGTGATGACATCTTCCTTTTCAAGCTTATGGCCCGTGAGCTGTTATTAAAGCGCGGCTATTTGCTCTGCTTCATGCCAAAGCCTCTTTTAGAGCTTTCTGGCACCGGACTGCACCTCAATCTAAGCTTTCTAGACAACAGTGGAGAAAATATATTCCGCCGCGAGACAGAAACAGGTCCCTTGCCCGAAATCATGGCAGGCTGCACAGCGGGCCTTGTCAAACATCATGAAGCGCTTGGCGGCCTACTCGCACCGACGGTAAATTCTTATGCGCGATTACAGCCTGCAAGCCTGTCTGGTTATTGGGCCAATTGGGGCTATGATCACCGCGGTGTTGCTGTGCGTATTTCTGCTGAAACGGGCCCTGGGTCGCGGATTGAGCACCGCGTCGGTGATTGCGCGGTCAGCCCTTATATTGCCGCCTCTGCAATGTTAAATGCTGCTTTGCTTGGCGTTGAAAATAAGTATGACCTACCGCCTGCTGAAACAGGAGACGGGCTGGAGACCGTAGATACGGACCGCCATGTCGCAGAAACCCTTGGCGCGTCATTAGACAACCTTGAGAATGACAAAGTTTTGTGTGCTGCTGTTGGGCAGCTCCTCATTGATAATTATATCACGATCAAGCGCATGGAAATTAAAGAGCTTGAAGGAAAAGATCACGATGCGATCTTTAACTATTACGCTCCCTTCATTTAGGATAAATTATGCGAGACCGATTTAACGTCGAGGGCGTCCTTATTTCGCCAGACCATTACATCAATGGCGATCGCGTCAGCTCTGAGCAGACATTTGAAACGCGCTGTCCATTTGATTGGGACAATCTTCTCGGGCATATGTCGCGCGGGAGCTCGCAAACGGCTGACCTCGCCGTTACAGCGGCAACCAACGCCTTTCCGGCCTGGGCCGCCCTCACCCCGCATGAACGAAGCACGCATTTACATAAGCTCGCCGATACAATTGAAGAACATACCGCTGACATAGCCATCGCCGAGTCTATGGATATGGGTATGCTGCATGAAAGCATGCTCAAACGGCTCGTCAATCGCAGCGCGATGAATTTCCGTAATTATGCTGACCTCGCCGTAGAGCATGAGGAACGACAATGGGCCTCTAAAGGCACGCAGAATACCGTCATACGCATGCCTGCGGGACCAGCCGTTATTATCACACCTTGGAATGCACCCTTCATGTTATCGACTTGGAAATGTGCCCCTGCCCTTGCCGCAGGAAATACGGTTATCTTAAAGCCCGCGGAATGGTCCCCGCTCTCCGCATCTCTGCTCGCAGATATGATTGAAAAATCAGGCATGCCCGCTGGCGTGTTTAATATTATTCAGGGTCTGGGGAGCGAAGTCGGCGCAGCGCTTGTGTCTGATCAACGCGTCAGGCGCATATCTTTTACGGGTTCTGTTCCGACATCACGAATTATCGGCAAAGTGGCAGCAGAAAACATTGTCCCCTTTACGGCCGAGCTGGGCGGGAAAGGCCCGCTCATAGTTTTTGCGGATTGCGACCTAGATGCGGCAGCAAAAAAGGCGGCATGGCAATATGATGATAGTGGCCAGATTTGCATGCTCGGCTCGCGGCTTTTAGTTGAAGAGTCGATTAAAGATGAGTTTCTAGACAAATTCCATGCCTATGTAGACACTCATGTTATGGGCGATAGCCGCAAGCCAGATACAACTATCGCCGCAATGATACATCCTGTTCATGTAGAGCGTGTCTTAGGCTTTATCGATAGAGCTCGCGCAGCAGGTGACACAATTGCGCGCGGCGGCAACCGTGTGGGAACATCCAATTGGGTCGAGCCGACTTTAATATTCCCAAAAGATAATAATTCAGAAGTCGTTCAAAGCGAAATCTTTGGGCCCGTTTTGACGTTCCAGACATTTAAAACTGAAACCGAGGCGCTAGAATTGGCAAACTCTACAGTCTTTGGCCTTGCCGCTATGATTTACACAGGTGATGCCAAACGCGCCGAACGCGTTGGTCGTGCAGTGAAAGCCGGTCAGGTTTGGGTCAATACATTCTTGGTGCGTGACCTCACGGCACCCTTTGGCGGGGTTGGGCATAGCGGCATTGGCCGTGAAGGCGGGCATTATGCCCTCGAATTCCATTCCGATCTTAAGACCCTTCAAATATTAGATGGGTCGGTGACTTAGGATTACGCTTCTGGCCCTTTAAATATCCGGAAGCGTTTTTCGCGCTAATGTTGTTCCGGCTTTCCACGATACACCGATTTCATGCCAATAAGCTGCAATCTTTTCTTTTGGCGCGATGGACAATAATTCTTCAACAGGCGAGTCAAAATATTTTAGGTCAAAATCCCCTTTAAAACACCGACCTTTTTCGACATCATATCCCCCCATTGTAACAATCTCTTCGAGTGAATCAGTTCCATTGGTTTCAATGGCAGGATACCATCGGTGGTGGACCATAGGATGCCCGTTGACGAAGCCCGGCGTGCTAGCTTCGGAATCAATTGTCAAAACGCCCTCCGACAAACGTCGATCAAAGGCAGCGAGGCTTGCGCCAAATTTCCCACCTGTTTCCAGTCGCGGTCCGCCTTTGCCTACATAAGCCGGGCGGCTCATTTGAATAGAGCCAAGCTTTTTTGGATAACCTTGATGTTGTCCGCGCATGACGGCGAATTCTTTATCGACCCAAATAAAAACGCAGCGCGAATAGGTTTTACCCTGATATTTACAACGCACAACGATGAACATCTCCTTATATTGCCCTCGAATCGGGTCTAGGTGCTCATTAAAGTCATCAGAACAACTTTGCCATTCCGCCCAAATGGCCGCCACAGCACCCGGGTCTTCGTCTGCAAGTTCGAGCTCACCAGGCAAAAGCGCACGTACAGCATCTATATCGGTACGGTACTCAAACGTGATAAGTTCTCCCGTATAATGCCAAGGCACGGGCGGGAGTATTCCTGACTTACCGCTTGGCGTCCGCGGATAATAAAACGTACTCATAACAATCTCCAAATTTCAAACATGAGTAATATGTTTTTCAAACTTTGACTATGCATATTCGGGCGAAGGCTGTAATAAGTTTGCAGTTTGTATTGTTCTTAAATGCCAAGTGTTTTTTGGCAGCAAGTTTAACACTAAACCCAACAATATGATGGAGCTATCATGCCGATAGAATACCGCAAAATTTTGCTAAACGGATATCCTATTTTAACGAAACGCGAGGGTGACGAACTTGTCACGCAGGATGGCAGAAGTGTTTCTATAGATGAAGCCATTCACTTACCTCCCTCAAATGCATCTAAAGTGATATGTGTTCATCTTAATTACCATAGTCGCGTCGATGAGTTCATTACGAAACTCCCACCTGCCCCGACTTATTTTCACAAACCAATAACAGCGCTGAACTCGCATAAGGGCGATATTATCCGTCCAGAGAGATGTAAGTACCTTAATTATGAAGGTGAGATTGCTATCATTATCGGAAAGCACTGCCGCAATATCAGCCCCGATGAAGCTGGTGATTATATTGCCGGTTATAGTATTTCCAATGATTACGGTCTGCATGATTTCCGCGATACAGATGCGGGATCTATGCTGCGCGTAAAAGGGTCTGATACGCTATGTCCGCTTGGGCCTGGTCTTGTTGAAGGATGGGATTTCCGCGGCAAACAAATCAGAACCCTTGTAAACGACAAAGTCGTTCAAGATGACAACACTGATAATATGGAATGGGATATGCACTATCTTGTTGCCGATATTGCACGTAATATCACATTGCTACCAGGTGATGTCCTGTTATCCGGCACGCCTGCGAATAGCCGTCCCTGTTCGCCCGGTGATGTCGTCGAAGTGGAAGTTGAAGGCCTCGGCAAGCTCACCAATCAAATCGTGCAAGGGAGAATCCCAATTCGCGATGATTGCGGCGCGCAGCCCAGTGAGTCTGAAGAAGTAATTTCAACGGCTATGGGCGGTGACTGGGAGTTTCGCGGCAAACGGGCTGCAGGGGGTCAAGGTGCGCAATTCTACGAGTCAAAACTCAAGAGCTAGAACCAAAAACTTAGAAACGGTCAAATTTATAAGGGGTGGGATCAACCAAGGGATCGCTATTCATAACCAGATCAGCGGCAAGCTGTCCCGCGGCTGGCGCGGTACCAAAGCCGTGGCCTGAAAACCCGCTAGCTAATGTTAGGCCGGGAATAGCTGCAATACGGTCCATCACAGGTTCACCGTCAGGCGTCATATCAATCAAGCCAGCCCAAGAGGCGCTAATTTCGGCCTGTTCAAAAATCGGCCAAGCTTCGCGTAAGAATGTCATAGCTTCGTCAAGTACGCCGTGATTGATGGGCGGGTTCTGAGAGCGTTTCATTTCAAAAGGCGTTCTTTCGTCACCTTTCCAGCGATTGGGATAACGCATTTCTTCGAAGAAAAATGATCCAAACTCGGGTCTTACCAGCCCCCAATTTGCTTTCAGAGCTGGAATATATTTCATGCCGAGCTTTATATGATCAGGCGTGAGAGGTGCATTCAGTGCCCCGCGCTGCATAATCGTATATCCGCCATCAGAGCGCTTACGAAATGAGAAGTTTGAGGCCCCGACAGCAATATCACTCGGGCCGTCAAAAGGCTTCGTGCGAATAACAGAGCCGAGTAATTGCAAAATCGGGAGTTTGACTTTGTGGTTGGCCAGAAAGCGTCTTGACCAAAGCCCGCCAGCTAAAAGCACTTGATCGCACTTAATCTCGCCGCGTTCCGTTTGAACACCAGAGACTTTTCCGCCAGAGAGAGACAACATACGCGCGGCGCAATTTTCAACAATGATAGCGCCTTTGGCTTGGGCCGCTTTCGCGATAGCCGTAGAGGCCAGCGTGGGTTCTGCATATCCATCTGCAGGATCATAAAGGCCGCCGACCCAATCGACGGACGAGCCCGGCACCATCTCTTTGATCTCTTGCGCTGAAACTAGCCGTGACGGAATGTCTAATTCACTTACACTAGAAAGCCATTTCTTATAAGGCTCAAGAGCAGCTTCGTCCTTTGCGACATACATAATGCCAGCCTGACGGTAGCCCACGCTCATGCCCGTGCGTTGCGGCATTTCAGTCCAGAACTGTTCCCCATGTTTGGCAAGCGGCATGTCTTTCGCTGAACGCAGAGTCTTTCTAATCCACCCGAGATTCCGTGAGGATTGCTCAGACGCGATACGACCTTTTTCAGAACAATAACGGGCACGCCCCGTTCAGCGAGGTTTAAGGCCGCAACCAGTCCGACAATGCCCCCGCCAATGATAACGACTGTTGTTTCGTTCGGATAGTCCGCAGAAGTTTCTACAGGAGATATAATGGGGGTCGCCACGTGGTTGCCGCCTAAATGTTTATTGTTTCAACCGTCCGTTTAGACGCCCCGATAATGGCTGTCACTTCCATTTCAAATTTATAATATGGTGCAGCAAGCGGTGAACACGTCATTGTACAGCAAGGATCGATACCGCGGAAGGTTGCGCCCAAGACTTCGGCGGCTTCCTTTAAATCGTCTGGGTTAGGGGCATATGCGCGGTAGGACACAATATCCTCAAGACATGAGCCAACAGCCTTTAAAGACCGCTCAATCGTCGCTAACGTAAACTCTGCCTGTTCTTTAAAACTATCTGGCATTTCTCCCGTTTCAGGATTACGGCCTGCCGTATTAGACACAAAAACAAAATTATCGACAACGACTGCGCGAGAGTAGCCGACGATATCTTCCATTTTAGAGCCAGATTTTACTTTTTTTATTACGCTCATTGCAGATGCCTTTAAAAATCTATTTGAGAACCGGCTCGTCCCAAAGGTTTAGCTTAACGCCAATGCCGCGTTCAATCGCATTTCGGTAAACATATGTTCCCCAAGCGACGTCTTCGACAGGCATGCCGCCCACAGAGAGCATGATGATTTCTTCATCATTCTGACGGCCTGGTGACGCGCCCCCGCAAACTTCAGTGAGGTCCTCAAGGTCGCTACGTTTCATTTTTCCTTCTTCGATCATATCCATAAACTTTATGCCAATAAGCGGGATAATATTATGCGCAGGATGTGGAACTTCTTCAAACCAAGCTTCATAAAGCCCGTAATTATCGACAAATTTGCGAACTTCGGGGATATTCATGTCATCGTCAAAATTGGCGAGAGCGGGGTCAGCGATAAAGGCCCCCGGAGAGAGCCATTCACGTTTAATCATAGGGTAAGTTGAAGGATCACCTTCCTGACCAGAACTACAATATCCAATAACATCTGCACCCCTGCACAGTTCTTCGTCTGACGTTACTGTGACAATCTCTTTGATTTGCGGATAGGTCTCTTTAACCCAATCAATAAACAGGCCAAGACTTTTCGCTCCGCGGCCTTTGACACGCAGTGTATCAATTTTAGGACACGCTGCGATAAAGGCAGCTAAAGTTGTTTTACCCATAACGCCTGGCCCAAGAATAGCTGCCACGCGAGAATCTTTCTTGGCAAGATACTTTGCTCCCACTCCCGGCACAGCGCCTGTACGGTAGGCTGATAAGAGGTTGGCCGACATAAAGGCAAGCGGTGCACCTGTATCCGTATCCGTAAGAGTAAACATGAGAATAGAACGCGGCAGGCCTTTTTCACGGTTGGCAATATTAGAGCCGTACCACTTACAACCCGATGTCCCGAAATTTCCGCCAAGATATGCCGGCATAGCCATTAAGCGACGATCCGCTGTTGGTTTTGGCATATTTGGATGTGGCGATTCCGCAGGAAATTGTATCATAGCACCGTGAGAGTTATTATTGGCACCCGGCATGCGGTAATCACCGATATGGAGTAGTTTGAACATCTCATCCATTGCATCTACACAAGCAGGCATATCATCAACACCCGCTCGAATCATGTCTTGTTCAGACAGATAAATAAAATCAATTTTCGTAGAATTCGACAAGATTATCTCCTTGTAATACCTAATGCATGAATCTATCCGGAATTACGGAATTTCCAGATGAAACTGTTCGTTTAAAGACGAGAGCTTTGGCCCGGTCAACCAAAACCGACGCCGATAAAATGCAAACTCCTAACAATAGGAGTTTGCAGATTTCATTCTGACTAGAACTTGGCTATAAGTCCTACGCCATATTCACGTGGGCGGCCAAAGAATTCCTGCTGGAAGCCCGCTGCATCTTCAAAGTTGAAGCTGTAAACGCGGTACTCTTCATCGGTCAGGTTTTTACCAAAAGCGTAGATTTCATAATTGCCACTTGGGTCAAAAGCGAATCCTACACGTCCGTCAAGAAGCGTATAAGAGTCTTCCTGATTTTCGTTTTGAAGATCGAAAAAGTGGCTGCCCTGATGATTAAAGCTCAATTGGACGCTACCGATACCGGTTCCAACCGGACGTTCATAACGTGCAACACCATTCGCTGTAAATTCAGGGGCTAGAACAGTCTCTACATTTTGAACGATCAAATCTGACCCATCCGGATTTCCACCGCGAACTGCGACTTCATCTACCTCTGTATCAACATAGCTGGCACCTAATTGAATTGTGAAGCCCTCAGCAAGTGTCGCTCCAATTTCCGCTTCGCCACCAAAGAAAGTCGCGTCAGAGTTTTGGATGAATTGCGATAGACCTGAGAAAGTAAGCGCCTGATAATCCTCATAGT
>CAZHPV010000065.1:0-14064 GCA_964534845.1 uncultured Caulobacterales bacterium
GACTATGATAATTTCGTCATTCGTGGTAATGAAAAAGGTGAAAAGTTCTCAGTTTTCTACTTTAAAAACGACGTCCTAATTGCAGCCGATGCCATCAATAGCCCGCCAGAATTTATGACGGCCAAACGGTTGATAACAGCCCAAGCAAAAGTCCCGCCGGCATGGCTGGCGGATGCTGACCGGTCACTCAAAAGCATAATGGTTGCGCTCACATAAGCATGTAAATATATGGGGCTACCGTGGCCCTTACTCAATATATCGGATAGCGCCGCTCGGCAGTGAAGATACCCGAATAATTAATACGCTGGCATCGCGCTTCTCATATCGCGTACAGACACTATTCTAAGTGCTTATTAAGTGCTCTTAATAATCCTTATTCGTCATTTACTGCTTTGAGACATATGTCTGAATGTCTAAGATGAGTTTGAACGATAAGGATACATCTTGCGATATTCTGCTCTCAGAATAGCCAAAGAAGCGCTGACAGGTCATAAAGGCTGGAAGCCTGTTTGGCGTAAACCAGAGCCCAAACCTGGCTATGATATTATTATCATTGGCGGAGGGGGGCATGGCCTCGCTACAGCACATTATCTGGCGTCAAAATTTAATCGTAAGAACATTGCCGTCTTGGAAAAAGGCTGGATAGGCGGTGGTAATGTTGGCCGCAACACTACAATTATCCGCTCCAATTATATGCTCAATGGTAATGAAGCCTTTTACGAATTTTCACTTAAGCTCTGGGAAGGCCTAGAACAAGATGTCAATTATAATGCAATGGTCAGTCAACGCGGGATTTTAAACCTCTATCATTCTGACCCTCAACGCGATGCTTATATCAGACGCGGAAATGCGATGAAGCTCCACGGAGCGGATGCGGTAATACTCGACCAAGCGGGCGTAAAGAAACAATATCCCTTCCTTAATTATGCCAATGCACGCTTTCCTATTCAGGGCGCTCTATGGCAGCCACGCGGCGGAACAGTACGTCATGACGCAGTCGCTTGGGGATATGCCCATGCTGCAGATAAGCGCGGCGTGGATATCATCGAAAATTGCGAGGTCACCGGTTTTGATATTCAGAACGGCAAATGTATTGGTGTTCAAACCACTCGCGGCAAAATTCGGGCAAAGAAAGTAGGCGTGGCCGTCGCCGGGAATAGCTCTCGCCTTATGGCCAAGGCTGGCATGCAATTGCCAATAGAAAGCCATGTTCTTCAAGCCTTTGTCAGCGAGGGCCTTAAACCTATTATCCCGAGCGTCATTACTTACGGTGTAGGACATTTTTACGTAAGTCAGTCAGATAAAGGCGGTCTTGTCTTTGGCGGTGATATTGACGGTTATAATAGCTATGCCCAGCGTGGGAACCTACCTGTTGTAGAGGACGTTTGCGAAGGCGGCGTGTCTCTAATGCCCATGATTGGCAAAGCGCGGCTGTTACGAATGTGGGGCGGACTCGTGGATATGTCTATGGACGGCTCCCCCATCATCGATAAAACCCATATTGAGGGCCTCTATTTTAATGGGGGTTGGTGTTATGGCGGATTTAAAGCCACACCGGCCAGCGGATATAGCTTTGCCCATCTCCTCACAACAGACACACCGCATGAAACCGCAAAAGCCTACCGCATGGACCGCTTTAGCCAAGGCTTGATGATTGATGAAAAAGGACCGGGCGCTCAGCCCAATCTACATTAATGATTATCAATCACCCTCTCCTCGGCCCGCGCGATGCCTCTGAATTTCTCTACCTAGGGGATGCTGCCTTAATGCATCGTCCTAACCCAAAATCCGAAACCGCAGCGCATGAATTTTATGAATATCAATATCTGCGCGAGAACAAACCCGGTGAAATGCGTGAGCTATGGTTCCACGAACAAGGCGACCGCTCTTGGCTAGTCGTAACGCGCAATATCAGCACACATGAGATTGTCAAAGTTGAATTGGCTCGAGATGTCGCGAGGCAAGGCACGTGAAACTTGTCGATACATCACAACCGCTAAATTTTACATTTAACGGAAAAGCCTATCAGGGATTTGAAGGCGACACCCTCGCCTCTGCTTTATTGAGAGCGGGTGTAAAAGTCGTAGCAAGAAGTTTTAAATATCACCGCCCGCGCGGCATTATTGGGGCAGGCTCGGAAGAACCCAATGCTCTTGTCGAAATACACGGCGCTGGAACATGTGAACCTAATCGGCGGGCTACAACTATAAAGCTTTTTGATGGTCTTGAAGCCCGCAGTCAAAATTACATGGGTAGTGTCAATTTTGATTTTCTAGCGATCAACGACCTCCTTCACCCGTTCCTAGCTGCAGGATTTTATTATAAGACCTTTATGTGGCCCAAGGCCTTTTGGGAAAAACTGTATGAACCTGTTATTCGCCGCGCAGCAGGTCTAGGCACACTCTCAACTCAGCCTGACCCTGACAGCTATGATAAAGGGTTTTTGCATTGTGACCTCTTGGTTATTGGCGCTGGTCCGGCAGGGCTATTAACGGCTCTAAATGCCGGGCGCTCAGGTGCGCAGGTCATTTTGGCGGATGAAGACTTTACTATGGGCGGACGCCTGCTCTCAGAAAATCACGAGATTAATGACACAGACGCGCCAGAGTGGGTCTCACAAACGCTCGCTGAACTAGAGAGCTTCGCCAATGTGCGCCTCATGTCACGCACAAGCATTTACGGCGTTTATGACCACGGCATTTACGGCGGGCTTGAGACTAAAACCGACCGTATAGGCGCTGGCGGAGCCAAGCAAGTGCTATGGCGTATCTATGCCAAGCAAAGCATCTTGGCAGCAGGAGCGACAGAACGCCCTATAGCGTTCGCCAATAATGATCGTCCCGGTGTGATGCTTGCCTCAGCCATACGAACTTATTCAAACCGCTTTGGCGTAGAGGTCGGAGAGAACATTGCACTCTTAACGAATAATGATGATGGCCTACGTACACATGCAGCTCATATTATTGATACCCGAAAAGGACACCATATTATTGATGTGTCAGGTCGCATGGGCGTCACATCCCTTACCCTCAATACAGGCGAAAAACTACGTGTTGATAGCATAGCCATTGCAGGTGGGTGGAATCCGAATATACATCTGACATGTCATAAACGGGGACGCCCGAAATGGAATGAAGAACACGCCTGTTTTGTTCCAGACGAGAATAACCTCCCACAAGAGATGCGCGTTATTGGTTCCGCTAACGGCGAATTCTCAACCCACGGCGTTCTTGAAAGTGCGCAAACTGCCAGCAAAGCAATGGGCTATAAAACAGACACGTTTCCTAAAGCTGAAGATGCTCCGATTAACATTTCACCTTTCTGGTTTGTAAAGGGAAAGAAACGTGGCTGGATCGATTTTCAAAACGATGTGACCGTCAAAGACATCACCCTCGCCCATCAAGAAGGTTTTTCTTCGGTCGAACATGTGAAGCGTTACACAACATTAGGCATGGCGACAGACCAAGGTAAGACATCTAACGTCACAGGCTTGGCGGTCTTGGCAGAGGCCACTGGCCGCACGATTTCCGAGACAGGCACTACAATATTTCGTCCACCTTATACGCCCGTACCAATCGGCGCTTTTGCTGGCGCGCATAGGGGACAACATTTTAAACCTATCCGTCTAACACCAAGCCATAAATATGCCGCTGAAACCGGCGCAACCTTTGTGGAAACTGGATATTGGAAACGCGCGCAATGGTTTGTACGTGACGGGGAAAAAGGTTGGCGCGACTCTGTTGACCGCGAAGTTATAATGACCCGTAATTCTGTCGGTATATGTGATGTATCCACGCTAGGCAAAATTGATATTCAAGGTACGGATGCGGGTAAGTTCCTCAACAAAGTTTACGTCAATACTTTTAGCACTCTCAAGCCTGGCAAGTGCCGCTACGGATTGATGCTCCGCGAGGACGGCATTGCGATGGATGACGGGACCTCCGCGCGGCTCTCGGATACGCATTACATCATGACAACGACAACGGCCAAAGCGGGGCCGGTCTTTGCACATTTGGAGTTTTGCCGTCAGGTTCTCTTTCCCAACATGGATGTTCATCTGATTTCCACAACAGATCAATGGGCGCAATTTTCAGTAGCAGGACCAAATGCCAGAAAGCTCTTGCAGAAAATCGTGGATACAGAATTCGATATATCCAACGAAGCATTTCCCTATATGGCTTGCGGTGATATTACTATTTGCGATGGATTGCGCGCGCGGCTCTTCCGGCTCTCATTTTCAGGCGAACTGGCCTATGAAATCTCTGTCCCCGCACGTTATGGCGATGCCCTGATAAGAGAGCTCATGACCCAAGGCGAGGAATTTGACGCTATCATGTATGGCACAGAGGCACTTGGCGTGATGCGGATTGAAAAAGGTCATGCAGCCGGAAATGAACTGGACGGGCGGAGCACAGCGGCACATCTCGGTCTTGGCGGATTTGTCTCCAAGAAAAAAGATTGCATTGGCAAAATTCTTTCGCAACGTGAAGGTCTTGCCAATGATGTTCGTATGGTTGGCCTCATGCCAGTAAATCCCAAAGACAAGCTGACTAATGGCGCACATTTTATGACACTAGGTGATAAAGAAACGCCCGAAAACGATCAAGGCCATATGAGTTCAGTCGCATGGTCGCCGAGCCTCCAAAGCTATGTCGGATTAGGCTTTTTAAAAGACGGCGCTAACCGCAAAGGCGAGGTCATCAAGGCGGTCGATTATATGCGCAATAATCATGTTGAGGTTAAGGTTGTAAGCGCCCATTTTATTGACCCAGATGGGGAGCGGCTTCGTGTCTAAATTAACCCCGACATTGCCCTTGGATGGCTTTGAAAAAGAGTGGTCTGACCTTACGATTAAGGAGTATTATATAGGCGAATTAGTTTCACTCGCCTGTGTTTTGGGGAAAGAGAGTGCATTTAACACAAAGTTTAAAAGTGCATTTAAAAAAGACCCGCCAAAGCCAAATGAGATGATTGAAATCGATGGCGGATATGCAATCTGGTCAGGACAAGGCCAATATATGCTTTTACTCTTAGGTGAAAACATTCATGCTGACAGTTATTTACAGGAAAAGTTCAAAGATACAGCCTACGCTACCTTGCAATCTGATGGTTGGGCGTCACTAGCGGTAACAGGCCACAGTACTTTTAATGTGCTTGAGCGCTTTATCCCGCTCGATATACGCGGTGCACCCAATAACTTTGCCGCACGGACAAGCGCTCACCATCTTGCCGTTATAGTCTTAAAATTCAGTGACGCGGAGTTCCAATTGCTAACGCCTCGAAGTTCAGCTCATTCATTTTTAGACGGTCTCGTAAACACAACCAAAAATGTTCTTGGGTAATTTATCTCTCATTTTAATCAATATTATGCTTTCGCCCCTGTGATGAACACTAGCTTAGGCGCGGCTCATTCGCCTGCTCCACGACGTGAGGCATCTGTTGCCGGGACCAGTAAGCGGTCAGCGACCTTATTAAGTGCGGCATAAGCTTTATGTGAGATTGCAATACCATGCTCCAAGGCATGCTGATAGGCCGCTGTAAAGTCACTACTCGTTTTATAAGGTTTTACATCTTCGGATAAAACCGTTCGAACATTTTTCTTGACGACGTCTGATGTATTTGAACATATGAATCTGAGGCCTGAACCGCCCCAAGGCCCTTGATGAATTTCATTTAAAATATAATAATTAGGTAAATCATTTCCAGATTGAAGCCATAAAATATGCGTTCGCTCTTCCCCTGCATCATACCAAATCGCTGCGGCATATAGATTAAGCCGCGCTGATTTTTTCAAAGCCGCAAAGATATTTAGGCGGCCATAAATATTCAATATATCTATTTGTCCAAACGCGTTATCTTGTGCCGCTGCAATAGCCAGATCAGCCCCCGCATTGACGAAAGGTATTAGGCAACGGCCCTGTCCATCTAAAACAAAATGGCCCGGAGACGTTTCTGATAGGTCTATGTCGCGGCAAGGCTCTTCCAGATCGGGCAAGCTCCTCAGAATTAAACCGATACCGTCAAGACCATGTGTCTCAAGCCATAAACACGACCTTGCCATAACGCCAAAATCATACCCATGATGATAAAGAGCTTCATAGCTTCGCCGCAAGAGTGCACGCAGTTCATTGAGCGACAGATTCAAATCCGTCTTACGAGTCATCACTCAACCACGGGACGGATTGGAAAACACCATGTGTCTCCAATATCTGTGCCAATGTCAGATACGAGTGGCGCGCCTTGGAACATTGTATTACGAACCCACATACGTGACCGAGGATCAAATTTACCAACCCCGAAAAATGATAATTTGCAGCGCAGCAAATGGATAGGCAGCACCTCCAGATCAATCGCATTAACGCGAATTTCGCCGTAGCGTGTCTTCGCCATTGTTTGCATGCGGCGCGTAATATAACGATGTTCAGGATGTGCGAAAACAAAGCGGGCTGTATTTATGTCAGGGCCATGTGTCTCAATGAATTTACAAAGAGACGCATAGCATTCGCAAACATACCATCCAATACCCAATAGCATTTCATTCTCTGCTCCAGGTTCCTCAAACCGTTGCCCAAGACGCGGTTCCATTTTTTCTTCTGAACGGTACCAGAAAACACCCTGTGTTTTGGGATCCGAGTAATCAATGTTCAGGGACCATCCGTAATGCGTTTCGATGAGCTGTTTTAAATCGCTCGCAGGCATATTGGCTTGTAAGGAATAAACCTCGTCAACGCTCAGAGTGTCCTTTAGATCGACGATCATATCCGGATAAAGCTCCAGCAGTAAAACATTGATAAGTTCTTGTGCCTCTACCCCCAAATTTGACCACACATATTCGGCAAGCTCCGTCCAAGCGGATATATCCCGCCCTTTAAACCACGCTAATGCGCGTTCTAAATCCGCGCCTGCATTCGCGTTAAGTTTATTTTGCTCCTCATTATCTGTCGCAATTTCACCCAAATGTTGCTTCGCCTTTAGCGCCAAGCAAATAAAGTGACCTCGAGATACATCATCGGGAATAGCTTGGGCGAGCACGCGGGCTAATGCCGTTTCCCGAACCTCTATCCAATTATTGATTAAGAGGGGATGGTTGATCAGATATGGTGCCATGCCCAATCCAGTAGCATTCCCGATACCCACGTAGCGTTTAATCTTATCGTCCATTTTAACCGCAGTCTTTGGTGCGCGGTTCGCGGCGACATAATCCGCTTGGAACAAACTGAAATGCCGGATCATCCAGCAAGAAAACATCTCGGCGTCAAAGGGAGAAGAGAAATCGGGCCAGCGCGTTTTAACTTTTTCCCAATCGGCCATGCCGAATTTCCCAGAGCCATAAACAGCTGTGGTCCGATAAAGATAACCGACCTTAGCCATTGCGTCCAAATCGGGCTGGTGCCCCGCTGACAATGCCGTCACAACAGCCTCATAATTACGCACACTTTTATTTGCGCGGGAGAGTACAAAACAACGGGTATCGACACGCCCCTTTTCCTGCAAAGGCACATTAGCCTGTAATGCGGCGAGCCTATCCTCATCAACCCTACCTTCACAAAGAGTGACGGTCATATCCCAATCTTCTGCGATAACGCGGTCGCTTCTATGCTCAGGGTCGAGGTATTTCGTAAAAATTACATAACTAAAAACCGTGCGCGGTGTCACAATTTCATATATAGCGTGACCGTAGCCTTCATCGTTAAGTGAAATATTTGCAGGTGTGATTTGCCAATTCTGGCGCATAACTTGTCGCAATAAAGAGCGCATAAAACTGAGAGGGTAAGGATATAAACATCCCAACCGAGACACATCCATAACCGTAGCAGCTGGGCGCATATATGCGCTAATATCGGCCGCGTTATGTATGGCTGGCTTGTTCATCTATGCCTGCGGACCGAAGCCTGCATCAAAGAAGTTAAGCCAATTAAGACCCATCACTTTTTCAATATCTGCCTGCGACATACCCTTTGCGTCCAAACCTTGAGAAATATTTGCAAAATCCAGACTGCTACCAAACCAATCCGGTTGTTTTGGCCAATCGGCATTAGCGGCACTGCCCTCACCATAATCAGGCTTAAATGTCCAAGTGCCACTACGCATCCACTCTAACGTTTCGTAGCCCCAATTCTGGCAAAGGTCTGACCCTAAGCCAATGTGATCGATACCCATAAGCTCAGCCGTGTCCATTATCATGCCGCAAAAATCATCCAATGTGCACTCAGGGCCATTATTGAGATGAAATGGATACATAGAAAACCCAAGCATACCGCCACTCTCGCTCAGGGCTTTTAAAACTGTGTCGGATTTATTTCGTAGAGCTTCGTGCCAACGCAATGGGTTTGCATGGGTAATTGCGATGGGGCGATGGGACAGCTCTATGGTTTGAAGCGTTGAGTGCTCGGCGCTATGGGACATATCTATGACCATACCCACGCGGTTCATTTCTTTAATGACCTCACGGCCAAAGCGCGTAACACCGCTATCGCCGTCTTCATAACATCCTGTCGCAAGAAGGCTTTGATTGTTATAGGTGAGCTGCATGATACGCACGCCCTGCTCGTGTAACATTTCAACCTTGCGAAGATCGTCTTCAATAGGCGAGCAATTTTGGAACCCTAATATTATACCTACCTTACCAAGCTTTTGAGCCTTGCGAATATCCTTAGCCGTCTTAACAGGCATAATCACATCGGAATGCTCTCTAAAACGTCGCCGCCAATCACCGATATTGGCTAAAGTCGCCTCGGTATTTTCCCAATAGCTAATGGTCACATGAATAGCATTGACGCCGCCAGCTTTGGCCTCTTCGAACAATTCGCGGGTCCAATTCACATATTGTAGGGCGTCAATAATCAACATGATTTAGCCCGGGTTCGTGTAAGCGGTTTTCATGATGGTATAAAAGTCTTTGGCATGTTCGCCCTGCTCTCGAGGGCCATAGCTGGATGAATTACGTCCTCCAAAAGGTACATGATAATCCAGACCTGCCGTCGCCAAGTTTACCAAAACGCTTCCGAATTTTGCATTTCGTTTAAAATGCTCGGCTTCTTTCAAAGAATTGGTCATCACCGATGCCGCAAGACCAAATTCAGTATCATTCGCTAGAGCGATCCCTTCCTCATAGCTATCAATCTTCATAACACATGTCATAGGACCGAAGACTTCTTCTCGGTTCACCCGCATATCGTTTTTGGTATCCGTGAATATAGTTGGCGCGAGATAATAACCCTCTGTGTCGCGCTCCAGGCGTGTCCCGCCGGTAACTAATGTCCCGCCTTCATCCTTTGCGACATCCATATAGCCAAGAATTTTGTTCATCTGACTTTCCGAGACTATAGGCCCAAGTTCTGTACCCTCAACCAGCGCATGGCCCACTTTTTTCGCTTCGGCAGCCTTAGCAAGTTTTTCTACAAATTCATCATGAATAGCCGCGTCCACCATGAGGCGAGAAGACGCCGTACACTTTTGGCCTGATGCCCCGAAAGCCCCGTGGATAGACTGTGCGACAGCCAGGTCAATATCTGCATTTTTCGTAATAACGATAGGGTTTTTACTCCCCATCTCACATTGCACGCGCGCCATATTCTGGATCGCCGCTTGTGCAATTTTACGGCCTGTAGAGACAGACCCTGTAAATGAAACCGCATCTATTTTTGAACTCGATAACGCCGCCCCGACATCACCGCCGCCTTGCACCATATTAAACACGCCTTTTGGGAGATGTTTATTGAGCACTTCGGCCAATAGATGCGCTGTCGCGGGTGTGACCTCTGAAGGCTTTAGAACAACTGTATTGCCATAGGCCAGTGCTGGCCCCATCTTCCACGCGGCAATCGCTATTGGAAAATTCCACGGTGTTATAAGTCCTGCTACGCCTATGGCTTCCCGTGAAATATCAATATTAATTCCGGGACGTACAGACGCCGCGCTCTCACCAATTTGACGAAGACATTCTGCGGCATAATATTGATAAAACTCTCCGGCGCGGAATGTTTCGCCCCGGCCTTCCGCAAAAGGCTTACCTTCTTCGGATGACAATATAGTCCCGATTTCGTCGCAACGATCAATAAGCTCTTGTCCGATAGCATGGAGAATATTTTTCTTTTCCTCAATTTTCACGGCCTCCCAAGCCGGTTGGGCAGCCCGCGCAGCCGCAACAGCATCACTGACCTTCGCTGGCGTTGCGCTTGCCATATGACCCAATGTTTCGGATATGTCAGACGGGTTAATATTAGGCGTTTGCTCACCCGAATTATCCCATTCACCATCAATCAAGCTACCGTAAATATTACTCATAATTTTTCCTTCATCCCGATATAAAACGCATGGGGTTAATACACTAGCTTAAAGAGCGCTTATCTTGTCCAAAATGATCTGCGATACGTCGATGCCGTTTTTATCATGTCGAGTCCGGTTGGCTATCCGGCGATCGCCTGGGAGGCGCGTGCCATCTTGCTCATATATTTTATCGAAGAAACCTTCAGCGTGCGCGTTCCAATCATCATTTCCGCGTACAAGTGATGGGTCTATTGCCATAAGAAATTCGCCGCCCTGAGGTGGGCCGCCATCATTATTATCACGTTCTGCGGCTTCAAAACTAAAGCTTTCGCCAATCATCGCTCCCGCAAGTAATTCTACCATCATGGAAAGGGACGATCCTTTATATCCCCCAAATGTCATCAATGCGCCTTTAAGAATTTCATTAGGATCAGTTGTCGGATTACCTTCGGCATCCACTCCTACCCCTTCCGGTAATGTATGACCATCTCTGGCAGCAACACCAACTTCGCCTCGCGCCATTACAGATGTTGCCATGTCAAAAATCATTGGTGATTTGCCTTTACGCGGCCATCCGAAAGCGATTGGGTTTGTCCCAAACAAAGCCTTCTTTCCTCCCGCCGGAATGACTGAAGGCTTATATGATGTACAGGCAAAAGCCGCTAAACCAGCCTCACAGACAGGTTCTAGCTCTGTCCAAAGCGCTGCAAAATGGTGAACGCTTATAAGCGGCATAACAGCGATACCACAGGTTTTAGCCGCCGTGATTAGAGCGGGTGTTCCAACTTTTAAAGCGGTTGGAGCAAAAGCATTGTGACCATTTACTTGTATGACAGCTGGAGCTAATTTTGTTACTGTCGGTACGGCTTTGCCGTTAACCTTCCCGCTTTTTAGTGTAGCTACATATCCTGGCAACCTAAACAGACCATGGGACACGCATCCATCTCTTTCGGCCATTGTTATGATGTCTGCAACAGCGCCTGCATTTACCTTATCAGCGCCGAAGCTTTCCAAAGTTGTCATCGCCAATTTGTGTATGGCCTCAACAGACATTGTTTTATGAGTCATTCTACTCTCCGTTAGTTCACACGGTAAACGTAAACCGCATGCTTTATATTTGGATCGCCATTAGGCATGGAAATGAAAGGCGGTGTTTCAAATTCCAAAGACCATAACGTCTCTTTTGTAAGTTTGGCACGGTAATCATGAAAAGGTTGAGTTTGGGCATTCATATGTCCGTGCGTAGACCAAATGATTAATCCACCAGGCTGAGTGACCCTTAAAAGCTCATCCAGACTATGAGGCGGCGCATTGCCGGGTGCCAGACAACCAATAGAATAAGTGACGGCGAATTGGTTATCATCAAAGCTCAACGGCTCGCCCAAAGTCATTAATTGCAGACTATCGTATATGTCCCTCTGGCGAGCAATATCAATCATGCCATGGGACAAATCAATCCCGTGGAAATTGTCATACCCCATTAATTTAAGCGGAAGGCTATGCATGCCTGTTCCGCATCCTGCATCTAGGATAGGGCCCAATCCTAGATCAACGTGACGCGCAAAAACATTTGCCCCTACGTAAGGAAGTTGAATGCCGAACGCGCTAACGTCCCTATCGTAATTCACCGCCCAGTCGTTATAAGCCTGACGGCGTTGATTATCCGTTTTTGCGGCGTAGACTTTTTCCAACTGATCATTTTTACTATATCTCATGATATTGGCGTTATGGGATATCGCTGCAAAATTGTGTCACCTAGCGCTTGTTTGAGGGGGTCCAACCAAGGCTCAAAATTACGCCACTGCTCAAGGCCATCTTTAAAAATGGGCTGACGGACTTGCTCCGAACTTGGCGTACGGACTGATCTTTTTGTTTTGTGAAAATCGACACAGGCTTGCTCAAATGGCAATTCAAGATACTTCAAAATACGGTGCACTTGCGCCTCTGTATCGTCGACAACATCTTCATATTGAACCCGCAATACTTTACCAGGCAACACCTTATCCCAATGGTCCATTAAAGCCACATAATCGCGATAATATTTTCCGATTTGCTCCAGTCCATATGTAAATTCCTGACCTTCAGCAAAGTGTTGTTTAAATCCAGAAAAACAACAAGCCATAGGATGTCGACGCGCGTCGATAATTTTCGCATTTGGCAAGATAAGATGGATAAGACCTATATGCCTAAAATTATTCGGCATTTTATCAATGAAAAATGGCGCCTGACCACGATGTATTTTTGTCTCCTCGATAAAATCTTTACCGCGTTTGTGCAATTGCTTCGCCGTCAAATCATGTAAAACTTTCGGATATAAGGAGGCTTCCAGACGACGTCCTCGACCTCTTAATTTATGCGCCAGTGTGAGGATGTTCCCAAGCTCTTGCGTTCCGTCTACCTGGCTATGCGATGCAATGATTTGCTCTAGCAAAGTAGAGCCGGCGCGCGGCAGTCCAACTATAAATATAGGATCAGGCGCGGGATACCCCTTTTTTGACTGCGCTTTAAACAAGTCCGGGGTACAAATCTGCATTTGCATAGCGAGCCCTAAAGACATTTTTTCCGCGTCATAGCGCATTTGCTTGCGGCCTAAATCATTTGCCTCTTTATAAAAGTCGAAAGACTTTTTAAATTGCTTGCGATCTTCGTGCGCTTTTCCGAGCGCAAATAGAAAATGGATACGGTCACGATAGGTCAAATCGGCGGAATTGACCTGCGCCAACATGTTAGCCATTTCTTTATCGGTAAATTTATAAGTCTTTAAATTCGCGAGCGAAAAATAAGCTTCGCCATGTGTTGATTGGGCTTTATAGGCTTGGCGATAAGCCTCTATCCCGGCTTCATTGTTTCCACTCGTTTTGAGGGCGTGACCCAGTGATGTCAGATTAGCAAAATTATTGGGTTCACGGCGCTTTACTTTATCAAAAAGCTCTATTGAAGACTCATAATCACCAAGCTGCATATAGCAAATAGCCATTTGAGCTTGGAATGTCGTATTGCCATTATCTCTATCATATAAATATTTTGCTTGTTCGTAAGCCGCTTGTAGTTTTTGGCGGCGCCGTAGAATTTGAATATAATCAAGCCTGAGCTGGACGAGGTTTGGCTGAAATTCGACAGCGCTTTCTAATAAAAACTCCGCCTCGTCCATCGCACCAAAATTTTCTGCAATCTCGGCTAATAGCCTCATCGCATCCGTATTTTTAGGGTTAGATTGTAAAAAATGACGACATAGGTTTTCGGCTTTCACAAGACGTTTTTCGGAAAGATAATGGGTGACGGCAACAACTTCTTTGGGTAATTTTTTCAGACGTTCAACTTGCGCTTTTGCAGCATTTATCTCTTGGGTCGAGTGATTTAACTCTTTGCATAACTCCGCCTGCGCCGACCAACTGCTAATAAGGGCAGAATTATACTGAGTGGCGGCCTTGAACGATTTTAAGGCCTTTTCCTTCTCCCCCGTAAGACGATAGAGATGTCCTTGTTCTTGATATGCACGGCCAAATTCGGGCATAATAGACTTCAGGTTTTCAAGCGTTTCAAAAGCCTGTTCAATCTTCTTTAAATACCGGAAACAAGCGGCCTTCATATAAAGAGCGTCTGAGAACATCGGATCCGTATCAAGCAATTCATCAAGCTGTAGCAATGCGGCTTTAAAACGGCCAGATTGCATCAATTTTTGAATGCTTAAAAGCTTATCCTGACGTGACTTTTCATCGTCCATATCATTCTGTCGTTTATTTTCATCTGTAGATATCAAAGCAAATTCCCAAAAAAAAACACCTCTCATAAGAG
>CAZHPV010000066.1:0-14039 GCA_964534845.1 uncultured Caulobacterales bacterium
TTTTTGGCGATTTTACACCTGAAAGGCCTTTGATTCAGACCCATGCTATATTGCAATCACCTCTAAGAAAAAAGGGAGACACAAGGTCTCCCGAAGGTATTAGGTGAATGGTGGGGTGTCTCCGTAGAGACAAGAACAATATTAAGGAATAAGGTTAATTAAAGATTAATAGGTTGAAAAAAATTTAAACGTGATTCAGAGGTCTGTAGAAAGCCTTAAATTATGGCGATCTTTGGTCGTTTTGACCGCCTTATTATCCCTCTCTACGGCTCAAAAAGGCCAAGCGTTCAAATAAATGCACATCCTGTTCATTTTTCAACAAAGCGCCATGTAAGGGAGGAATTAATTTTTTCGGATCGGCTTCTTTGAGTGTTTCCGGGTCTATATCCTCCACCAATAGGAGTTTGAGCCAATCAAGCAGCTCGGATGTGCTGGGTTTTTTCTTCAAACCCGGCATGGCGCGAACGTCATAAAACCGCTTTAGCGCATTTGACAATAAACGCGATTTAATATCGGGAAAATGGACATTGACAATTTTAGTCATCGTCTCATCGTCAGGAAATTGGATATAATGGAAAAAACATCGCCGCAAAAAGGCGTCGGGTAGGTCTTTTTCATTGTTTGAGGTAATAATAATGATCGGGCGGTTTTTTGCCATAATGGTTTGCCCGGTCTCATAGACATGGAAGCTCATTTTATCGAGCTCGTGGAGTAAGTCATTTGGAAATTCGATATCGGCTTTATCGATCTCGTCAATTAATAGGATAGGGCGCTTTTTGTTCTCGAAAGCCTCCCATAATTTGCCTTTTTTGATATAGTTGGAAATATCGTGAACGCGGTCTTCGCCGAGTTGACTATCCCGAAGGCGTGCCACGGCGTCATATTCATAAAGGCCTTGCTGCGCTTTGGTTGTCGATTTGATATTCCATTCCAGTAAGGGGGTATCCAAACCTTTGGCAACTTCATGGGCCAGCACCGTCTTGCCTGTACCGGGTTCGCCTTTAATTAGAAGAGGGCGCTCAAGGATAATCGCCGCATTGACCGCCATTTTAAGGTCTTGGGTGGCGACGTAATCTTTTGTACCTTCAAATTTCATAGCTTGTCCTTAAGAGCTGCCGATCAATACATATGAGAGAGGGCGGCAAATTTAGCTTCTTTGTGTTATTCCTAAGCGCCGTTGCTGACTTTATCAAGCCTGAACCCTAGCTCTGATCATGACAAGCTCGTAAAATTGAGAGCTGTAGTGAACTATTAGCCTTAATCCGGATATATCAATTTGTGATCAATAAGTCGGTTGCGTTGAATCAAAGGCGGATATATATCAGGCTCAAATTTAGCCCTTAAAGGCGATTCAAATACGAAATTTTGGGGCGCGTGCCGAGTTTGGAGTTGTTATGTCTAAAACAAAATCAAAAAGAGTTGTGAAAGTTCCGGCGAATTACAAGCCAACGGATGAAGAAAAATTTATGTCTCCGAAAATGCGGGAATATTTCCGTCAAAAGCTCTTGGCATGGAAGGCCGATATTGCCGAGCAGACCCGCGAGACTGTGGCCTTTTTGCAAAAAGAAAATGTCTCCCATCCCGACCCCGCCGATACGGCAGCTGCCAATGCGGATCGCCAGTTAGAGCTACGCACGCGTGACCGCTTACGTAAGCTGGTCAATAAGATTGATAAGGCCTTGGCCCGGGTTGAAAACGGCACCTATGGTTATTGCGAGGAAACAGGCGACCCGATACGTGTTGGACGCCTAGAGGCTCGTCCAATCGCTACCTTGTCGATTGAGGCTCAAGAAATGCATGAACGCGGAGAGCGAACCCGCGCCAGCTAGGATTTGGTGCTGGATAATTCTAGCCGCTTGCTGAGGTTAATATAGAAAAATCAATCGCCCTGAGGGCTCCCACACGCTCTTAAGAGGACTTTCGTGCAATCCACTCATCGACCAGTTCTTCCAATATGGTAAGGGGAACAGCGCCATTGGCCAGAACGACGTCGTGAAATTCCCGAATTTTAAACTCCGCGCCGAGGGCGTCCTCTGCTTTTTTGCGTAGGGCCTGAATTTTTAGCATACCGATTTTATAAGCCGTAGCCTGTCCGGGCCAGACAATATAGCGGTCGATTTCGGCGCGCACATCACCTTCGGGATTGGGGATATTGTCTAGGTAATATTGCACGGCCTGTTCGCGCGTCCATTTTTTGGCATGTATGCCGGTATCAACAACAAGTCGGGCTGCCCTGAATATCTCCATAGAGAGCCGTCCGAAATCCTTATAGGGGTCGGTGTAAAGCCCCAATTCCTTTGGCAAGCTTTCCGAGTAAAGCGCCCAACCTTCTATATAACTTGTATAGCCGCCTAGTGTTCTGAATTTCGGCAGGCCGTCTAATTCCTGCGCGATAGCGATCTGCATATGATGGCCGGGTATGCCCTCGTGATAGGCAAGAGCCTGCATGAGATAGGTCGGTTGCTCGCTCACATCGCGCAGATTAATATAATAGGTTCCCGGACGTGAGCCATCGAGCGCGGGTTGGTTATAAAATGCTCCAAAGGCTGTGTCCTCGCGGAACGGTTCGACCCGTTTGACGATCATATCGGCCTTGGGTTTTGTAATGAACAGGTCGTCCATCATGGCCTTCATTTCGTCAATGATGTCGGTCGCCTCACTGATATATTGCGCACGTCCAGCGTCCGTATTGGGAAAAACAAATTGCGGATCAGTTCGTAGAAAATTGTAGAAATCTTGCAAGGAGCCTTCAAAGCCGACCTGATCCATGATTTTCTGCATTTCGCTTTGGATGCGGGTGACTTCTTTTATACCAAGAGCGTGGATTTCGTCGGCTGTCAGATTGGTTGTTGTGTAATGTTTGAGACGGCTTTGGTAATAGGCGGCCCCGCGTGGAAGCTTCCAAGCCCCGTCATCATCAGTGGCGCCCGCGCCTTGTATGGCAAACATATTGATGAGTTTTTCATAGCTGGGTTGTACATGATTAATGAGGGCAGAACGGGCTTGATCTATCAGGGTTGATTTTTCGTCCCCGGTTATATCCAGCGCATTAATTTTCTTTTTTATATCGGCAAATAACGGGCTGTCTTTGCTTTTGGCGTTATCTGGGGCGTTATCTGGGCTTGGGGTGAAGGGGTCGCCTGTAATGACATTTTTTGAGGCCTGAGTGATCTTTTCGTAAACGAAACGGGGGAGGCGAATGCCGGTTTCATATTGGGTTTGCGCTCTCTCGCTATGTTGAGCCAGAAAGTCAGGAACGGCTTTAAGGCGGGCGATATAGGCCTGTGCATCTTCGACTGTGTTGACACTGTGGAAATTTATCAAAAATGAGGGCAGGTCTGTATGTGGTCCGCTCATATGTTGAAAGACATATTCATGGTCAGAAAATTCATGCGTCGCTAACGTGTCTTGGGTTGAATATTCATAAAGCCGGTAAGACAGACGTGTCGCTGGGTCCACCCGGTCTATATCAAAACCTGCGTGCAAATCTTCAAGCCAAGCTTGCGCGAGGGCGGCATTTTCATCCATGGCCAACTGGGAGACATCGTCTAATTTATCTTTGGCGTTTTGACGCCCCAAATAGGTCTGGGTCATGGGTGAGCGGGCTAGTTCATCCTCAAAGCGGGCTTCAAACCAATCATTCAAGGCTTTGCTTTGTGTTTCAATAATCGCTTGCTTTGTGGTGTTTTGCCCGCCCGGATTTTGGCAGGCGCTCAACGTTGTTAGCGAAAAAAGGGCACATCCCGTTATCAGGGCAAACTTAAACGGGTTGTTTTTGCGCTTTAAGGGAGCGATGGGAGGAAGAAGATCAATCATATCGGTTCCTAGCCTATTGAGACGGGATTAGGGGCATATTGGCAATAATTATCAAGCGAAATAAAGAGCTTTTACGAAATTTTCGTAAAATCCGTTCACTGAAATCTATATAAAACACTGCTAAAACACTGCGGCGGTATATCGGGTGGTGGCATGCCAACATATTTCAGGTTTGGAAATCAGGCGAATTCCAATAGGGAGTAATTTAAAGTCCCGTGCAGGTTTAGCCTTCTAACCTGCAATAATTCTTCTAAGGTAAAGTCATGGTTTCACTGATTCGAGATGATAATGATTTAGGCGAGGACGATAATGTATTGTCACAGCCGCCAAAAGGACGTCTTGGCAGTTTCATCAGCGGGTTTATGCTGACCCTCCTGATTGTTATCGTTATTGCCGCCATGATAATTGCAGCGATCAACGCTCCGCGCTTGGGCTGGAGTGCCATCGTCATGATGGGCGGAATAGGATTGTCAGGGTTTTTGGGGCTTTTGTCATATTTGTCGGAACGGGGTTCACAACAGAGCTTACAAGCGCAAGCGTTTTCTCGTTCAGATATTTATGTCAGTGCCTTTATGAACGGTGCCGAGCCGTCCCTTTTGATCAAAAATGGTAAACCGTTTAAAGCGAATGCCGCTTATATGGAACTGGCGCGCTCTGTAATGGCCATAGGTGTTAGCGAGACGCCTCCGTCTGTCGACCGTATATTCGGAGCCGGGGGTAAGGAAACATCCTCGGCTATATTCCGTCTGCATCATTTGCGCAAAGACAATGTCTCCGCCGAAGAATATATTGATATGGTTGACGATGCGGGGGACTTAAGGCGGTTTCGCCTATTTGTGGCTGTGCTTGACGATATGCAGTTATGGCAGATTTCCGATGTTACGGATAAAACACAGGCGCATGCCTCTGCGCTTGTAAATGCGCCGGTCGGCTTGATGACTGTCGATGAGGAAGGTTTTGTTCTCGCCCGAAACGACATATTAGAGCGGTGGTTGGGGTTAGAAAACGGGTTGAAACCGGAGCATTTGCGCGAGATTATTCAAGATAGCGCAGCTGTATTAGATGTTGAGCATGACGTAGGGCGCATTATCCGCTCTGATACACGGCTTATTACGCAAAAAGGTGTTGTTACGCCGATAATTTTAACAGCGACATGGCAAAAATTGACGAATGGGGATAAGATCGCCTCTATTGCGCTTTACGGCCATTCCAGTATTGGCATGCAAGCGGCCTCCCGTCTTACATCTGTTCCGTATGAGTCCAAAGAGGGCGCCGCTTTATCCGGTGCGTCGCCTGCTACACTCTCTGAAACCGGCGGCCTAAACGAGAGTGTTTTTACGAACCAGAAAAGTTTCTCCCAAGCGCCAATTGCCATCCTTATGTTACAAGGCGAAATCCTCTCAAAAGCCTTGATACGCAAGGCTAACCCCGCCTTTGAAGATATGAGTCAGGGCGTGTTTTGGCGTGATACCGCTTTTGAAGAGATTTTTGAAACCGGGTCTTTTAATGATGACGATATGCTTGCGGCCTCCGCCGAGGGCCGCCCTTTTGATGCGAGACTGGCTGGAAAAGATAAAACCCCTGTCAGTGTCTATATTAGCGATGATCCCGAGGACAGATCACGTCGCTTGGCTTATCTGGTTGATATTTCGGTTAGAAAGTCTCTGGAAGATCAATTATTACAATCACAAAAAATGCAAGCCATCGGTCAACTCGCTGCTGGTGTAGCCCATGATTTTAATAATCTACTGACAACGATCAGATTAAATACGGACGAATTACTAGGCCGCCACCCTGTGGGCGACCCTTCCTATCGCGAATTGCACGATATCAATACAACAGTGAACCGTGCGGCGGCCTTGGTCAAAAAATTACTCGCCTTTTCTCGCAAACAGACGCTGCGTATGGAATTGCTCAATATAACGGATACGTTATCGGATTTATCCGTGCCATTGCGTCGCTCTCTGGGTGAGCGGGTGAAATTAAACGTCGTTCACGGGCGGGGTTTACCGCTGGTTCGCGCGGATAAAAGCCAACTTGATACCGTTTTGCTAAACTTTTGCGTTAATGCGCGGGACGCTATGGAAGATCAAGGCGGCGGAGAGATTAATATTTCAACTCAGGCCGTTCCGAGAACTGTGCTGGAAGAAGCGGGTGTGCAAAATATCAAAGGACAGGAATTTATCTGTTTGTCATTTGCCGATACGGGAACCGGTATGACTGAAGAGGTTAAATCGAAAATCTTTGAACCGTTTTTTACGACGAAGGATCAGGGAAAGGGTACCGGCCTTGGCTTGGCGACTGTTTACGGCATTATCGAACAATTTGGCGGCTATCTTACTGTTGATAGTGTGTTGGGCGAAGGTACGACATTTAAAATATACCTACCTGTGGCCGAGAAAGCTCCCAATGAAATATTCGAGGCGGCTAAAGCGTCCAAAGCCATATCCAAGCCTGTGGATCTCACAGGGCAAGGGAATATCCTATTTGTTGAAGATGAGGTATCTGTGCGCACAATAGCAGCCAAGACGCTACGTAAACGTGGCTATAAGGTTATCGAAGCCGGGGACGGAGAAGAGGCTTTTGAAATTCTTGAGGATGCAGAGGAGCCTTTTGATCTTATGATCTCTGATGTGGTGATGCCGGCTATGGACGGGCCCACTTTGCTCAAGAAAGGTCGCAGCTTGCTAGGAGAGGCCCGTATTGTGTTTATCTCGGGTTATGCCGAAGAAGAGTTTTCTGAGCTTTTATCAGAGGAGCCCGATGTCACTTTCTTGCCCAAGCCTTTTACGCTGGCGCAATTAGCAGAAAAAGTAAAAGCGGAAATTGGAGATAGTTATGGCGCGAATTAAATTTGAGCTATGAAATTTGCCCGGAAAACCGATTTCGAAAAAATTTGTTCTAATTTTGTTCTTTTTACTTGCGCTGTGAGAACAAAGTGTGTACGAAGGAATCACGGCAGTCCATTTGCAGCCGGAAATTCACCGATGATCGAAGGGCTCCGGTCATCACAGTTGGAGTATACAAATGGCCAGAAATTCAACACCTTTAAAAGTCGTGGGTAAAGCGGACGAGAAAAATAAATCCGCAGCGTTAGATGCGGCCTTAAGCCAGATTGATCGGGCTTTTGGCAAGGGCGCGGTTATGAAGCTTGGACAGAAAAACAGTATGGATGTCGAAGCCGTCTCAACCGGATCACTGGGGTTGGACATTGCCTTGGGGATAGGCGGACTTCCCAGAGGCCGGATTATTGAAATTTACGGTCCGGAAAGTTCCGGTAAGACGACTTTATCCTTACATTGTGTTGCTGAGATACAAAAACAGGGCGGTGTGGCGGCTTTTGTTGATGCTGAACATGCACTTGATCCTGTTTATGCGGGGAAATTGGGCGTTGATGTTAATGAGCTTTTGATTGCGCAACCTGATACGGGTGAGCAGGGCTTGGAAATTGCTGATACTTTAGTGCGTTCTGGAGCGATTGACGTATTAGTCATAGATTCTGTTGCAGCTTTGACTCCACGTGCGGAGCTTGAAGGTGATATGGGAGATAGCTTACCGGGCCTGCAAGCGCGCCTAATGAGCCAGGCCTTGCGTAAGCTAACGGGTTCTATTGCCAAATCAGGCTGTATGGTGATCTTTATCAATCAAATCCGCATGAAGATCGGTGTTATGTATGGTTCACCGGAAACGACTACAGGCGGGAATGCTTTGAAGTTTTATTCATCGGTCCGGTTAGATATTCGCCGTATTGGAGCGATTAAATATCGCGATGAAGTTATTGGTAACCAGACACGGGTTAAAGTCGTGAAAAATAAAGTGGCCCCGCCATTTCGTCAGGTCGAATTTGATATCATGTACGGAGAGGGTATTTCAAAGACAGGTGAGCTTATTGATTTAGGCGTTAAAGCTGAAGTGGTTGAAAAATCAGGTTCTTGGTATTCTTACGGCGATGAAAGAATTGGACAAGGGCGCGAAAATGTCAGACGGTTTTTGTTAGATAACCCAGATATAGCCAATGAGATTGAAACCAAAATTCGGATGAATGAAGGCCTCATAGAGGATGAATTGCTCATGCCGAAATCGGAAGAGGCAGACCTTAAGGCCGATCAAGAGGAATCCGATACTATCAGCGCTGTCGGATTGGGCGCTTAATAAATCGATTTGGAAAGATAAACCCGCTGAGCCATTTTAGGGTCATGGGCGAATTTTAATCCTTATGAGGTGATTTTTCCCTATATCCCATCCGAAATCATCTTATGAGACCAAAAGAGCGCTTGGCTTTGTCCGGCGCTCTTTTTATATGCTTAGTCAGAAAATTGCATGCATATCATTGGAAAGTGAGATATAAATCTACATGACTAGTTTAAATGACATTCGTCAGATGTTTCTCGGATATTTCGAAACGCATGACCATAAGATAGAGCGGTCCAGCCCGCTTGTCCCTGACAATGACCCGACATTGCTATTTACAAATGCGGGAATGGTCCAATTTAAGAACCTGTTTACAGGTGCCGAGACGCCGCAATTTCCAAGAGCCGTTACATCCCAGAAATGCGTTAGGGCGGGTGGAAAACACAATGACTTGGACAATGTGGGATATACAGCGCGCCATCATACGTTTTTTGAAATGTTGGGTAATTTTTCCTTTGGAGATTATTTCAAGGATCAAGCTATTGAGCTTGCTTGGAACCTTATAACCAAAGAATTCGCTCTGCCAAAAGATAAGCTTTTGGTTACGGTTTACCATACCGATGATGAAGCCTTTTCGCTTTGGCAAAAAATAGCAGGTCTTTCAGAAGATAAAATAATCCGTATTCCAACCTCCGACAATTTTTGGGCGATGGGAGATACCGGACCGTGTGGACCGTGCTCGGAAATATTTTTTGATCACGGGCCTGATATTGCTGGCGGCCCTCCGGGTTCACCAGATGAGGATGGTGACCGGTTTATAGAAATTTGGAATCTGGTTTTTATGCAATTTGAACGTTTTGCGGGCGGAAAAGAAACTGCCCTTCCAAAACCATCAATAGACACAGGCATGGGCCTAGAGCGCACCGCTGCTATCTTGCAAGGTAAGCATGATAATTATGATGTGGATTTATTTGAAAATCTTATCCGCGCCTCCACGGAATTAACCGGTGTGAAGCCCGAAGGCGATGCCAAGTTTTCTCACCGCGTTATTGCCGATCATTTGCGGTCCTGTTCCTTTCTTATGGCTGACGGGGTTTCGCCGTCAAATGAAGGCCGTGGTTATGTATTGCGCCGCATCATGCGCCGTGCCATGCGACACGCCCATCTATTGGGGGCGAAAGATCCGCTTATGCACAGATTAGTGCCCAGCCTCATAGAAGAAATGGGTGAGGCTTATCCTCAACTCGGCCGCGCTAAATCGTCTATTATGTCAACATTTGAGCAAGAAGAAAATCGTTTCAGGGCCACATTGGGCCGCGGAACAGCCTTACTTGAAAAAGCGGTGGCGGGCTTAAATGACGGCGATGTTTTGGACGGTGAAACGGCCTTTAAACTCTATGATACCTATGGTTTTCCACTTGATCTCACTCAGGATGCATTGCGCTCAAAAGGCATTAATGTAGACATTGCCGGTTTTAACGCCGCGATGGACATACAGAAAAAGACAGCCAAAGAGGCGGGCTTTAAGTCTGGCGATCAAGGTACTGATGATATTTGGCTGGCTGCGCGCGAGGCGCACGGCCCGACCGCGTTTACCGGCTATGAGGCGTTAACAGAAAAAAGTCCGTTGCATACATTGGTGGTAGGCGGTGAACTGACAGATCAGGCCTCTGATTGCGAGGTTATGTTTGTAACAGAAAAAACTAGTTTTTACGCCGAAAGCGGCGGGCAAGCGGGTGATAAAGGTCGTGCGGCGTTTGAAAATGGCGCTGTTATAGAGATCATGGACGTCCTTAAAAAAGCGGGTGATTTACATGTCCATATTGGGTCACTTAAAGGCACGGTCTCAATCGGCGATATAGCAAGCCTGCACGTTGATGCGCCCAATCGAGAACGCACTAAGCGGAACCACTCTGCGACCCATATAATGCACGAAGCCCTACGCCGAGTTCTGGGTGATCATGTCACGCAAAAGGGTCAAATGGTCGACGGGGAGCGTATTCGGTTCGATATTTCACATGGCGGCGCGGTTAGTGCCCAGGAGATTGCTCAGGTTGAAACCGAAGTGAACGACATTATTTTGCAAAATGTAGAAAGTCGGACGCAACATATGGCGCCAGAGGCAGCGATTGAGGCCGGCGCGACCGCTTTGTTTGGCGAAAAATACGGCGACATTGTTAGGGTTTTATCTTTGGGCCAATCCCTCGAGTCAAACGAACGGGATTATTCTGTTGAATTATGCGGGGGCACACATGTAGCGCGCACGGGCGATATTGCTTTGTTTAAAATTATTTCCGAAGGCGCAGTTGCGGCCGGTATTCGGCGTATAGAAGCCGTAACAGGTGTGCAGGCGCGGCAATATTTAGAGTTTCAGGCAGGGCTTGCCAAAGCGAGCGCGGAAGCGCTCAAGATCAAGATAGACGATGTGCCAGCCCGTGTTGAGGCTCTTATTGCGGAACGTAAGACACTCGAAAAGGAACTTGCTCAGGCAAAAAAACAACTCGCACTCGGAGGCGGCGGAGGGTCAATGCAGGCCGAAGACATTGGCGGGGTGAAATTTATCGGACGAGTTCTGGACAGCGTATCGGGCAAGGACCTCCGTGGCATGTTAAACGATCAACGCCAAGCCATTGGCTCAGGTATTGTCGCCTTAGTGGCCAAGGACGGCGGTAAGGTTGCCGTAGCTGTTGCGGTAACGCCTGATTTAACAGAACAATTTTCAGCCGCGACATTGGTGAATGCGGGCGCAGAAAAAGTTGGTGGCCGCGGGGGCGGTAAGGCGGAGATGGCACAGGCGGGCGGCAATAATGTTGCAGGGGCTGATGCCGCACTGGACGCGATTAAGGCGGCCCTTACTGCAAAAGCCTAACCTTAAGGTCCGAATTATTTATGGCGAAAGATAAGATCAACTATATTGAACTTCCCGCTAAAAATATGGCGGAAATGAAAGCATTTTATACACGGGCTTTTGGCTGGACGTATAAGGATTACGGCCCGCATTATGCGGCCTTTGTTAATGCCGGACTGGATGGGGGTTTTGATGCCGCTTCGGACAGAAATCCGTCAAAAAACGGTGCTCTCGTCGTGCTCTTATCCGAAGACCTTGAGGCCACACAGGACCGTATAGTAAAAGCTGGAGGGCGGATAAGCGTTGCTATATTTTCATTCCCTGGTGGCCAGCGATTTCATTTTGAAGACCCTAGCGGAAATGAGTTAGCGGTTTGGCGTGAGACCTCAGACTAAATTATTTTTTGCCCAGTCGTTTTCCAATCCTTTAAAAAAGCGGCAAGTCCTTTATCCGTCAGGACGTGATTGGATAATTTACGTATAACATCGGGCGGGGCCGTCATAACGTCAGCGCCAATTAGTGCGCAATCGCGCACATGATTAACATTGCGAATAGAGGCCGCCAGAATTTCGGTTTCAAAGCCGTAATTGTCATAAATTGTGCGAATATCTTCTATGAGTTCCAGACCATTAAGAGCGAGATCATCAAGTCGGCCAATAAAGGGTGAAATAAATGTCGCCCCGCATTTTGCAGCAAGCAAAGCCTGGTTTGGGGAAAAACACAAAGTGACATTGGTCGGGATATTATCCTTCGAGAACGTATTGCACGCTTTTAATCCGTCCATTGTGAGTGGTAATTTGATGCAGACATTATCGGCGATTTTGCGGAGCTCGCGGCCTTCTTTAATCATGGTGTCATATTGGGTTGAGACGACTTCAGCACTAACGGGGCCGGACACAATTTTGCAAATATCTTTAATAACGGTTTTGAAGTCGCGTCCCGATTTCGCGATTATAGACGGATTGGTTGTTACTCCGTCGACAAGACCAATATCATTAAGTTCGGAAATTTGATCCAGATCTGCACTATCAACAAAAAATTTCATATGGAACTCCAATAAAAGGGGCGACTCAGCCACAGCTCTGTTAACATATGCTATGTCGGTACAAAATGTAAAAGTCCTCTTTCCGGTAAATATACCCGGCGCTTTTGATTACGCCGTGCCGCCCGGCCGTGTCGTTGCGCGAGGCGATATTGTTTTTGCGCCGATTGGCAAACAGGTAAAGCTGGGTGTGATCTGGAATAATGTCGATAATGATAGCAAACCTGCATCGCCCAGAAACCTCAAAGAGATTATCTCGGTTAAACCGTGTCGACCTTTACCTCAGCTTATGCTGGATTTTGTCGATTGGACGGCACGGTATAATTGCGTCTCCCCGGGACTGGTTTTGCGAATGGTATTGCGCTCTTTAAAGGCCCTTGACCCCAGCCCGCTTGTTACCCAATTTCAGCCGAGTGGGCATCTGCCAGCAAAAATGACGCCTGCCAGAGAGCGCATATTGGCCAAAGGTGGTCCATTTCCCGCGCGCGCCAGTGAAATCTCCCAGCGCAGCGGGGTCAGCGCAGGCGTTATCAGAGGGTTTGAAAAAGCAGGTGGTCTCATTGCCAAGACCCTGCCAGTGGACGGGCCTTTTGCCAAAGTTGATACCTCTTTGCAGGCGCGCATTGATTTAACGCCCGCGCAGATAGAGGCTGCTGATCAACTCATTTCCCAGGTCGAGCGCAAAGATTTCAATGTCAGCCTGTTAGATGGTGTGACCGGTTCGGGTAAAACCGAAGTATATTTCGAGGCAGCAGCGCGTGCTTTTGAGCAAGGCGGCCAGGTGCTCATCCTTGTCCCGGAAATTGCTCTTACGCAGGCCGGGCTATCTCGATTTGAGAAACGCTTCGGGGTTAAAGCCGCTGAATGGCATTCCAATATGGGTGATGTTGCTCGTCGGCGCGTCTGGCGCGAAGTCGCCAATGGGCGGGCTCAATTGGTGGTGGGGGCGAGATCGGCACTTTATTTGCCCTTTCCCAATTTACGCTTAATCGTTGTCGATGAAGAGCATGATAACTCCTATAAGCAAGAGGAAGGCGTTATCTATAATGCGCGTGATATGGCTGTTGTCCGAGGACTGATCGGGCAACATTCTGTCGTTTTAGCCTCTGCGACGCCCTCATTGGAGAGTTTACACAATGCCCGTAGCGGGCGCTACGCCCATATTATTCTACCCGAGCGTCCGGGGTCTATTAGCTTACCGGATATTGGTCTGGTGGATCTGAAAGAAAATCCACCTCAAGCGGGCAATTTTTTATCAGAGCCGCTGATTAATGCGACGCAAGAGGTTTTATCGCGCGGCGAACAGGCGGTGCTTTATCTTAACCGGAGAGGTTATGCACCGTTGATTATATGTGGGCAATGCGGTGAAAAGCTGAAATCACCTGATACGGATAGTTGGTTGGTCGAGCATCGGGCTACGGGGCGGGCTATGTGTCACAAGACCGGATTTTCCATGAAAATGCCTGTAATGTGTCCTGAATGTAAAACAGAGGGCCGTTTAACAGCTGTTGGCCCCGGTGTTGAGCGGGTTTATGAGGAGGCAGTGCACCATTTTCCTAAGGCTCGTATTGAAATTTTTTCATCAGATACGGCTGGTGGGGCTTTGGCGATAAGGGACCGTTTGGCCCGTATGGAGGCAGGTGAAATTGATATTCTCATTGGGACTCAAATGGTTGTCAAAGGGCATAATTTTCCAAAATTGACATTTGTGGGTGTTGTAGACGGCGATTTATCTTTGGTCGGGGGGGATTTAAGGGCAGGTGAGCGGACTTACCAAACCCTTGTACAAGTGGCTGGTCGGGCAGGGCGTTCCGATAAACCCGGACAGGCTCTTATTCAGACCCATCAACCCGAACATGAAGCGCTCGCGGCCTTGGCTATGGGGGATAGAGAGGTTTTTATCGCGACAGAGCTTGCCACACGGGAAATGGTAGGCTTGCCGCCATTTGGTAAGCTGGCAGCTGTCATTATTTCGGGGCCGGATTTGCGCCAGACGGAGGCTTTGGCCAAGACATTTGTGAGCCGTGCCCCCAGAACTGAAGGAATTGAGATATTAGGCCCCAGCGAGCCGCCTTTGGGGCGTTTAAGGGGCCGGTTTCGGAGGCGTATCCTTGTGCAAGCGGAGGATAAAATCAATCTATCCGCTTATATGCAAGCTTGGAAACCGAGGCTAAAACTGCCTTCAAAATATCGTTTATATAT
>CAZHPV010000067.1:0-12941 GCA_964534845.1 uncultured Caulobacterales bacterium
GGACGTACTCGCATAGGTCAGATGGGCCGTCTCGTAGTGGCGGCACGCCTCCAATATATTCGTAAAGCCCGTTATATTACTGGCCACATAATCGTGAGGAAATTCCAAGGAGTGACGCACGCCAGCCTGCGCGGCCAGATTAATAACTCGGTCAAAACCATGATCTGCGAAGGTCTGGTTAACGGTATCCTGATCGGCCAGATTAGCCCGCACAAGTGTGAACTGACTGCCCTGACAGCTTTCAGCTAATTCATGAAGTTCCTTTATGCGGTTTTCTTTCAGATTAACATCGTAATAATCATTTACCGAGTCAAAGCCGACAACATCATCTCCGCGTAAAAGCAGAGCCTTAACTGTGTGAAAGCCGATAAACCCGGCCGCGCCCGTAACTAAAACCTTCATTGCCGCCGTCCCTTTAAATATAGCCGTCAGATAATAAGGTTTTCATATCTATTATCCCCACGGCTTTACCCTGATTAACAATATAAGCTCCGCCGATACGTTTTTCCGATAACAAGGTAATAACCTCGCCCATTTTCATGTCTACAGATAGGCTTGTCGGATTTTTGGACATTATATCGCCAGCCTTTTTCGAGAAAAAATCCACGTTCATCGCCCGCCGTAAATCTCCATCTGTAATCATGCCAATAAAGCCGCCCTTTTTATCGACCACAGCTGTTGAACCCGTCCCACCCTCTGAAACCGCCATGATAACGGCTTTCATATCACTCTCTATTGAAACAGATGTCGTGATATTGGCGTGCTCATCAACCCAGTCCTGTACTGTCTGTAATTTTCGACCCAAGCTACCTCCCGGGTGACGTAGACCGAAATCTTCATCAGAGAACCCTCTTTGTGTCATAACAGCGACCATTAAAGCGTCGCCCAAGCAGAGTGTATTGGTTGTGGAGATTGTGGGCGCCAAGCCATTGGGACAAGCCTCTCCTGCATCCGGCAATTGCAGGACAATTGTCGCGGCGCGTCCCAGACGTGATTTCGCGTCCCGCGTAATTGCAATAACGGGCACATCTATCTTGCGCGCATATTGCAGGACATCTTTTAACTCATTGCTTTTTCCCGAGCTGGATATAACCAATAATGTGCATCCGGGCTGGATCATCCCCAAATCACCATGACTGGCCTCTGTGGGATGCAGGAAAAAGGAGGCTGTACCCGTCGAGGCGAAACTCGCGGCGAGCTTTTGTCCAACATGACCGGATTTGCCAACACCAACGACAATAAGATAATTTGACGTATTCGCGATCAGGTCTACGGCTTTATTAACACTGGCCTCATCCAACTGATCTGCAAGCGCTTGAAGCCCGGAAACCTCGTCCCGGATAACCTTTCGAGCAATCTCGAATTTTGATGTCTTGATAGTCGTCATAAATATAGTCTCGAAATTCGAACTGCTGTTACCTGTTTTACACGCATAGCCCAAGCCAATTTTGCAACATATTTTTATATGTCGAGTTTCGCTCTTGTCTTTTGTTTGGCCGCTGGTGTCTGCTTAGAAACCTGCTGGCGATCAGTTTTGCAAATCACCCCGACGCAAAATGCCGTAAAACAACTAATCGCAATCGTGCGGGCCGGATAATCCACCATGGAATGCATTAAGACGATACCAGTTGCCAATAAGGCGGGAATACGCAGGCTAAAAAACTGGCCATATAACTTACCGGCCAGCGACAATGTAAACTGCCACGATTTGAACCACCATTTTAGAAAGAGGCCAAGAAAAATGACACCGAAGAGACCATATTCAAGGAGCAATTCCAGATAGTCATTATGGGCATGATTGACAAATTGTCCGATCGTATTTTCAAGGTCGCGGTTGACGCCAAACACTTGTTCAAAACTACCCAGCCCTGTACCAAATGGAAAATAAATCAGAATTTGTTTAATCACCTCTGGATAAATTTTCCGACGTGAAAAATCCGATTCCCCTTTAAGCGTATCGAAAACATCTAGAACAAGATTGCCCTCGAGCAATAAATCCAAAATTAGAAAGACAATTATCGCCATTATGAGACTAAAAATAAAAAACCAGCCAATGGTTTTTTCATTTTTCAACCACGACAAATGCCTGTAAATTACAAAAAATAACGACAATAAAACGGCTAAAATTCCAACGGCTGCCAGTGATTTTGTCGAAATAATGCCGAAAATCAAAACAAGTGAAATCATTCCGCCCAGCGTGAAGGAACGGGTTCGACGTAAAACAAGCGCTGAAATACCGGCACCGATATCTTTGGTCATATAATGCAGTGAAAAACACAAGCTCATGAGCATAAAAGTGGCAAAGTGATTGGTATTTGAGAAAAAGGCGGTCGGCCGACCCGTATTCGTCACTTTATAAGGATAAAGAGTGTCACCCCCGCTGAGGATTTGCGCAAAGCCAATGAATGCGCAGATTGCGGCAAAGCCTAACACGCCATAAATCGTAAGATTAATTTCTTTATGGGTCGCAAAGGCTAAAATATAGGCAAGAATGGCTATAGGCGGCAAGAAGTCCAATACAGAGTAAAGTGTGATTTCCGGGGTCAAGGATAGTGGTAGCCATGGCAAGCTATACTCTGTCAGCTCAAACCCAGTCGTTACAATTTCGCGCCCAGGTAAGGCTGTCCAAAGGCCCGGCGGCAAGGGGATAAGCTGTAATACACATATAAGTATGATCAAAAGAACCATGTTCCAAATGGATTTCTCACTCAATGTCTGGGCATTGCCGCGCAAACCCGCGAAGATTGAAAAGCCTATAAGAATGATCGACACGCCATAGGCGATAAATTTCGGCTGGGGAATATACTGACTTGTCCCCCCGCATAAAAACATAACGAGCAATAATATAGGTAATATGAAACGTCTCACGGTACAGCCTTAGAACTATCCACTTTTTTAATACGGATATTTAAAATGCTGAGCTGAGAATATTTACTCTCGCTTGTTTTGTCTGCTAGCAGTGTTATTTTCTGCGCCTTACAATCCTGCTCGGGAACTTTAAACACAGTGATGATACGATCAGATTGATCCGCTTCTAGAAAGCGCGATTGACCAATAAGTTTAGACGAGTCCTGACAGTTTATATTCCAATAGAAATTGTCAGATTTTTGCGGCGGGTGTTCTAATTGTGTTTCAAGACTATAGGAGTTCCCCGATTGCAAGAGAAGGTCATGGCGTGCCAATCTCGCAAGGCGTTTTCCGTCATAGTTTATCACGATTTTGCCGTTTTCATCGAATTGAAAATCACCATGATGGGATCTTATAGCCTGCCAGGCAAAGGGCACAGGATAGCTATTGTCTAACGTCCCCCCCGATATAACGCTCTCGATATGCGCTGGCGGAAGAAAAGGCGAGTTACGGGCAAGAGCAATTGCCGGATCAAGTCGGCCCTGTTCAAGATAAACAGAGAGCACATGCGACATAGATTTCTGCATATACTCATTAAAACGATCAAGGCTTATGCTTTGTCTTACCAATGCATCAGCATAAGATGTCAGGTCTTTATCTATTGAAATATGTTGCATATAGGATTTTTGCCAACAGCTATCGAAACTAATTTTGTCTCGTATTTTCTCGAAAGCCTGCGGAAAAACAGTAATACGCGCCAATAAAGACGTATATTTGGCCTGAATTTTTGGGTCTAAACGACACAGTAAATCAATTTGCGCAATCACATTCTCGAAATCATTTGCAGCAATATATGTTTCAACAAGATATCCCGACGTCAGCCTATTTCGCGTATTCAAATTTTGCGCATGCTTGAGCAAGTTTATAGAGCTTTTAACCTCAGAGCGCTCAAGTAAGGCTGTATAGAGATAGGGCTTGGGATTTAAAGGTTGACGCTTGAGAAAATCTTCAATTTTCTCTCTTTTTTCAGCCACTGAAAGTGCGTCTGAAAGAATTTCATTATCCAGAACAGTCGAGAATAAAGGCAGCGGCTTTACCGTGTCCGGTCGCTTAAAATGCGTTACCGCTCTTAGCGTAAAAAGCGCGAACCCAAACAAACATATGCATGTAAGAGTAAGCGCTTTGACACTATGCATTAATCAATAGACATCGAAATTCTTTTCTTTCGAGACCTGCCCTTTTTGGATTTTGTTTTCTCGTTACCATAATTAGACGCATTATAGCCATAGCTGTAATTTGAATAATAATAATATTTACCATGCGAAGTTTTATATTTTGTCATGATAACCCCGATCATATTATTCGTCGTAGGTATCAGGCGACGCAGGACATTTTTGACGGTGCTTTTCGTTAAGGTATTCGCCTCACATACAAAAATCGTCGCATCAGAACTTGAGGCACAATAGAGCGCATCTGACAATCCTAAAACAGGCGGACTATCAACAATGATCATATCAAAATATTTCCCAAAAAGGTCCAGCAATGGCTTCAAGCGATTTTGAGACAGTAATTGCGCCGGATCATAAGGTATTTTACCCGACGGTAATAAGAAAAGATTTTCAAATTTCGTACCGCGGATGGTTTTCATCGCCTCCGGCTCTACCAGTGTAGAGTGCGCGTGGGTTAATAGACCTGATAAACCGATATTTTTGTCGGTTTCAGTATCAAATGTTGGCATGCGCATATCTGCATCAATCAATAAGGTCTTACGACCTGATTGCGCAAACCCCCTCGCAATCGCGTAAGCTGTCGAAGATTTACCCTCAGCAGGTCGCGTACTGGTAATATGTATACTCTTAAGTTGATCGAAGTTTTTCGTGTTTAATTCGATATTGGCGCGCGTCGTCGCATAGGTTTCCGAGATACTCGATAGAGGATCTTCAAGCATTTCCGTAATTGAGCTTCGCGAAGAAAAATGTGGAATGACGCCAATGAGTGGCAATTCCAAACCAGAAATCACATCTTCTGGATCCCTGATTTTATTATCAAGCATTGACATAATAAACAGTAATAATGATCCCAGTAGCAATCCACTGGTTGCAGCGATAAGATAAATCAATTGTTTATTAGGTGAATAAGGCCCGCGCGGTACCACAGCGCGGTCAACAAGAGCGACTAGATTGCTCCCTTGATTATCGACAACGACAACCTCGTTTAGACGATTAAGCAGGCTGTCATATTGAGAGCGATTGGTTTCGACCTCACGTTTCAATATATTATACTGAATACTGGAATTTCGGACTTTATTGATATCGCGTGTCAAAGAATTGACACGGGATTGCAAACTTTTCTCCAGTGTTTGCGCGGCCTCAAGCTCAAACATGGAGGTAGATAAAATATTTTCAAATTCGGTCTGTGCCTGTATTTTCAACTTCTCAATGCGGGATTGGATATCTACCATTAAAGGATTAGCCGGCTGATACACATCTAGCTTGGTTTTATAATCGTCCTCCAAGCTTGATATCTCCTGATTAATCTCTCTTATTTCCGGTCTTTGTCTTATCGCAGGGGCTGCAAGACCGTCTGTGATAGTCTTTAAATTCTCTTCGAGCTGGATTCTGTTGGTCACTGCATCTCTTAATTCGCCATTTAACTGGATCAGGTCATTTGATTGTAAAACAGCCTCGCCTTCCCCGCCGCGCGAACTATCTGAACCCGATACGCCGAGCAAACCCTGACTGCGGGCATATTGCGCTAGCTTTCTTTCCGAATCTTCTAAAGCTGACCGCGCCTCGTCAATATTATCGCGCAGGACAGTCTCAGCGTAATTGGTCGTTTTTGAACCCCGTTTTAGACTATAGTCGACATAGCCTTGGGCCACGGCGTTCGGTATATCAGCCGCCAAGCTAGGATTAGGTGTTGAGTAATTTACCTGAATAATCCGTGTCCGCCGTAAAACGCCTATAGACAGATCCCTTTTAATTTTACTCACCGCTTTGTTTATCCGGTCCTCTTCGGACAAATTTTGGGACACAATACGCGAATCCAGGAATAAATTCTGGTTCTCGACGATTTCTTTTAATAAAGAGCGGCTTTTCATAAGGGCCAGCTGTGTATTTAGGTATTCCTGATCGGCCCGGATATCTTCGACACCGTCACTCCCGGTAGAATTAATTTCTGACTGGCGTACTTCGACTAGCGCACGGCTTTTATATAGTGGGGTGAGGCCTTTTACATAAAAATACGCCCCAGCTAAGCAAATCACCATCAGAAGCAAGACTAACCACCAAAACCGACGCAGTATATCAAGGGACTTAAGCATTGTGGCGTCCATTGCATTGGTTTTAGAGCCTGCCCCGTCCTGAAGCCCTTCAATCGCTGCATTATACTGGAATTTATTATCATTCATATCGGAAACCCAAGTGTTTGATTTGTCCAAGTGTTCGATTTGTAAGGAAAATATCCGCCCTTTACAAATCCCAGCGTATATACAACCCAAAATGAACCCACAAGTAATAAGTTGATCTATTTACAGTTTAAAAAATTGTGCAAACGCCTTCACAATACGCCTATCAAGCCATTAAAATATGACTAAAATGCGACTGATAAGGAAAAATGCGCCTCTCAAAACCGTTAAATCACATATAAAACAAATTACCAAACAATTATAGCCCTACCCTGCTTATCGTGCTAGGGCCGCTGACTTAATATGAAAAATGTACTGACATACGCACAAAATTACGACTGAAACATGCTCAGGCAATTAATTATATCTGGGTTTGTCGTTAGCAGTTTAAAATTTGGCAATGCCCTGCTTAGCATGGCGATTACTATTTTACTCACCCGTCATATCGGAGCCGAAGGGTTTGGCATTTATGCCTATGCTATCACCGCACTGGCGATTGCGATTGTCCCTATGGGCAGAGGTTGGGGGCTAATGATTATCAGAACAGCCTCCGCTTCCCTATATAATGAGGCTTGGAAAGAGCCCAAAGGCATGGCGAAGTTTGGCAAATGGCCTGCCATACTTATATCGACCCTGTTTATAGTTTTAGGCCTCCTCATCGGATTTCAGCTTGATTTTTTTCAGTCCGGGCAAATCGGCCCTATAATTATGCTCTTACTGGGTTCAACATTACTCTTTGACCAAATGTCGGCTATTCGGGTCGCCTCAATCCGATCATTCGAGAAGCCACAGCTCGCGCAAATACCCGATCAGCTCGCAAAGCCCTTTATGATTATCATCGGCATAGTTCTGGCTCTCAATTTTATGGAAACCAAGCTGAATGTCTTTCATGTTTTCTTGATCGTCTCGATCGCGGCCTGTCTGAATTATATAATCGGTTCAATAATGATGACACGGTTATCGCCAAAGAGCTTAACGACCGCAACAGCAACTCCCTTCAAGACTGACTGGCTCAAAAAATCCCTGCTGCTTGCGGGAGGGCCCGCATTGATCGTCCTAAATAATTACACAGACATACTTATGCTCGGCCTGTTTCTTGAACCCAAGGATATTGGACTATACAAGGTCGCGGCCCAAGTGGCCATTTTTGCAGGCCTTGGATACACAGCCCTTAACTTCATCGCCGCCCAGAAAATAGCACTTCTAAAAGAGCAAGGGAGTCGGCATACCTTACAAAAATATGTAACGCTCTTATCCCGCCTCGCGGTTTTAACCGTTATTCCGGTCCCTATCATCCTCTACCTTTTTGGCGATCAGCTTATTGCATTTGTGTTTGGGCCTGACTTTTCCGCCGCCCTTTACCCCATGATTATTCTCGCCTTTTTACAGCTTATTTCCGCAAGTTTTGGCATGTGTAATATAATGTTAGTCATGCACGGTTATGAAAAGCTTATTATCAGATATACGGCTATCTGCCTCATTGCGAACATTGTCTTATGCGCAATATTGATCCCGGCTTACGGCATTATTGGCGCAGCTTGCAGCAATCTAATAGCCACAAGTCTCTGGAACTTTCTATTGTGGTTTACTGTATTGCGTAAGGTAAAAATTGATACAGGATTGCTTGGTTTACATTTTTCTACAAAGGCGGCTTAAGCATAACCAAAAATTGGCAGGGGACGGTATGCGAAACTACACGAAGATAATTTTCGGGCTTTTTGTAATAACAAGCCTCATTCTCTCTATAGTAATTATTGTTCCCGCTTTACGAGACCATATTGCCCCTCATGGTGCGCCTCTTTACCAATCCGGGACCCCGGTCGCGTGCAACTTGCAAGCTCAAGAACCGGAATTACTCAGCTTGCCCGGCATAAATACGAAGACGGGCTCTATCGAGTTTAACCGCCTGCCTGTTATCAAAGGCAAACATAGCCTCATATCAAGAGCTGTCATACATGATAAAAATGCAAATTCGATCAAATACGGTCCCACATACAAGCAACAAAATCATGCTTACCTCACGCATTTCAATGGTGAATTCTGGATGTCTTGGACATATGGCCCCCCCGTTGAAGCCATGCCAACCGCCCACGTCCTCTATGCAACAAGTCAGGACGGCTTGAACTGGAGCGCGCCAAAGAAAGTCTTTTCACCACCAAAAGCGCCTTACGCCAATATAGCGCGCGGGTTTTGGCAATATGAAGGCAATCTCTATTTATTAAGTGCGAATTTCAAAGCACCGGGCGTTTTTTCCAAGCGCGGGCGTATAACCGATAAAGAGCTCAAACTTGCCTTATATAAATGGTCTGATCAGGATCAAAAATGGCATTTTGAAAACAATATTATAGAGGACGGCCTCAATAATTTTTCACCCATCAAGATATCGGAAGATAGCTGGGCGATGACACTCCGCGATGATAATCGAAATGTGTCTGTCGCGAAATTTCATGGTGATGATTTAACACATTGGGAACGACACCACGTTGTAGATGAACTGAAAGTAGAGAACTTTCTGCCCGACGAGCCAATATTATTTAATCAAACAGACAAAAATCTACATTTGTTTTTTAGAGACAATAAATTGTCAAATCGGCTATTCTATGCTGGCTCCAAAGATAGTGGCCAAACTTGGACACAACCGGTGAAGTCAAATTTTACATCCTCATATAGCAAGTTTTTTATATTAAAGACATCTAAGCCCCTTTACCTTATGGTTCTGAATGGAAATCCCGAGGCTATTCGTAAGGAAATGCATATTGCCATTAGTCGGGACGGGCTATGTTATAACCGCCTAGCCAAGCTGGACATTCCCACGAATTTCGTCGCAGACACACCGCTTTCACTTTCTTTTTGGCGGCAAAGATATTTAAAATTCAAGAGGCGCAGCAATCATATAATGTACCCTCATGCTGTTGAGCATAATAACCATATTTATATCGCCTTTTCGCGCAATAAAACACAAATGGAAATGTTCAAAGTGGATTTAAATGATCTGGACGCTTTATTGAATAAATAGAGTTTTCTCAAAAAATATGCTCACGTTATGAGCGTTTCATTTGAGTGTCTTTGCAATAAATCGACGCAACCGAGCTTTAATATCATTAGTGTTGGACCTGTATTTATGCGTATCGGATATCAAAACCTCAGGCAGACCCACTGCCACTAACGCGGCCGGTAGAATATCATTCGATTCAGCGACCCTCTTATCATAATCAATTTCGATGAAATTCTTTTCTCCAAAATGACGGGACCAAATTTCGCGCACGGCATTGTAATCAATCATCCAGCTATCATCGCCAACATATAAATGGCTTTTTGGATCATCGGACGCTTGCCTATTTTTAGCCTTTTCAATTTGGCTACGATAGGATTTTATAAAAAATTTCGGGTCCCGAAACACACATATAATTTTGACCTGATAATTCTGGCTATTCAGGATATTTTTCAAGCGCTCTATTTCATCATCATGGCGCAGAAAATTAAGGGCCTCGGTAGAAAATATAAGATTTTTATCGTGATGGTTTTTTTGAAACCGCCGGACATTTTCTGTAACCGCGCGAATATAGTCCGGACTGCCGGTAATATCGTATTTTTCTTTTGAGAAAGACAGACGATCCAAACGCATTGCCGCGACATGTAACTCTAAATGATTGCCCGGCTCAACCATACCCGTATAAAAAGCCAGACCGTAACCCTCCAACCCCTTAGCGTGATCAATCAAATAATTCTGAAGCGAGGTCGAGCCTGTTTTATGTGTTCCTATATGAAGATATAATGTCTTCACAAATCCTCCTAAACCCATCTAAAATGACGAAACAGAACCAGATTTGGTTTGTCTTTTACATATATAAGCGATCATTTCTGAACTAAAGATGCGCCTTACACCAATCTTGATACATAATCACTGACCATAAAAAGGCCTCATAATCACGCCGGCCAGCCTTATGCGCTTCCCAGCGTTTTCTTACCTGGTCTATATCGAGTATAAAATCTGTATCTGCCTCCAGACCTTCGAGCTTGGTTTCAACCCAGTCCCTTAGGTCCGATTTCATCCAGCGCCCAATTGGTATGGCAAAGCCGCTTTTAGGGCGGTTCATCAAACTTTCCGGAACATGTTTATATAATAATTCCCGTAAAACATGCTTACCCTGATTTTTGGAAATTTTTAGATCCAATGGCAGGCTCCATGCAAAATCAAACAGCTCACGGTTCAGATAGGGCGTACGTGTTTCCAGAGCTACGGCCATAGACGCCCGGTCAACTTTGACCAATACATCGTCAACCATATAGTTTTCAACATCCACAATCATGGCTTTTTGGGCAAAGGCCAAATCTCCGTTCAGGGCATTTTCGCGTGCGATATTACGGGCCTTAAAATCTCCGATAAATGGCAATTCCTCATGTGTCGCTAAAAACTGGTCGTGAAAGTCAATATCGGTTTTGGATTGCAGAACCCGCGCCATTTTCTGCATTTTTTCCGAGGCCCGCCCGGCTTTAAACTCCCGGGGTAGAACTTTGACCATCGACTCAATAAGCGCCATAGGCATGTTGGCCATAAGCGTTCCGCCAAACTGCCGCATAGGCACAGGAAGCCCGCCGACTTTGTTCCAGAGCGCCTGACCATAAAAATAGCGGTTATAGCCCCCGAATAACTCATCGGCGCCGTCTCCGCTCATAGCAACCGTGACGTTACGCCTCGCCATTTGCGAGACAAGGAATGTTGGAACCTGAGAGGAATCCGCAAAAGGCTCGTCATATTTCTGAGCAATATTGGGGATAATATCCATAATGTTTTCGGGGTTAAGCATAAGCGATGTATGCTCCGTTCCCAGATGCTGGCTTGTGGCCTTGGCAATATCGGCTTCATTAAACCCTTCAATATTAAACCCGATTGAAAAGCTCTTCACCTGTTTATCTGATACGGATTGCATCAAGGCTGTGACCAGAGAGGAGTCAATACCGCCTGAAAGCAAAACACCCAAAGGCACATCGGAAATCATCCGGCGACGAATTAATTTGCTCAAAAGAGCTTCCACATGATCGACAGCCTCTGACATCGTTATGTCCAATGGCCGGGCCGCCAAAGCCGCCTCGCGTGCCGACCAATAAGGCTTTAAGGGAGGCATTTTTTGCGCAGCCGTCAGGCTCGGGGTAAAGGTGGTATAATGAGCCGCCGGTAATTTACGAATATTTTTAAAGATGCTCTGCGGGGCGGGGATATAATTATATTTGAAATAATTCGCCAGAGCGTCAAAGTCTTTTTCAGGTTTGAACGCCTCTAATGCCTGTATGGATTTCACTTCAGATGCAAAGACAAGACAGCCCGCAACGTAACCGTAATATAAGGGTTTTTCACCAAAAGGGTCTCGAGCAAGCGTAAGAGCGCGGGTTTGCTTATCGTAAAGCGCGAAGGCAAACATCCCGTCTAGCTTGTCCAAAAACGCTTCAAGACCAAAAAGAGAAACATATTCCAGCACGACTTCGGTATCGGAATGTCCCCGCCATTTTGGTTGATGTTTAGTTTCAATTTCGTCCTTAAGTTCGAGAAAATTGTAAATTTCGCCATTAAACGAAATGACATAGCGCCCGTTATGCGACGTCATGGGTTGGGCCCCGAAGTCGGATAGATCAACAATTGATAGCCGCCTATGCCCCAGTGCGATATAGCCCTCTTCATCCTGCCAATGCCCAAACGCATCCGGCCCCCGGTGGGCGATAGCCAATGTCATTTTCTTGAGATTATCTGCAGCTTGACCCGCCTGCCAAAGCGACCCTGCCCCAAAAAAACCAGCTATGCCGCACATAGATTTCCCTATCCAATATTCGTGGCTGCCCCTCTATCATACTTTGCTTAGCAAACAACCAAGAAGCCTTATACTCTCTTAAAATGTCAGAACTTTCCTAAAAAGTCATACCATTGCGCGAGAACCTGTTTCGCTTCATATTTTTGAACAGAATTAGGGCCATTTTTAGCCAAGCTTGAGCGCAAATCATAATCCGACATTAAGCGCGCCAGACCATCTCTATAGGCCAGAACACGGTCACCTTGCGGACTCACCAGCCAGCCATTGTGATTATGTGAGATAATTTCCGTAAGGCCGCCTGTCTCATCAAACCCGATAACGGGACGCCTTGATGCCAAGGCCTCAACGGCAACCATGCCGAAAGATTCATATTTTGAAGGAATAGCAACAAGACTCGCTTCTTTATATTCCCTTGCCATTTCCGTGCTCACGCCCGGCATGGATATGCGCTCGACAAGCCCCAAATCGGATCGCTTTTGTTCTAACTGCGCCCGCATGACCCCGTCCCCTACACATTTTAGATGCCAGTCCGGAAAGTCGTCAGCCAATAAAGCAAAAGCCTCAAATAGCGTTTCATGGTCTTTTTCTTCCATAAAACGCCCCACACATAAAAGCTGTTTAAGGCTCCTGGGGGCTACAGCCATATCGCTATAGGGTGACAAATCCAGCGGATTAGGCAGAACATGGATTTTTTCATGTTCATTGACGGGATAGCCCAACCTGACCTGATGTGACGGCACGGTTGTCGCCAAAGCCTTACTGCGTATAAATTTAGCCAACCGATCCTGAACGGATGACCCTATATAGTGACGATATCCAACATGCTCGGATGTGATAAGTTTTGCGCCCATACCTAACAAGGCCAAACCAAGGGGGACATAGGT
>CAZHPV010000068.1:0-12813 GCA_964534845.1 uncultured Caulobacterales bacterium
GTCGGGGAGAGTGCAGATATGTGCTTATTGGATAGACGCTGGGCAAAGGCGCGATTAAACCTCTCAGAGGTGAAAGTGAAACAAACATGGATTGACGGCGTGTCCGTTTTTAAGGCGCGTCCGTGAGAGTGTCGATCAGGCCCCAAGCAAGCGCCGTTTTTGCTGCGATTTTTTCCATAGACAAAGCCATATAAGCGGTTTTTTGTCGTCCTATACGGGCCGTAAAGCTGACTGTGCCGCCCGCGCCCGGAATGAGGCCATATTTTAATTCAGGTAGCTGAAACCACGCTTTGCGGCTGGCACTTACAAAACTCCCAAAGGCAGCCATTTCTGCGCCTGCGCCAATAGCGGCTCCGTTTACATGGATGTTCAGCTTCTCTTTTAGTGCGATTAGGCGTGACGCAGGTAAGCGTAGACTTCTAACCCAATGGGCTGTTGCAGGATCACTGACCTGTCCAAATTCTGAAACAGCGCCGCCAGTGGAAAATGTACGGCCTGCAGCTTTAATATTTATTTGCGTATACTCTGCATCAATGGCCATGTCTAAAATTTCACAAAGTTCGTCGCGCATTTTAGTGCCAATTGCATTGAGCGTGTCAGGTCGATTTAGCAGAATGGAGAGTTTTTTTCTATCTATCTCGATTTCAAGATCAGACGTGTTTATCTCCGGTAATGCTGTGAGCTTTGCGCTCTGTTTCCATGTCTCAAAATCTGGCCCGCTCTGCAAACTAGCATAGGCCAGGCTCTCGGCCGTGAGGGCAGATGTTAGCGGCATGTCTTCTTGCAGTCGGAGTAATTGCACAAGAACCATAGCGGCCTTAGGGGCATGTAAAATGTTTTTATGTATCGGCCCGAGCAATTTTTTCTCGTTTAAAACGACATCGCAAAACTTCATTAAGTTACTGTTATTGTTAATTTTATTTGTTTTCAAACCGATAACAGGGCAAGGTAAAGAGGTAAGCCACTGGCCCAAGGTGTCCTGTGTTTGGTTCTCTATTTCAAATGCAAGATAGGGAAAGTGACTGTCAGGACCAAATTGATCTAATTGTGGGTAGGAATTTTTGAGAGCGATAAGTTCGTTCAAAGACAGCAAATTGATCATATTGGGGATTATGCAGACGCCCGTACGGTATTCAAGCTCGCATCATGTCCGGTATGCCCGTTCGGGTCGATACAGGATGTTCCGCCGGGTGTGTACATCATTGTGACGCACTGATTACAAGCGGTGCATCCACTGTTAATAACCGACCCGTCTTTTAACCCATTAATGAAGTTAGGATCAAATATTAGCGCGCGGCCCATTGCCATAGCATCAAATCCAGATTCCATAATTTTATGGGCGCTATCAAGGGAGGTCATGCCGCCGAGATAGCAAAGAGGCATTTTTACACTTTGTCTGATGCGTTTGGCTGTATCAAACACATATAGGGGCTTGAAGTCCACTTTTGGAGGTTCCGTGCGCTTCTGGATTGCCATCCCTAATCGGATGATAAGGTTCTTCGGGGGCGTTCTGACTTGGTCTGGTAGGGAGTTGCCGAACATAGCCGTGATAGACTCGACATTCATCCCATTTGATAAGACCGCCATATGTGCCCCGGTTTGTTCTAATATTTGGGCGATTTTTATACCGTCTTCAATTGTATTGCCGCCTTCTTTCCCATCGGTTTGGGAATATTTAACGATAACGGCGAGTTCAGAACCAACGGCCTCAAGGACCTTACCCAACACTTCCTTTGGAAAGGTCATGCGTTTTTCGATAGTTCCTCCATAGCCATCTGATCTTTGATTATAGAAGGGTGAAATAAATTGCGATAATAGATAGCCGTGACCCATATGTAATTCTATGGCGTCAAATCCGGCTTCGCGGGCATGGAGCGCAGCGCTAACAAATTCACCGGCGATTTTAGCCATGTCGTCCCGGTTCATTTTCTTTTTGGTATAGCGCTGTGTCATCACTCCAACCTTGTTAAAACCGCCAGAGGCGGACATAGGTTTTACGCTTGAAACAGATTTGGGCAAAAATGTGAAACATCCCGCATGGGTTATCTGGGCACAGGCGGCCCCGCCTTGTCTATGCACACCATCCGTTAGGGCTTTAAAGTCGGGAACTGTCTCTGCGCTCAAACAGGCTTGGTCAATAAAGGTTTGGCCTTCAAAACTTGTTGCGCAATAAGCGACGGTTGTTAAGGCTGCCCCGCCAGCCGCCATACGTTCATGAAAAGTCGCGAGTCCTTTGGAAATTTTACCGCCTTTGCACATCCCTTCATTTGTTGCAGCTTTGATGAACCTGTTCTTTAGTGTGAGCGGGCCTATTTTAAGGGGCGTAAATGCTTTAGATGTCGACATAAGCTTATCCTTCAACTGCCGCTATTTTTAACACAAAATTTGACGAAATCATCTTGTTTATTTGCTTATTTGTATAAAATGCGTAAAAAATTATAGATAATACTACGCATTACTGCGTCTCATTCGATGGTGGTAAATGTAAAGTCCACACGAATATACGTAAAGATAATAGGCTCTATGTCAGACACTCAAAATAAATCACAAAAGGCCGTAAAGACTCCAGGCCGAGGCTATGCGTGGCTCGTCCTCGTGATGATGTTGCTTTTATACTTCGTCAATTATGCTGACCGGACATTGGCGAATGCCTTGTTGGAAAAAATAAAAGAGACTTATCAGGTATCAGACACCTATATGGGCTTTGTCATCGGTCCGGCTTTTGCTTTTATTTATTGTCTCGCGGCTATTCCCATCGCCCGATATGCCGATAGACATAATCGCGTGCGCATAATTGCCTTGGGAGCTGTGGTCTGGAGCCTGTTTACAATGATGTCCGGTGTGGCCAAGACGCCTGAAATTTTTGCGATAGCCAGATTTGGCGTCGGGATAGGTGAGGCCGCTTTTTTAGCGCCAGCCTACTCCCTTCTTTCAGATTATTTCCCGCCCAAAAAGCGGGCTTTTGCTTTCGCGGTGATGAATTTGGGCGTATATTTTGGCGGGGCTTTCGGGAATATTGGAGGTACGGCTCTCGCGGCTAGTTATGACTGGCAAACGACATTTATATGGCTTGGTGGTCCGGGGATATTGCTAGCTGCATTAACTGTCATTTTCGTCAAAGAGCCAGAACGTGGACGACTGGACGGGGCTCAATTTTCTTCGAATAAAAATTATAGCTTTTCAGAAGTCTACAAGCCGCTTATGGCAAATTCAGCCTTTAAATATCTTGTAATCGCAGCATTTTTTGGCGGGTTTTCGACAATAGCTTTTGGTAGCTGGGCGATTGCCATGTTCGAACGGATTTTTGATATTTCAAATCAATCTGCTGGCGCACGTTACGGAACGGGTGCGTTACTTGCGGGAATGGTTGGGGTGTTGCTTATGGGTTTTTTATGTGATGTTTTTTCGAAAAAAACTTCAAAAGCCCCCTATATGTTATCCGCAGCTGGATTGTTAGGGTTTACCCTTATCGCTATTGCTATGTGTTTTTCTGGGAACGTCGACCTTGCAACAGCTTTGGTCTATCCGGCGAGTATTTTAGGGGCCGGCTGGGTTGTTGCGGTTCAAGCCGCGCTTCAGGACCTATTACCCGCGCAATTACGGGCAACCGGAACCTCTATTTGGGCCTTTGCGTTGACATTTGCCGGATTGGTTCTCGGTGTATTAGTGGTTGGATGGTTTAATGATTATTTGAACGCGAGTTACGGAGCTGATGCCATCAGGTATTCAATGGCGTTGACTTTGCTTGGCGGCATTCCGGCAGCGTTTTATATTTTTAAGGCGGGTGGCTCAGCGGATCAGGGCCGCCAAATCTTAGCAAAAACATTTGCTTAGAAGCAATAGCTCCCACCATTAGCGACAAGCACCGAGCCCGTGACGAAACTGGCATCATCGGATAATAGATAGGCAACTGCACCGGCTACTTCTGAGGGGTCGGCCATGCGCCCTAAAGGAACGGATTGCTCCATCGAGCTTATCCATTCTTCAGGTATGCCCTCCATGATCGGTGTATTAGTTGGGCCGGGTGCGACAGCATTGATGCGAATATTTCGGGGGGCTAGCTCGCGGGCCAATTGACGGGTAAGTCCGATTAGCGCGGATTTTGACGTCACATAATGCGGTGAGCCTTCACCACTTTGGGCCGAGGTTGAAGAAATGTTGACGATCGCGCCGCCGCGCTTGTCTTCTGCCATAATGCGGGTGATTTCACGGCAGACATAAAACGGGCCGTTGAGATTAACAGCTAGAACGCTAGCCCAGCCTTCATCTTCCATATGGATAAGATGATCAACATGAACACTGGGCGTTTCACCTTTTGCCAATTGAGCATTGCGCTCGGCCATAGACGCGTAAAATTTATCGGAGCCATCCCCTTTCGCTTGACCAATACCGGCATTATTAACGGCAAAATCAAGTCGACCAAATGTCTTTCGCGCGGTTCGGACAGCTTTGATAACTGAGGCACTATCCGCTACATTGGCTTGAAGGGCGAGATGGTCGCCCTTGAGGTCGGAAACTAGAGTTTGGACGTTATCAATATTCAGATCCAGCGCAGCCACGCGAGCCCCTTCGCTAGCAAGTTTTTTGACTATTGCGGCACCAATGCCTTGTCCTGCGCCTGTAACAATCGCAGCTTTTCCACCGAGTTTCATCATGGTCTCCTAGCTTGGGACATAAAGTTCATTGGATTTTCCACCGTCTACAGGAATAGTAGCGCCGGTTACGTAAGACGCTGCATCCGATGCCAGAAACATCACAACCTGCGCGACCTCTGAAGGCTCGCCTATGCGGCCCATTGGATTGGCGTTAGCGATTTTTGTTCCGGCATCAGGGTCGGAATCGAACCAGGCTTTTGTGCCGGGGGTCATGATAGGGCCCGGGGTAATAACGTTGATGCGGATGTTTTGACGCGCACCTTCCATCGCCGCCGCGCGGGTGAAATGAATAAGGGCGGCTTTGGATGCGGAATAAGCAGACATACCCGCCATAGCGCGCTCACCATTTATCGAGCTTATATTTATAATACTGCCGCCTTTGTTTTGCATATGCCCCATCGCGGCCCGTGTACCCATATAGGCTGCGTCCATATTGATACGGAAGTTTTCGCGAAACGCGTCTAGGTCAGTGTCACTAATCATGCCAAATCCAACATGCGGTGCATTATTAACGAGAATATCCAATCCATCCGACTTTGCGACTTTGTCTATCAAATCGCTATAGGCTTGAGCGTCTGATACATCTAGGACATGGGCGGAACATGTGCCGCCAGCTGTCTTGATCGCACGTGTTGTGGCCTCGAGTTTTTCTGCATTGCGCGCACAAATATGGACATTTGCGTCGGACGTTGCAAAACTTTCGGCAATAGCGCGTCCTATGCCATCACTACCGCCACTAATAAGGACTGTTTTTCCTGAAAAATCACTCACACCTATTTCTCCTTTAAGATAATTTAGACTTGGGTGCGTAGAAAAGAAAGCAAAATAATACGCAAATGAGGCTTTGATTAGGATTGCTAATGTATAATGCGTATTATAGTGTGCAAATACTAATGTTTGAGTGTTATCCACATGTCCCTAGCTGACCCGATCCTGTCACGTTTAATGACCAAAGGTGCGCCCTTTGAGGTCGTCGAAGATGGGGCCGTACGCATTTTTCAAAATGCACCCAAATCACTTGTAGAATTCTTTGAAACTGCGCGAGAATTTGGCTCTCTTGAGTTCATAAAACAAGGGGGTGAACGTTTAAGCTATGACGCGTTTTTTCAAAAGGCTGACAACCTCGCATGTTACTTGCGTGAAACTGTTCAAATAACCAAAGGTCAATCCGTGGCCATTTGCATGAAAAATTCCGCCGAATGGATGATAGCGTTTGTCGCAATTATCAGTCTAGGCGGCGTGGCTGTTTTGATAAATAGCCGGGCAAGTGGTGCGGCCATGTTGCAGGCTTTGATCGACTCGGACACAGTTTTGGTTATTGCCGATAGTGCTCGCATAGAGCGCCTTGCTATGGCAGGCGCGGACGTTCCGGTATTTGATATGACGGGCATAAGAGATTTGCCAAATGCAGTTTTTAAGGCTGTTGAGTTAGAGCCGCAAGACCGAGCTATGATGCTGTTTACATCTGGCACGACAGGTGTTGCAAAGGCGGCGATTATTTCACACCGTGCCTTGGTGACTGGGGTTATGAATACGCAACTGGCTATGGCGGCTGTGTTTACGAAAATGGCGCAGGCTTACGGTATAGATGTCCAGACGCTGAAATCGCAAATGCCGCAATCCTGCTCCCTGCTAGTTTTCCCTCTATTTCATATTAGCGGGTGTAGCGCTATTTTTCTGACCACATTATCAAGCGGGGGGCGGTTAGTCTTGATGGAAAGGTGGGACGCTGGCACAGCATTAGAGTTAATCGAGACAGAAAAAGTCAGTAGTATTGGCGGCGTGCCAGCCATGTATTGGGATATGTTGCATGATGAGAGCTTTCCTGATCGTGATTTATCCTCTCTCATGTCAATCTCATGTGGCGGGCAAGCCTTTCCGCAAAACCTGATTAATGAGATTAGAGATAAATTTCCTCGCGCCTTTATTGGGGCGGGTTATGGGATGACGGAAAATACGGGGGCCGTTTCGCAAGCCAATGGCGAAGCTTTCTTGGCAAAGACGGACGCTTCGGGGCAAATCCTCCCAATGGTGGATGTGCAAATCACGTCTTCTGAGGGCAAAGCGCTCCCCGTCGGCCAGACTGGAGAAATATGGATAAAGGGCGCGACGTTAATGGACGGCTATTACGGGCGCGAAGCGGATACGCGCGCAGCTTTTAATGGGGCTTGGTATAAGACCGGAGATATTGGTAGGATAGACAATGAGGGCTATATCTATATTGTTGACCGGAAAACCGATATGGTGATCTCGGGCGGCGAGAATATTTACTGCGCCGAGATAGAGCAGGTTTTGTCCCGGCATGAAGATATCCAGCAGGTTGTGAGTTTCGGCGTAGAGGACGATCGTCTTGGGGAGCGTCTTGTTGTGTGCGTGCATGCCCACTCGAAGACGCTGACAAAACAAGATATAAATGATTTTGCTAAACAGCATCTGGCAGACTACAAACAGCCAAGTGATGTTATTATTGCGTCTCAACCCTTTGAAATTAATGCAATGGGTAAGATCGAAAAACACAAGATAAGAGATATCTATCTCAAAGGGTTGAAGACATAATGGGCTATCCTAAGACCATAAAAATAATAGATACGATGTTGGGCATTCCCACCCATGCAGATCGGTCGGATTGGTATGAGAGCTTTAGGCCATTGCTAAACGATCAGCAAAGCCGTGATATGTTCAAAATGCCTGCGCAATATATGTTCAAAGATATTCCTAAGGCGAGTGCTGGTGTCTCCGACTTTGTGGAATGGACAATAGAGCAAATGGACCGCTTTAACATTGAACGCGCTATGGTCGGCTTTAATGAGGATGCCACTTCGGTTAAGGCCAAAGAAAAATATCCTGACCGCTTTTTCTTTGATGTACCGTGCAATCCTAATTTGGGTATGGATGAAGTCCGGCGGGTAAAGCGTTTGCACGCTGATTTTGGTATTCGGTCTGTCTCGGTTTTTCCAGCCGGAACGTGCCCGCAAGTGGCCATAAATGATGCACGTATGTATCCGCTTTATGCAACATGTTGTGAACTGGATATTCCAGTCGTTCTCAATGTGGGTGTGCCAGGGCCGCGCATACCGATGGAAACGCAAAAAGTAGAGCATTTGGATAGCATATGTTGGTTTTTCCCCGACCTAAAAGTCGTTATGCGTCACGGGGCTGAGCCTTGGGAAGATTTAGCCGTCAAGCTCATGATAAAATACCCGAATTTATATTATTCAACATCGGCTTTTGCGCCTAAACATTACTCTAAGGCGATAATTGATTATGCCAATACGCGCGGGGCCGACAAAATTATTTATGCAGGATATTTCCCCATGGGTTTGTCTTTGGACCGGATTTTCAAAGATATGGAAAATGTGAATTTTAAAGAGGATGTCTGGCCAAAATTTTTACGTGAAAATGCGCTAAAAGTTTTTAATTTGGAGAAATCGTAATGGCGGATGATTCAGTCGCTGTTTGGCAGCAATTAGCGGGGCTAAAAGGCCAAGATCTGATAGATTGGCGCATGGCTAATGTGCAGGAGCAGTCAAGTCTGGAAAGCCGCAATCTGGATGCGCTTCCTTTGCCCTTTGGATGGTTCATGATGGCCTATTCCGATGAGCTCTCTATCGGAGAGGTTAAGCCTGTCCACTATTTCGGCCAAGAGCTGGTTTTATGGCGCGGCGAGGATGGTAAAGCCCGTATGATTGATGCTTATTGTAAGCATTTAGGGGCGCACCTTGGATATGGTGGTCGAGTAAAGGGCAATGCGCTGGAGTGTCCTTTTCATGCTTGGGAATATAATGAGAAAGGGGCCGTGACCCATGTGCCCTATGCCAAGAAAATCCCACCTTCGGCCGCTCGTCCGTGTGAACGTCAATGGCAAGTTGCCGAAGTTAATCAACAAATTTTGGTCTGGTATCATCCGTTTAACGAAGCGCCTCGGTGGGAGCCCGAGAGCTTTGACGAGGTCGGAGATAAAGACTGGACGGCTTATGACAAATATGAGTGGATTGTGAATGGCCCTGTGCAAAATATGGCCGAGAACGGTGTTGATGCGGCGCATTTTAAATATATTCACGGCGTGGCCAATCAACCTGACTACGAATTTGAATTTGATGGTCATAAACGGACGGCCAGTGTTGACGCTAAAATGCCAACGCCCAAGGGTATTGTAGACGGTACTATTGCTTACGGTACTATCGGGCCAGGTCAAAGCTGGACCAAATTTTCCGGTATATCAGAAACTTTAATGATTGCGGGTATTACACCCATTGACCAAGGCCGAACGCATATCCGTTTTGCGTTTACCCAACCGCGGTCTGAAGCTGAGGGAGCAACAGCCAACCTCGCCAAGGCCATGAAACGGGAGATATGCCGTCAGCTTGATCAGGATAAAGTTGTTTGGGATCGACAGAGATATATGGTCAAGCCGAGTATTTGTGATGGGGACGGGCCTATTTTGCCATTCCGGAAATTCTTTGCGCAATTCTATGCAGAATGGGGTGAAGATAAAAAGACCGTAACTAAATTAAAAACCAAGAAAAAAGCAGGTTAAGTAGAACCGGTAATGGAACAAATCACGGTCATAAAAGTGGGGGCAGTCACCCATATTCTGCTGAACCGGCCACAGGCAATGAACGCTTTGACCGCGTCCATGCACCATCATTTGCATGAAATATTTGACGCATTTTCTCAGGATGTCGACCAAAGGATTGCTGTCATTAAAGGAGCAGGTGATAAGGCTTTTTGTGCCGGAAGTGATCTTATTGAGGGGCTTAGCGCAAGCTATCCTGCGAGCGGATATGCAGGCCTTGCCCAGCGCAAAAATCTGTCAAAGCCTGTAATAGCCGCGGTAAACGGTTTTGCCTTGGGGGGCGGGTTTGAATTGGCCTTGGCGTGTGACCTCATAATTGCGTCGGAAAGTGCTAGTTTTGGCCTGCCGGAACCGCTTGTCGGAGCCGTTGCCTTGGGGGGGGGCTTACACAGACTGCCCCGTCAAATTGGGTTGAAACCGGCCATGGATATGATTTTAACGTCGCGTAGAGTATCGGCGCAGGAGGGGCAAAGTTTGGGATTTGTCAATAAGGTCGTGCCAGCGCAATCCTTGGACGCCTGTGTGGAAGAGTATTGCGGCATGATCTTAAAGGGTGCGCCTTTGGCAATTGAAGCCTCTAAAATGACAGTCACGCGCGGTTTGGGAGAAGCCTCGACTGACGCGGCTTTATCAAAGCAAGCGGAATATCCAGAGTTTAAAACTTGGCGTAATAGCCGTGATTTTAAAGAGGGACTTTCCGCGTTTTCTGAAAAGCGGGAACCTGTTTGGTCGGGGCGTTAGTGTACAATAGAAATAAGATTATCAGATAAACGAATGACTATAGGGGAGATGAGGATGAGAAAAACAACTATGCTAATGTGCGGTGTCGCTATTATTGCCGGTTGTAAGGCCAAGACGCCAACGGTTGACAATAGGCAAGACGTAAAACCTAAACTGTCTGCCGAAGCGATTGAAAGAAACCCAAATAAGAATGCCTATTTTGGCGATCTTCATGTGCATACTAAAAACTCATTTGATGCCTCTATTGTAGGGACAAAGACGACTGCTGATGATGCCTACCGTTTTGCTCAAGGTGAGGCGATTGATAATGGAGCGGGGCAAACCATTCAACTCTCTGGTCCGCCTCTGGATTTTTATGGCGTAACCGATCACGGCGAATATATGGGTATTGTTGCTGCAATGCGCGATCGCTCGTCCCATATTTCAAAGACGAAAACCGCAAAGTCCATTTTTGGACTTTTGGGTGGGTCCCGCCAAAACCGCATGGAGGCCTTTATTGAAATTGGCACAACCATTGTGACGGGTGAGCCTATTGAAGATATTTACGACCGGGATTTTATCGACAGTGCATGGGCTGAAAATGTAGCTGCCGCTGAAAAACACAATAGGCCCGGAGAGTTCACGACATTTCCGGCTTACGAATTTACCTCCATGCGCGTAATTGGCGATATTACGGCGAATTTAGGAGCAACAAACTTACACCGGAATGTTGTCTTTAAAGACAAAGCCCCTACGCGTTTATTTACAACGCTCGATTCTCCCAATCCAGAAGAGTTATGGGAGTGGATGAATAGTCTACGGGCCGAGGGTGTCGAAGTCATGTCTATTCCGCATAATTCCAATGGTTCTAATGGGGGAATGTTTGCGCTTGCGACAGATAATGGCTCGCCTCTTAGCGAGGCTTACGCCCAAAACCGCATTAAAAATGAACCCATTGTCGAAATTACTCAGGTCAAAGGTACATCGGAAACCCATCCTACTTTGTCGCCAGAAGATGAATGGGCCGACCATGAGCTTTATGAAATTCTGATTGGTATGCCGGTGGAAGCAAAAAAAGTACCCGGAAGCTTTGTTCGGCAGTCTTTGGCGCGGGGCATTAAACTAGAAGATACACTCGGCGCTAATCCGTATAAATTCGGGTTTATTGGTTCTACAGATGCGCATGTGAGCGCCTCTTCCTTATCGGAAAAAGATTTTTTCGGTAAGTTTTCAAATGATCTCGATATTGAATCACGGGGCTCTATTCCGCCAAATGGTCAAAAAGACTGGACGGATGCAAAGCGTGACGAGACAGATATAATTATCCAGTCTTCGCAATATGGCGCCTCGGGTTTGGCAGGTGTCTGGGCCGAAGCCAATACACGGGACGATATATTTGCCTCTATGAAGGCCAAGGAAACCTTCGCGACATCGGGGCCGCGCATAAAGGTTAGGATGTTTGCGGGAGATTATGAACCCGGCGTGTTAGAGGCAACAAACATGCTTGATATCGCCTATAAAAATGGAACGCCAATGGGAACGGATATTGCAAGCTCAAAATCACCTGATTTTATACTTTGGGCTTTAAAAGACCCGCAGGGCATTCCGCTACAGCGCTTACAAATTATAAAAACATGGTCAGAAGCAGGTCAGTATAAGGAAGCAATTTATGATGTGGCTTGTGCCAAGGGGGCGACCCCTGACTCTACCATCCATCGCTGTCCTGATAATGGCGCGCGCGTGGATTTGTCTACTTGCGAGACGAATGACGAGACCGGCGGTGCCGAGCTTAAAGCCCTTTGGCAAGACCCGGACTTTAAAGCGGGGCAGACGGTAGCCTATTATTTGCGCGTCATTGAAAATCCGAAATGTCGGTGGTCAAGTTGGGATGCCGTAAAAAATGGGACGCCGCCCAGTCCGGAAATGAAGGCTTTAGTTCAAGACCGGGCTTGGGGATCACCGATTTGGGTTAAGGGGCAGTAAGTCGCATTTTGAAGGCTTGCATGTCGTCTTAAATTCTCTAAGCTTTACCCGCACCTTAGGTTGAGGACTATGACGGATACACATTTCGAATTCACTGATTTAGACAGGAAAATCATAGAGCTGTTGAAAACTGACGGTCGCATGAGCAATCAAAAAATTGCAGAGCTTCTAAATGTGAAGCCATCTTTGGTTTCGACTCGTATTCGGCGAATGGAAACCGCCAATGCGATGCGGGTCGTCGCTGTGTCGGATTTCTCGGCCTTCGAGCATAATGTGCTTTTACCAATCGGGATTGATGTCAAAGGTCGGCGCGCCAATGATGTCGCGCATGATTTGGCGCAATTAAGTGAGGTGGCGAGCGTACAATTAGTGAGCGGTAAACACGATATTGAAATTCTTGTGACGCTCTCAAATATGCAAAAAATGTCTGATTTACTTCTCAATAAACTGTCCCAGATTGCAGGAGTAAGAAGTCTCGACCCCAGCTTTGCCGTCGATATTATAAAATATGATTTCGATGTGGCCCCGATCTAGAGTTGCCTTATGAGTAAAGCAAAAATTGATGAATTAGACCGCAAAATAATTGACTTGCTTTCCGAGGATGCACGTTTGTCAAATCGGAAAATTGCCGCTGAATTGGGCTTTACCGAAGGTACGATACGCTCGCGTGTTAAACGCCTTGAAGATGAAAATTTCATCCGGTTTACAGCCGTTACAAATATGTCGCATTATGAAAGCCCGCAGCTTGCCTATATCGGGATTCATGCAGAACAAAGCATGATCCGTAATGTCGCCGATCAGATTGCAGCTATGGACGAAATTAATGCTGTTATTATTTTATTGGGACGGTTTGATATTTTGGCGATTGGCTTATTTGAA
>CAZHPV010000069.1:0-12648 GCA_964534845.1 uncultured Caulobacterales bacterium
GATAAATATTGATGCGCTTTGTCATGCTTTGCCACGACCAGCAGACCCGATGTATCTTTGTCTATGCGGTGGACTATACCGGGGCGCATAACACCGCCAATACCCGAGAGACTGTCCTTACAATGATAGAGCAGGCCATGCACCAAAGTGCCCGAACGCGACCCTGGCGCTGGATGGACTGTCATACCGGCGGGTTTATTGACAACGATCAGGTCTGCATCTTCAAAGATGATGTCCAGATCAAGATTTTCCGGAATAGGTCTGTCATCGACTGGCGGCGGAATATTTACGGCATATTCAATATCAGCCCGGACTTTCGTGGTTGGATTGGTAATAATGACCCCGTTTGCGCGAACTTCGCCGCTCTCAATTAAGGCTCGCAAACGGACGCGTGAGAGTTCATTCCAGCTGGTCAGCCATTTATCGAGACGCTGGCCACTCTCTTCGGGGCTGGCAATTTGTGTTTGCCAACGCGAAGGGTTTGGTGAGATATCATCTTGAGAGGACATCTTTGCGCTTTAAGACGTCAAAGAGGGAGGCGCAAGAGTAGATCGGGTTTGCGATAAAATGACGTAAAAGGGCGCGTTGCCAAGTCTATAACATTGTGACGAAAAAGACACATTAGCAAAGTTAATGCAAAAATATCAGACAATAACTTGCTATGATACTTTTTGCATAGTAGCCATTCCTATATGTAGTCACAAAAGTGACACCGTAATCATAATTATATCATTGGGGAAACTATGCTTAAAAAATCTCTCTTTATTAGTGCGTCCGTTCTTCTTTCCGCTGCTATTGCTATGCCAGCCAATGCGCAGTTCGCAGAAGATGAAATTATCGTCACCGCTACAAAGCGTGAGCAGACCTTACAGGAAGTGCCAATCGCTGTGACTGTGACCAGCGCAGAAGTGATTGAAAACGCCACAATCATTGACATTAATGATCTTCAAACCGTTGTCCCATCATTACGCATTACGACCTTGCAAACTTCCGGCGCGACGAATTTCGTCATTCGCGGATTTGGTAACGGGGCTAATAATGCCGGTATTGAGCCTTCAGTCGGTGTGTTTATTGACGGCGTTTACCGCTCACGTTCCGGTGCGCAAATCGGCGATCTCCCCTTTACCGAACGCGTCGAGGTTCTTCGCGGGCCACAATCGACCTTATTTGGTAAAAATGCGTCTGTCGGTGTTATTAGTGTCGTGACCCAGAAGCCGTCTTTTGAGCCTGTCGGTCAAGCCGAAGTCACTTACGGCAATTTCAACCAATTCCGCTTAAAAGGCTATGCCAGCCAAGCTATTACAGATAATGTCGCTTTGGCCGTTTCAGGGTCTTATAACACACGGGATGGTTTCTCAGAGAGCCTTCAGCCAGGCGTGGATGATGTGAATGACCGTAATCGTTTTAACCTACGTGCCGACGTTCTATACCAACCCAATGATGTAACCGAGTTCCGGTTTATCGGGGATTACAGCGAAATTGATGAGCTTTGCTGTTTCGCGCAGCTTATAGACACATTTGATGCTTTACCGCCGATTGATGAAAACGGCAATGCGATAGGGCAACCGCTTTCGGGTTCTGATTTGCTTGGAGCTCTCTCATTTCCGCAATTCATACCGGGTTTTGATTTATCTCAGCCTTTAGCATTCAATGACCCTAATGATCCTTTTGGCTTTACCAATAATGTTAATAGTGCGCCCTTGAACGAAATCACCGATTTTGGGTTCTCGGCTCAAGTGAATACTGAGCTTGGCGGGATTGATACAACAGCCATCCTGTCATATCGTGAAAACGAGAATTTCAATATCATTGATGCTGATTTTTCAAATATTGATTTTCTGGGGACTGCTAGAACCCTTGCTGATATCTCGACCTTTACCGCGGAATTACGGTTTAACGGCGAGGCTTTTGACGATCGCGTAAACTGGACTTTGGGCGGCTTCTACTTTGATGAGGATATTGCCACAAATGATGGTCTTAATTTAGGCGTTGATACACGTACGGCACTGGAGTTTTTAGGGGCCGCCGGATTAGCAGCGACCTCGGGTGACCCAATCGATATCCCGGGCGCACAAGCAACTCTTGGAGGGCTTGAATTATTATCAGGGTTAGCGCCAGGAACGTTCTTAAGTGCCGATGTCTTTACAGATGAAGTCGGGCAGCTTGATAACCAATCCTTCAATATTTTTGCGAATGTGGACTTCGAGGTTACGGATAAGTTCACCTTGACAGTGGGCGGAGCCTATACGCGGGACTCAAAAGACTTCTCTATTAGTCAAGTCAATAATAACCTGTTTACGACGGACCTAGAGCTCACAGACCGGGCCGTTGTCGGGCCATTACTGACTCAGGCTGGGTTTGACATGTTTTTACCGGGTGCTCTTGCTGCTGAATTCCCGGGTGCATTTGGCGGACTTGCAGATTTTGGATTGATTCCTGGGAGCGATTTTACACCCGAAAATATAGCGGCGCTTACTGCGCTTGGACCTATTCCGGGTGTATTGCCGAATGGCGGTGCAGCCGCCTTCCAAGATTTCCAGACGGCTGTCGGTCAGGGTACGTTGGCAAATGTATCTGCGGCTATTGACGCATCTGAGCTAACAAATCCGGATTTAAACCCGTTATTGGGTCTGTCGGCCTTACAAGTTATTCCGCAAACATTTGGACTGCCAAATGCGTTTGAAGATGATAGTGTAGTCGATGACGATATCAGTTTTACTGTGCGCGGTGCCTATGACGTCTCAGATAACATTAATGTATATGCTAGTTATTCTACAGGATTTAAGGCGTCTTCTGTCAATTTAAGCCGTAACTCAGCGCCAAACCTGAATGACTTTATTGACGAAAATGGTCGACCTATTGCGGCCGCGTTTAACGCCTTGCCGGATAATACATCTGTAAGGCTTTTCCCGAACGGGGATGATTTACCTAATCCGCCTTTCCCTGTGGCTGATCTTGTAGGTGACGGCATATTCCCGGCTGGCCAGCTTATTGATAGCAGTATTACGGATGCAGAGATACCGGCAGACGGCGTCGTTAATCCGTTGACAGCTACAAACTTCGGTACACGCTTTGCCGAGCCTGAAGAAACACGCAATATCGAAATTGGCCTCAAGGCGTCATTCGAAGACTTTGCCATTAACTTGGCTGTGTTCGACCTCGAAGTAGAGGGCTTCCAATCCAACGTCTTTGTTGGATCTGGCTTCGTTCTAGCTAATGCGGGTGAGCAATCGGCCCGCGGTGTAGAGTGGGATGCGTCTTGGACACCCATTGACCCGCTGACATTGACTTTTGCCGGGACATATCTCGATGCTAATTTCGATGAGTTTTTAGGATCGCCAGATATCTTTAACGCCCCCAATGATGTGAGCGGGCAAGAGCCAGCCGGCATCCCGCCCCTTAGCCTTGCGGGTTCCGCAACGTGGAACCAAGATTTCGACAATGGCTGGAATGGGTTCCTGCGCGGAGATTTTTCATATGAGAGTAATACGCCTATTCTGGATATTTTCGAATCCATTGATTCTGGCACGGGTACAGTCGCCGCAGCGGGCGGAACCGTGCCTATTGTATCGGCGACCGGGTTTGACAATCTTGACCGCACGCAGTTCCTGATAAATGCAGGTGCAGGCATTGATTTTGGTAATGGGTTTGAACTGCAAGGCTTTGTTCGTAATCTGACCGATGATGAGTTCTTGGTCAGCGCTTTTCCAGTGCCGGGCTTAACGGGTTTGTTTGCAGGCTATCCCAACACCCCGCGGACTTACGGTATCATTGGGCGTTACACATTTAACTAGAGCCTGATAGAAAATTGAACAGCCGCTCTGTTTTGCAGGGCGGCTTTTTTATGGGTTACTTGCGCATGGGAAATGCGCCTATCTGTGCGCGGTTAATCGCTAGAGCGTTTAAATCTTCTCGGTAATTTTAATGGCAATACGGCAGCCTGTTTTAATCACGGATGACAGTAAGCCATAGGCCGGAGCCTCTTTGGCACCGCCCTCCAAAGCGATATCCCGGTGATGGAGTTCGTCCTCGCGAAACTCGGCAAAGGTCTGGGCCAGTTCTGGTTCCATACCCTGATATTCCAACTCTTCTACCTGATCGGCATAATGTTGTTCGATCACGGTTTCGACGGCTTCTGTGCAGGCGTGAGCGGCTTTTTCACCCATGAGAGCCGTAACAACACCGAGCCCGTAACCTGCAATGTTCCAGAGTGGGGCCATGGCTGTAGGCCTGACCCGGCGCTCAACTAGGAGAGCATCAAAAGCATCAAGATGTTTTTGTTCCTCAGATTCCATTTCCTTTAGCTGTTTGGCAATGTCCTGAGTGTCCTGGTGGCGATTAAAGACAGCTTGTTGACCCTTATATATGGCCACAGCCGCATATTCACCCGCATGATCAACTCTTAACATTTCGGCCACGCGCTGGGGCGTATCTGTTGTGTTATCCTTGGTCATGTCTCGTCTTTAAACTTAATAATCCTAAAAAGCACCCGCAAAGTGATATTACCATATTCCAGCCTGCCATAGAAAGCCCAAGCAAGCTCCAAACGATTTCGTTACAGGCTGGTGGTCTTATTTTCTCGTCAAGCGAATCGAGGAGATCAGTACCCGTAAGGGCCCCGAGGTGAGGTGTGCCCGAACAGGTCTTGGGACCTTCCCACCATTTATATTCAACACCCATATGCCAGAAGGCCAAGGCGGCGCTGATTAAAAAGGACGATATTATAAGATAGGTCCAAAATCGGGCCTTTTCAGAAGCGTTAGGTTGAACAAAACGAGTCATTATTATGGCAAATATAGCGACGCCAATGATCAATTTATGAGCATGTCTTTGCCAGTAACACATCTGACAGGGGGGGTAACCCAGTGCATATTGAAAAAACCATGCACCGCATAAAAGCGATAGCGATATAATACCCGCAAAAACCGGATAGCGGCGCGGAATAAAAAAATCAGTAGGGCGAAACGTCATAGCCTTCATATAGGCATAATTTTTCGACATGCCTAGAGGGAATGCCCTCTCTCTTACGCTGTGGCTTGCCGAGGTTGATTTGCGGTTTCTACCGGAGCTGTTTGGCTACTGGCTCCCATAAGGTCAGGATCTGTCTTTAGCGGTATATTAAAGTAAAAAGTAGTGCCTTCACCGAGCTCGCTTACCAGATTGAGTTCACCGCCTAGAAATTCGACGATTTCTCGGGAAATGGCCAAACCTAAACCAGTGCCCTGCACTTTTTTATTCATACATGTATCAATTTGTTCGAAGCGTTCGAAAATCCGGTCTATATTGGAGTGTGCTATACCTATGCCCGTATCTCTTACATAAATATCTATATTATAAAGAGGCTCGTTTGCAGATTGAATTGGCCCGCCTTTAACGAAGACAGCAATACTACCCGTTTCTGTAAATTTAAAGGCATTGCCGAGCAGATTATTGATTACCTGTCTTAGGCGCATATTATTTCCGACAAAATCTTTCGGCAGGTGCTCGTCATATATAAAATGCAGGGAGAGCTCTTTTTCAATGGCTTGCGGTCTATGCAAATCCAAGAGCGTACCGATCATTTCATGTAAATTAAACGGTTCGGAATTATCTTCCATTTTCCCCGCATCCAGTTTGGACAAATCCAGCACATCATTGATGATTGCGACGAGACCCCGACCGCAACTATTTACGATATCGGCATATTTTCTTTGTTTTGGGTCTAGCTCTGTCCGCAGCAAGAGATGATTCATGCCTATGACACCATTAAGAGGTGTGCGTAACTCATGGCTCATATTGGCTAGAAATTGAGATTTTACGGTCTCTGAATGCTGTGTCTGCTTTATCGTTTCTTCCAACAGTACAAAAAGTCTGTTCATATTAATGCTAAAAATGCTGACAATGAGGTTTACAATGACAAGCGCAAGCGAGGTTTGAAAAGCCCGTTGAAATTGACGGTTGTTCCAATCAAAGACATCCATACCAATAGGAGGAGGTGTTTTTTGGGAAATATTGAACAATATCCACGTAAGAATACAGGCAAATACGCTATAAACCAGAGCTGTGCGCCATCCACAAATGAATCCGTTCAATATGACCCCTGAAACGATAAGTGGGAGCAGGGCACTATTTATACCCGTCGCGTCCGGTATCGCTGACGCTGAAATGCCTGCAAGGACAAGACTGGAAAAGAAAGCCGCGAAAATTATAAATTTCTTTGTAAATTTTAACAGATGGATTGCTGCCAATACTGAAACGATCACAAATACGGCAATCGTGTGGTCGAGGGTCCATGATGGATAAACCCAGTTCATGGATATTAGGTTGATAATTTGTGATAGAATAATAGCCCAGCCAATAGCGTAGACCGCGCGAGCGCGCATTTGGTCGGCTGAATTTAAAGTGCTATCTATCCCTAGAAAGCTCTCATATTTCGACAAAAGGTTTATAGTTTTCACCTAACTATTTTCTAGTTTGGGGCATTTTATCACGAACCTCTTATTTTTTCTTTAAAAAACAATAACTTAGGTTTACCGGATGTTAACCCTGTTTATTGGGCGCATGATAAACAATACGGTGCATGATAGCGTATGGATTGGTGGATAAGAAAAGCTGGAAAATATGCTGCGAAGGAAGCGGCTGCCGTCGCATTTGCTGGCGCTTGCGTTTTAGCCCGGTATTTCCCGATATTTTCGGATGGTAATTATAAGGCGGACGCTGTTCTCTATTTGATAATTTTTGCTATCCTTTATTTCTTGTGGGACTTTATCAGTTAGCTTTATTTTCTCATGTCTCTTGGAGCTGGAGTTATCGCTTGCTAATTCTTGATTAATCCTGTTAACTGTTTCTACAGTAAGGGGCGCTAAATATAGTCTTTATATGACTACAAATGGGTAAGAATGGAAATGCTTGAGGGAGCACCTCTTATTGGTGAAGAACTCAAAGCCAGACGCGCGAGTCTTGGCTTTTCAGTAGCCCATGTTGCAAAACAAACCCATATTAAGTCCGATTTTATCAAAGCTATTGAAACAATGCAGCCCGACGATTTGCCGAGTTTAGGGTATGTGTTAGGCTTTATACGTACCTATGCTACCTTTTTGGGTCTGGACAGTGAAAGTGCCGTGAAGAGATATAAGGACCATGTCGCTGCGCCAAAATTATTAGGATGGCGCGAACGGGCCATTTTAATTCCGAAACGAGAAATAAAATTACCACGCGGCTTTATTAGCGCCTTAAGCGTGATGCTATGTGCTATTTGTGTCACCTATTGGTTCCAAAACCATAGAGGCGTGGCTGAGCCTGGCTCGGCAGCGTTAAAATTTGTCAGTCATCAAAACATTTCCGGCGCGCAAGGGGGGCAAAATATCGAGCTTGATATCATTGACACTCCTTCTATTTTGCCAAACGTTTTAACTGTAAAGGCCGTTGGGCCGTCATGGGTTCAGATTAAAGACCCATTTGGGAAAGTTTTGCTGTCGCGCGTTATGGTTACAGGTGAGACATGGCGGACGGATAAAAGCCTTGATGTAACCCTTTCAGCTCGCGACGGCGGTGCCCTTGAACTTTACCGCGGCGAAGAGCGCGTAGGTCCATTAGGACCGCGGTGGAAGGGTCTGGCAGATGTAAGTTTGTCGGAAATGGCCGAACCTCCAACGGGTGTTGCCCCTATCGAGACGTTTCATTCAACGCAATAGCGGAAGTCTGAAATTGTTAGGCTGAGCGGTAGTGATATAATTGTGATGTATAATACTTCATTTTCGTCTTTAAACTGTCATAAAGTCGTGGCAAACCCTCCTCATGTCTAAACAATCCATAGATTCTATCCGGCCTTGGCGCACAATTGAGCGGCGTAAATCCCGACAAATTATGGTCGGGCGTGTCCCGGTCGGAGGTGAGGCCCCGATTGCCGTACAAAGCATGACAAATACTGTCACGCATGACGTTGAGGCGACGATTGACCAGATTATGCGTATAGAAGCTGCGGGGGCTGATATTGTGCGCGTTTCTTGTCCCGATCCTGAAAGTAGCGCAGCTATGCGTGAGATTACCGATAATGTGGAATGCCCGATAGTGGCTGATATCCATTTTCATTATAAACGCGGGATTGAAGCGGCAGAGAACGGCGCGGCCTGTCTGCGTATAAATCCGGGAAATATTGGGGGCCAAGACCGCGTGCGCGAAGTTGTTGCGGCGGCTCGCGCTAATGGATGCGCAATTCGCATTGGTGTGAATGGCGGTTCGCTTGAAAAGGAATTACTGGAAAAATACGGTGAGCCTTGTCCCGAGGCTATGGTTGAAAGTGCGCTCATGCATGTGCGCATGTTAGAGGCCGAAAATTTCACCGATTATAAAATTTCGGTCAAGGCGTCCGATGTCTTTCTGACTGTGGCCGCTTATCACCAATTAGCCGAGGCAACAGACGCGCCTCTGCATCTCGGAGTGACAGAAGCTGGCGGCACACGCATCGGGACGGTCAAATCTTCGATTGGCATGGGTAATCTTTTATGGGCCGGCATTGGGGATACCATACGCGTTAGCCTCTCGGCGGAACCAGAAGAAGAGGTGCGGGTTGGCTTTGACATGCTGAAGTCCTTGGGCTTACGTACGCGCGGTGTGAATATTATTTCCTGCCCGTCCTGCGCCCGCCAAGGTTTTGACGTTATCAAGACAGTTGCCATTCTTGAAGAACGTCTCGCGCATGTGACTGAACCAATCAGCTTGTCTATTATCGGTTGTGTTGTGAACGGACCGGGCGAGGCTATGTATACCGATCTCGGGTTTACGGGCGGTGCTGCGGGTTACGGTATGATGTATGCGGCAGGCCAAAAGATCGGTAAAACCGATAATGACGACATGATAGACGATATTGTTGCCAAGGTTGAGGCCCGCGCGGAATTGTTACAAGAAGAGCGCGCTGCGGCTGAATAGGCTTTGGCCTAGAGCTTTCATTACGCGTCCTAACGGGATGCTACTGGTATAACTTATTTAATTTCGACGCTAAAGGCGGGCCATGAAAACGGCTTCTGATTCTAATATTGATACCGAGACATTTTTGCAAAAATGTCGCCCGAAATTAGCACAGTTAGAAGCCTTACGGATCGATAAGCTCGGTGTTTTTAATGTCCGCAAAAAGTTAGCGAAAATAATAAGTGCGCCCGTTTTGCCAATTACTGGATTTATTGATTATTGGCTTATTCAATTACAGCGCGGAAATGACGACACGGCGGCAGGTGTAACCTTGCTTGTTGTGGGTTTGCTCTATGCATGGGTCACACAACCAAAGCGTCAATATGCTAAGGCCTATAAGACGGATATGCTCCCCGATATTGCCGAAGCCTTTGGGGATTTCACCTATGAAATTAAGGGAAAAATTCCGATGTCGGAATTAAAGGCCTCTAATATTATTCCTTATCACACCCAGTATAAATCCGAGGACTTTTTTATGGGGGACTTTAAGGGGGTGGGTATTCGCTTTTCGGAAATAATGCTTACCAAAAAATCGGGAAAAAATACTGTGACAGTTTTTAAAGGCCTTGCCGTCTTACTGGATCAGGGTGTCAGAAAATTTCAGGGTAAGACCATATTGACCATGGATAAGCGTAAGCCTGAAGCCTGGTTTAAAAAGCGGATTTCAAAGTTAAAGCCCGCTAATCTGGTAGATCCTGAATTTGAAAAAATATTCGATGTTTTTACTAATGATCAGGTCGAGGCACGTTATCTTATCGACCCTGTTATTATCGAAAACCTCAAAACGCTTTACCGCGAATATAGTGGTAATAAAATGATGGCGTCATTTTATGAAAATAATTTTCTTATTCTTATTGGCTCTAATGCCAATCATTTCGAGCCCGCTGATATTCATACGCCGGCAACAAATGAGAGGGAGCTGCTGGCCTTAAAGTCCGAAGTTTCGCAAATATTATCCATTGTCAATCGCTTGTCGCTCTATGATCCTAAGATCAGACGCCGCCTAGAAGCACAAACGGGAACTTAAGCGGGTTTAGCGGTTTGGCAATTCCCCTGTTTGGCGCAAGGCTTCATAGAGGGCGATAGAGGCGCTAATCGCCAGATTAAAAGAGCGCGCTTTAGGGGCTAGCGGGATTACCACCCTCGCATCGGCTGCTTGATGGACGCTATCGGGCACCCCGGCGCTTTCGCGGCCAAATAAGAGATGATCTGCGGGATGAAATTTGAAGTCGGGCAGGGGTGTTGCGGCTTTGGTTGTAAAGAGAATCAGGCGTGATTGCGGCAGTGGATTTACGCTCTTTTTATCGTTTTTAGCGCCTAAAGCGTCCGTTCTGCGACTTTCTTGATAGGCAGCCCAGTTTACATGCCGCTTCAGGCCCTCGACATGGCCGTAATCCATAGCCGTTCGCCTTAGGGCTTTAACGCTCAGAGGAAAGCCGCAAGGCTCTATGACCTCTAAATCGACGTCAAAACAAGCACATAGGCGCATCGCTGTGCCTAAATTTTGCGCGATATCGGGTTGATAGAGGATAATTTTGACCATAAGGACGCTTTACAGCCAATGCGGACTATGTCCAAGGCAGATATTTCCTCTTATTGCGGCGTTGTGCCGCGAATTTTGAGTGGCTTTTACTGTGTTATTTGTCTATTACCACGGCCAAGACTCTGTAATATTTTTGGGGGACAAACATGTCCGAGACGGCACAGCTCAATGATCATCCGGAAGATGAAAGCAAGCGTGACTTTATTTTTATTGCAACGGGGGCAGCCGCCGCAGTCGGGGTCGGGTCACTCGCATGGCCATTCGTAATGCAAATGGGCAAAGCAGCCGATACATTAGCGGCCGGGTCTATAGAAATTAATCTCGAAAATATTCCTGAAGGGGGTCAGGTAAAAATGCTATGGCGCGGAAAACCAGTATTTGTGCGTCACCGAACCGCCGCCGAAATTACTGCCGCTGAAAGCGTAGACGTTTCGGATTGCCCAGACCCTGAAATGGATAGCGACCGGCTTGTACCGGGGCCGGATGGTAAATTAAATCCGAAATATCTCGTTATGATCGGGGTGTGTACGCATTTTGGCTGTATTCCATTAGGGGAAGATGGTGATTTTGACGGATGGTATTGTCCGTGCCACGGGTCGCATTATGATACGTCTGGTCGTATCCGTAAGGGACCGGCACCAAAAAATATGGAAATACCACCTTATGAGTATATTTCCGCAAACGTCATTAAGGTAGGTTAGATATGAGCGGTCATCCTTCTACATATGAACCCAAATATGCGGCAACCAAATGGTTAGACCAGCGTCTGCCGATCATCCGCATGGGGGCCGACTTTATGACGTTTCCGTCTCCGCGTAATTTGAATTACTGGTGGACATTTGGCGGTATTCTCGCGCTCTGTCTCGTTGCTCAAATCATTACAGGTATCATTCTGGCCATGCATTATGTGCCGCATGTTGATCTCGCCTTTGACAGCGTGCAGCGTATTCGTCGCGATGTGCCATTTGGGTGGTTAATCCAGCCTATGCATGCTGTAGGGGCTTCTATGTTCTTCCTGGCCGTTTATATCCATATGTTTAGGGGGCTTTATTACGGTTCCTATAAGGCTCCGCGCGAACTTTTGTGGATTATTGGATGTCTGATTTACCTGATTATGATGGCAACAGGTTTCCTTGGTTATACGCTGCCTTGGGGGCAAATGTCCTTTTGGGGCGCGACCGTGATTACCGGCTTTTTTGGCGCTGTGCCTGTCGTCGGCGAAAGTCTGCAACAATGGCTGCTGGGCGGTTATTCCGTTGATAACGCCACGCTGAACCGCTTTTTTGCTCTGCATTATCTCTTGCCATTTGTCATTGCGGCTCTTGTAGGGCTTCATGTCTGGGCTTTGCATCATGTCGGTCAGAACAATCCGATTGGCGTCACACCCAAGTCAAAAGAAGATACGCTGTCTTTCCATCCTTATTATACCGTTAAAGACGGTTTTGCAGTTGTGGTCTTTTTGCTGATTTTTGCTTTCTTTCTGTTTTATCAGCCAGATGCGTTAGGGCATTCGGACAATTATATTCCGGCCGATCCGCTTGTGACACCAGCCCATATTGTCCCCGAATGGTATTACCTCCCATTTTACGCGATCTTGCGTGCTGTCCCCAATAAGCTCTTTGGTATAATCTTGATGTTTGCCGCTATTGCCATTTTGTTTGTCCTGCCATGGCTGGATACCTCAAAAGTCCGGTCTATGCGCTTCCGTCCGGTCGCGCGGGGCTTCTTCTTCCTGTTTGTTATTGTCTGCTTCATCTTGGGATGGTGCGGAGCTGGCACACCGGATGATGTCGCTATTCCTATTGGAAAAGGTCTGACGTTTAAGGTGCTTTCGCAAGTTTCGACGCTCTATTATTTTGGGTTCTTTTTCATATTAGCGATCTTAGGTCTGGTTGAAAAACCAAAGCCAAGACCGGAATCCATTACCAAATCTGTCCTTGGAGATACGGCCACACCAGCAATAGCTTCGGCTGACTAACGGGAAAGCAAAGAGATTTAATATGCTTAAATTTACAAAAAAACTTTTTGCCGGATTTGGATTAGCGGCCCTCGGACTTGCAGGAATGGCGTATGCTGCTGGCGGCGGTACAGGCGACTATAAAATGAAACATGTCCATTGGCACTTTAACGGGCCTTTCGGACAGTTTGATCGAACCGCG
>CAZHPV010000070.1:0-12224 GCA_964534845.1 uncultured Caulobacterales bacterium
ATATAGACAAACTCGCGCGGGAAGGCATGGTACTGGAGAGGTTTTACGCGATGCCCATATGTACGCCGACCCGTAGCGCCTTGATGACGGGACGCGACCCAATGAAATTAGGGTCAGTTTATGCCGGCTTTCAGCCTTGGCAAAACGGGGGTGTATCACCGGAAGAGCATTTCATGCCGCAAAGCTTTCAAGCTGCTGGATATCAGACGGCAATGATCGGTAAATGGCATCTCGGTCATAGTACGGAATTACTGACGCCCAATGCGCGCGGGTTTGAATATTTTCTCGGTCATTTGAATACGCAAATAGACTACTTTGATTATACGGTAGCCAAGGGGTTTGATCTCCAGAAGAACGGTCAATCCTTAGAAGGAGAGACGCGATATGCGACTGACCTACACGGCGAGGAAGCGGCGCGCTATATCTCCGAGATAAGGGAGCCTGACAAGCCATTTTTTTTATATGTGCCTTTTTTAGCGCCGCATTCGCCTATTCAGGCGCCTGAAGCGCTAGAGGCTAAATATCCAAAGCGGAGAAATTTGCCGACCCCTAAACGTAGCTATGCTGCTATGGTGGATAGTCTGGATCAAGCCGTGGGTCGCATATTAAATGCGCTAGACGCAGAAGGGTTGAACGAGGATACGCTCATTCTGTTTTTCTCTGATAATGGCGGATTAAAGGCGTTTGGGGCGGATAACGGCCCGTTGAGGGGCGGAAAACTGGAGACGTTTGAAGGCGGTATAAAAGTGGCGGCTATCGTCAACTGGCCCGGACAGGTTGCGCCCAATTCAAAAACAGAAAATATTGTCTCTGTTTTAGATGTTTTTCCGTCGCTTACGGAAGCTGCTAAAGTTCCGATAGGGGCTTCAAAACCGTTAGACGGGAAAAACCGTTGGTCTGCCATGACGCAAGTCGGCGCAATTCCGCGCGAGGGGGCGTTATATTTTGCGTCTAACTCGCCATTGTTTAACCGCTACCATGTTTCCGTAATAGAAGACCCTTGGAAGCTTGTTCAGATTATTGACCACGGTTCAACCCAGACAGACCTTGAAACCTTTTTGTTTAACTTGCAAAATGACCCTTTTGAAAAGACCGATCTTGCTGACCAATATCCGGAACGGGTCAAAAAAATGGCAGATAAGATCAGAAAATGGCGGGCCCAACACCCTATAAATGGCGTGCGTGTCGCTTTGACCCCGCATCCGGGTTGGCGCGCCCCGCTTGATTATGCCAAAAGTGTTCAACCGGCCACGACCGTGCAGACTGAAGGTTATCAAGGCTATGTTTCGGGTGTGAGAGGGAAAATCTTGCAAAGACGTCACGGCGATAAAGGACGTATCGCTTATGATTAAATCGCTTAAATTTGTCTTCGGATTGATCTTATTGGGGGTGATTGTTTTCGGATTGCTTTTTGCTCTTTCGCCCTCGTTTAAAAAATCTATACAAATCAATGCAGTAGATAAAATTGGTGATGTAGCGGCCAAACGCATTGCATCCAATTCTGATGCCGAAGGCACCATTGCCGCCGAGTTTATCAATATCCCTATCGTAGCACGCGAAATTTCGGAGGGTATTTGGCAAGCCACAGGGGTAGGGAATGCACATATCGTAACGACCACTGACGGGGATGTTTTATTTGATACAGGACTGGCCACACAGGTGCCAAAGCAGATAAAAGTCTTGAAATCAGCGATAGGCGAGATCGACCTAAAACAGATTGTGCTTTCGCACTCCCATGCTGATCATATCGGCGGGACGAAATTCTGGCATAAAGACGGCATAGATATTATTGCGCATGCAGAGTTTGAGGAAGAACAACGATATCTCACGGAACTACAAGATTATTTTTGGTCACGTAACCGTTTGCTTTTTCCTTTCATTCCAGAAAGTCCACCGAAAATTGGCCTGATTGCTTATGGGGGCCTGACGCCGACTATCAAGGTTGAAAATGGTAGGCCTTATAAATTTACGCAAGGGGGTGTGGATTTCGAGCTTTTGGCGCTACCCGGGGCGGAAGGGGCTGACAATCTGGTCATGTGGTTGCCGGAAAAAAAGATATTGTTTTCGGGCGACTTTTTTGGACCTTTATTCCCGCAATTTCCAAATATCTTCACAATGCGTGGGGAAAAAATAAGAAAGCCCGCCGAATATATTCGGTCTCTGGACACGATTATCTCACTCGACCCCGTGATGATAGTGCCAAGCCACAAAGACGCTGTAACGGACCAAGCCTTTATTCGCTCTGGGCTTGTTAAAATGCGGGACGCGACAGCCTTTGTGCATGAGGCTGTTATTGCGGGCATGAATGCAGGAAAGACAATGGAAGAGCTTATGGATGAAATTGTCCTTCCGCCGGAACTCGATATCACCCAACAACATGGCCGTGTGAGTTGGGCAGTCAAATCTATCTGGGAGTATTATGCGACATGGTTCCACTTTGATAAGACAACCGAACTCTACCCGGTTCGCGTTGAAACAGTTTACGGTGATATTGCAGAGCTTGCGGGAGAGGCGGGACTGGTAGAACGCGCGCAATCTTATGTTGAGGCAGACGACCCGTTAAAGGCCCTGCATTTACTATCCATTATTTTGGAAGTCAGTCCCGAAAATAAATTGGCCTTACAGACAAAAATGAGGGCCTTGCAACAATTGCTAGAAACGGCGAAATTGACACATAATAACGCCTATGAAATTTATTGGTTAAACGCCCAAATCCGAAAGATTGAGAACAAGCTGTAATCGCGTTCAAATAACCTTGGCGATCCAGTCATTTAAACGCGCACATAAAAGCGAAATTGATTTAAAGGCAAAATGATTATGCCCGGTGTCCGGTAAGATAAGCATCGCGGTGTCGCGCGCATTTATATACGCTTTTGGGACGTCTATTGGTGGTATGCCAATGTCGTTATCGCCAAAGGCAAAAAATATTGGTATGTCGATGGCATGAACCTCTTGGGTAAAGCTTCCCCGTACCATACTCATCATGCCGCCGGCGGCATAGAGTTCACAAGCAGTTTTGCGCAAGGCTAGTGTGAGAACCTCGCTCTCGCCGCCAAACGTAATAGACTCTCCGCTTGGCCCTGCTGGAATTTCTGTAAAAGCCCGACCAAATTTACTCAGAGAAAGTGATTCAAGATCGCGCTTAAGTTCGTCTGGCTTATCAATGTAATATTTTTCCTCTTCAGTTAGGCCCCAGTCAAGGCCGCCTGCAGACGACCCAAAAAGGGCAATCGCTTTGTAAGGATTTGAAAGTCCCTGAATCAGTGTCGTCGTCATGCCGCCCATAGAATGACCAATTCCGATAAGCGGCAAATGAGCGAGATCAAGATTTTCTGTAAAAGCTTTCAGGCAATGATAGATATATTCGGCCGCTTTGCGCGGGGTTAGAAAGTTGTTTCCTATCGCCGCTTTATTGCTTGCCGTTCCCGGATGATCCATTGTTATGACATGATGGCCAAAATCTGTCATTTTTCGAGTAAAACTATAGCCCGGGTGAAGGTCAAAATATTGCGCAGAACATCCGCCGCCCGGCAAGCAAAACAAGACGGCCTGATTGTCAGCGGGTTTGAGCGGGGCGCTATAATTTGCACGGAACTCGAGATTGTCTATTTGGGTTTCTAGCGTTATCGGCATATTAGGCTTCGGGCGCAATCTCTATAGCGAGGCCGTCTAGGGCATCTGTCAGCGGGACTTGGCAAGACAGGCGGGAGCCGTCCCTGATTTGGACATATTCAGCAAGGCCTTCCAACATATAGCCTTCATCTTCGGTTTGCCCGCCAGCTTTAGCCGGATTTGCAAAATAAACATGACATGTCCCGCAGCTCGCAGCACCCCCGCATGTGCCTTCTACAAAACCCTGATCCCGTAGCGCGTCCATGAGGCTGCCGCCAGCAGGCACATCAATAGGTTTCTCATCTCCGGAAAGTGTTGTGACCAAGAGTTTTACCATCTTTTTTCTCGTCCTTTTTGCTTGACTGTAACGCCGATGCGATTATTTTAGAAACACATTCGAAAATTATTTATCGCGATGATTTAAAGTTAGCAAGGTATAAGATGGCTGGCGTTTTAGACGGTATAAAAGTTCTGGACTTAAGTTGGGGTATTTCTGGCCCTTTGACTGGCATGTTGCTGGCAGATCACGGCGCGGACGTCACCCGAATTGAGCGGCCCGACGGTGATCCATTTGGAGACCTTTTGGGGTATAAGGTTTGGCACCGGGGTAAAAAAAATGCTATTTTCGATTTAAAGAACACGTCAGATCTGGGTCTTTTTAAGAAACTTGTTAGTCAAGCCGATGTCCTGATTGAATCCATGTCACCCGGTAAAACCACGAAACTTGGAATTGATTACGAAACTCTCGCTAAAATTAACCCGCGACTTATTTATGCGTCTATTACAGGTTACGGGGAGAATGATGATCGCAAGGGGTATGATGCCTTGGTAGCGGCGACGTCCGGATTGCAATATGAACAAAGAGGTTGGCCGGAAGGGGCGCTTTATCACATGCTTGGCAAAGAAGACCCATTTGCTGAGGCCATAGAAGTCGACCCCGATAGTGTTCAAGGGGCAAACCGTGAGGGGCCTTTGCATGTTGCATCAAAATGGCCGAGTATGGGGGCTTTTTTCTCAGCACTCACAGGCATTTCGGCGGCTCTTTTTGCGCGAGAGAAGACGGGGCGGGGCCAAAAGGTTTCTACATCACTCTTACAAGGGGCCTTAGCGTGCGGCAGTGGTGTCTGGCAGAGGGCAGATAATATCGACTCCCCAGGATTTAATACATGGATTATGGGGTCAAGCTCTCCAAAGGGGCATTTTAAATGCAAAGATGGCAAATGGTTGCATAACTGGGTGCCAAATCCGCGATTTATTTTGGAAGCTTCAAAGGGCGATACGTTAAATGCCTCCCCGGATTTAACTGTGCAAAATGATCCTGACCGGTTTGGGATTGGTCCTGAAGAATTATTGGTTATGAACCATTATCAACCTATTTTGGCGGATGCTATTGCCAAGTTTAATCGCGATGAATGGGTTGAAGCCGCCGCTATTGGTAATATGACGATGCAGCCTTGTCGGTCCTTGGAAGAAAGCCTAACAGACCCGCTCTTGATTGCGGATAGATGCGTAACGACTGTGGACGATCCGGAATTAGGTCGGATTAATCAAGTGGGCATAACCTACCGGCTTGAAAACTCGCAAGGGGCCGTTCAGGGTCCTAAACGGCCGCGCGGGGCGGATACTGACACGGTGAAAGCCTATGCGCACAGCTTGGACGTGGTTGAAGAAAAGCCCCTTCCTGCAAAACCGACAGGTAAAGGACCGCTAGATGGAATTAGAGTGCTTGATCTTGGATTAGCTATTGCCGGGCCGTTTGGCTGCCAACTCCTCGCCGATATGGGGGCTGACGTTATAAAAATGAACACGCTCTGGGATAGTTTTTGGCACAAGACACATATTGCAGCTATGGCAAATCGCGGCAAAAGAAGTTTTGCGGTTATGCTAAAACACCCGAAAGGCCTTGAAGCCTTAAAAAAGGTTATCGCGACATGCGATGTGGTACAGCATAATATGCGTTATCCTGCTGTAGAACGATTGGGATTGGATTATAATGCGCTCAAAAAGGACTTTCCGCGATTGATCTATGCTCATTCGCGCGGATTTGAAGAGGGCCCTCGTAAAAATCTTCCCGGTAATGACCAGACCGGGGCGTGTTTGGCTGGCGTCCAACATGAGGATGGGGCGTTATGGGCAGGTGAGGGGGCGCACCCTGTATGGGCTTTGACCTCTCTTGGCGATACTGGCAATGGCTTTTTAAGCGCTACCGCTATTTGTAACGCGTTAATGGAGCGCGAACGGACGGGTAAGGGGCAATTTGTTGATACATCGATCGTCAATGCCTGCTTGCTTAATACGAGTTACGGTGTTGCCAAGCCGGATGGTCAAGCGGTCGAGCGGGCGCGTTTAAATGCTGATCAAACGGGCTATGGAGATTATTATCGTCTCTATAAATGCGCGGACGGAAAATGGATACAGATTGCAGCTATTACTACGGAACATCGTAAAGCCTTTGATGGTTTGGCCGGGGATAATAAAATTGAGGCCTTCGCGGCCAAGGGTTCAGTGGCACTCATGAAGGATCTTGCAAAAGCGGGTGTTCCGGCGGCTATTTCTGACGGAGAAATATCCCGGAAAATTTTCGATAATGCTGACTATAGGGCTAAGAGGTGGACCGTAGCGTATCAAGATCGTTATGTTGGAAAGCTCGAACAGATTGGTTTGACGTATAGCCTTTCAGATACGCCCGGCGTCATAGATTTACCGCCATTAATTGTCGGCGATCATACGAAACCTATATTATCCGAGCTTGGATATAGCGAAGAAGAGATTTTAGAAATGGCCAATCAAGCTGCTATTTTATGTGATCCGCCCTTGCCAGGACAGAAAGAACTAGAAAACCCGTGGGGGCTTTAATGCGACCTGATCCAGTACAACGCATAGACACGGCTTTTTTTTGGAGCGCGTGTGAAGCAGGTGAACTTCGTGTCCAAAAATGCGAGCCCTGTAATAAATTATGGCATCCACCCCGACCTATGTGCCCAGAGTGTCACAGTGTTGAAAAAACCACACAGAAATTATCGGGACGCGGAAAGATATTGTCTTGGGTGCGTCAAGTCAGGCCTGCAAGTTTTGGATTTGAGGACAGTCCTTACGTAATTTTGGTTGAACTTGCCGAAGGACTGCGCCTTGTATCAAATTTTGTCGGTGACGGTAAGCCGGAATTCGGGATGGCTGTCAGTGTTGATTTTGCCCAGACAAGTGGGAAAAAAGCTGTGCCTGTTTTTAAAGCGGATTTAACTTAATGGTCACGGCGCATCAACAGGCTTGTATTGTTGGTATTGGCCAGACCGAGTTCTCAAAGGCGTCCGGTCGGTCTGAGCAACAATTGGCAGCAGAAGCTATTTTGGCGGCCTGTCAGGATGCCGGTGTTAACCCGCACGAAATTGATGGAATGACCACTTTTAACATTGATAATTCTGACGAAGTTGATGTTATGCGTTCGCTGGGATGTAAGGAGATAAATTACACTACGCGATTACCGCAAGGCGGGGCAGGCTCTGTTGCTACCATAGTTCATGCGAAAAATGCAGTTGAATCAGGGCTTTGTAATGTATTTTTAATCTGGCGCGCTATGAATGAGCGCAGCCAATATCGTTTTGGTCAGCCGCATTTTAATTTATCGCCCGATGGGCATAGCTCAACTTTTATGGAATGGTGTTTTCCTTTTGGCGCGCAAACACCGGCGTCATGGGAAGCCTTGTCTTGCGGGCATTACCTAAACAAATATAATGTTACTTCTGAAGACCTGGGGCGTATTTCGGTTACCTTTCGAAAGGCCGCCGCAACAAATCCAGCAGCATGGTTTTATGAAAAGCCGATAACGCTTGAAGATCATCAAACGAGCCGGTGGATAGTCGAACCCTGGCTGCGCTTATTAGATTGCTGCCAGGAAAGTGACGGCGGCGTCGCGATTATTATAACCCGCGCAGATATGGCCAAAGACCTTAAAGAGAAACCCGTTAAGATACTCGGGGCTGAGTATTCCATGTTGTTTAATCATGAAATTATTTCTGATTTTTATGCGGGGGACCTCATTAGAAATGAAAATAGTGAAATTGTTGCTGATCGTCTGGAAGCCGCGGCTGGTGTTGCGCCTAAAGATACGCATGTGGCTATGATTTATGATAATTTTACCCCGCAAGTTTTGCGTCAGTTAGAGGGCTTTAAATATTGCGGAGTTGGGGAAGCAAACGACTATGTTAAGGACGGCAATCTGGAACTTGACGGTAAGTCCCCCTTATCGCCTAATGGCGGATTGATGGGCGAGGGGTATATTCACGGTTTAAACAATATAACCGAAGGTGTGCGCCAGATCCGGGGTACGGCTGCCAATCAGATAGACAATGCTGAGACCGCCTTTCTCGCCTCAGGCCTTGCCGGTGCAATTTTAGGACATTAACTATGGCAGATATTTTTAAACCTGGAACAAAGCTATCCAGTGCCGTGTGCAAAACGCAGATTATGGTGCTTCGTGCCCCAGCTGAGCCGCTTGAGATTTATTGTGGAGGCGTTGCGATGAAAATTGGTGAACCATCAGAGCTTGGTAAACTGTCAAATGATGCTGCGAACGGGACGCTCGTGGGCAAGCGCTATACGGATACCAATGAGACCATGGAGTTTTTATGCACGCGCGGCGGCGAGGGTAGCATAGCGGTTAAAGGCTATGACATCGATGTGAAGTCGGCAAAGAAGCTTCCCTCATCGGACTAGTCCTAACACCATGAATATTCATCTCTTATTGCAAATGGCGTCTGAGGCCATGGGGGAGCGCATTGCGGTGCGTTGCGGTGATAAGGAGATGTCATATGCCGAGCTTGCAGAGCGTGCACAGACTGTAGCCCGAAGTCTAAAACCAGAAGAAAAGCTTGGCTTTCTGTCCGAAGTTTCGCCTGACTTTCCCGCGGCACTTTTCGGGGCAGCCTTAGCGGGTATACCCTTTGTTCCACTCAATTATAGATTAGCCGAGACGCCGCTAAATAAGCTAGCTGCTCGTATTGCGCCTGCGGCTCTGATTGCTGAGCGTGAGATTGAAATTGACGATATTCGTAGGCTTGATTTTCTGGAGAAAATCGAAATTGGTGAATCGCAATTAGAGCCAGCGGATATTGACGGTGCGGTGGCGGTTGAGCTTTTTACCAGCGGGACAACGGGAGAGCCTAAATCCGCACTTTTGCGCCATAGTCATCTTATGTCTTATATTTTCGGGACGGTTGAATTTATGAGCGCCGCAGAGGAAGAGGCCACACTTATTGCTGTACCGCCTTATCACATTGCTGGAATAGCGGCGGTTTTGAGCAGTGTTTATGCGGGGCGTAGAATGGTGCAATTACCTAATTTTTCACCGCATGACTGGATTGAATTGGCTAAAACTGAAAGAATAAGCCATGCCTTTTTAGTGCCGACAATGCTGCAGCGTATCATTGAGCATGCGGGTGGTGAGCTGGACTTACCTGATCTAAAGTTTATCGCTTATGGTGGCGGTAAAATGCCTCTAACCGTCATCGATAAAGCGCTGGAACTTTTGCCTGATGTGAGTTTTACAAACGCTTACGGCTTAACTGAAACCAGTGCGACCATATGTATGTTGGGTCCCGAGGATCACCGGCTTGCTAAATCCTCGGACGATCCCGATATTCAGCGTAGATTGGGTTCAGTAGGGCGCCCCATTCCAACAATAGAATTAGAGATACGCTCTGAGGATGGTGAAATATGTAGGGCCGATGAAACCGGATTAGTCTGGGTGCGAGGTGATCAGGTAAGCGGGGAATATAAAGGGATAAACTCACAGCTTGACGAGTCTGGATGGTTTCCGACTAAAGATCGTGGATTTCTAGACGCTGGAGGGTATTTGTTCGTCAAAGGGCGTGCGGATGACGTGATTGTACGAGGTGGAGAGAATATATCACCCGGTGAAATAGAGGATGTATTACGGACACACACAGCGATTACAGATGTCGCCGCTGTCGCTGTGCCCGATAAAGAATGGGGTGAGGCCGTTGGCCTTGTCGTGGTGTGTAATTCAGAAGTTAGCGATCAAGAAATATGCGATCTTATCCGCCTAAATTTGCGATCCTCGCGCTTGCCGTCCTATATTCGTCGTGCAGATAGACTGCCTTACAATGAAACCGGAAAGCTTTTGCGACGTGTTTTAAGAGATGGTTTTGCAAACTGAACACGCGGCCCGCTACGCTGCGCAATTACTTTGCGCATTGGGTGTTGACCAATCTATAGAGTCTATGGGCGACCATCCTGCGGTCAGTTGGCATAGGTCGGGACTTTTAAATGTTAGCGGCGACGTTTTACCATTGCCCCTTAGCGCGCATGCGGACGGTGCTTTGCTCGCGCTTAATGCGCTTGCGCCGAACGCTGAATTGCCAATGTCGGGTGCGGTACTTATGGGCGAGCGGGCAAGGTTGCGCGAAACCATCTGTGAAGGACGGAAAACTGCGGGCGGTCTCGGAAAATTACTTCCAGCGATTGATGGGTTTATTGCTCTTAATCTGGTTCGTGAAGAGGATTGGGATTTGATACCCGCTTGGCTGGAGGCGGATGTTCAGGATTGGGCCGCTATAGAAACATATGTTCAGACGCGCTTGGCAGACGCGTTAGTTGAACGCGGTGCCGAAATGGGATTGGCGGTCAGCCAATCTGAAATTCCTGACCGACCGAAGACTTGGTTTTCCGTAGACGCTTTTCAACCCACGCCGCCCAAAGCCGGTCCTCTTATCGTTGATTTGTCGGGATTATGGGCTGGCCCATTAGCCAGTAGTCTTTTGGCAAAATGCGGCGCAAGCGTGATAAAGATAGAAGGGCCGAACCGTCCAGACGGCATGCGCTTGGGTCATGCCGGCTTTTTTGATTTGCTCAATGCTGGTAAAGATTGCGTAGCGCTTGATTTCAAGAAAACTGACGACTTGGGCCGTCTACGCAATTTACTGAGCAGAGCTGATATTGTTATTGAAGCCTCAAGGCCTCGGGCTCTTAAACAATTAGGATTAGATGCGCAGGCCTTTGTGTCGCGAAAACCGGGAATGATATGGGCCCGTTTAACGGCCTATGGTCAAAAGACTAATAGGATTGGTTTTGGAGATGATATCGGGGTATCGGCGGGCTTATCAGAGGTTATGCGGCTAACATATGGAAAGGCCTGTTTTGTAGGCGACGCGATTGCGGACTCCGTAAACGGGATACACCTCGCTTTGGCAATTCTCGCATTCTACCGGCAAGGCGGCGGTGTCATTATTGATATATCCATGAGGGATGTGTTGCGATATGCTATGGGCGACATAGAGGTGTCAGAGTTGCGAAATACCGCGCATAGCTGGCGTGAAATTCTCACAGGGGCAGATAAGTCTTTTTATCCTATGCGGGAGAGTTTAGGTCAGGCCAAACCATTGGGTGCTGATACGGACCGTTTATGTTAATTCGCAATGTCGAGATAGAGGGTCAGCTTTCTGATATCCGTCTTCGGGGGGGCGTGATAGACGCCATTGGCACGCTAGGTGGTTCCGCTGATCTTGACGGGCAAGGCTGCGCGCTATTGCCGGCTTTGCACGATCACCATATACACTTAAACGCCACGGCAGCGGCTATGAATTCTGTTGCTTGTGGTCCGCCAGAGGTGAATTCACAGGCGGATTTAATAAAAAAACTCAGAAGTATCAAACATAGTCAAGCTATACGCGGCGTGGGGTATCACCAAAGCGTCGCCGGCGATATTAATAGGGGGTGGCTGGATAAAAACGCTCCTGACATTCCGGTGCGTATCCAGCATAGAAGTGGGCGGTTGTGGATATTGAACAGTCTTGCTCTCAAGGCCTATGGCCTCTCAGAACCTGCAGATGGGCGCCTATATGATGCAGATCATGTGCTCCAGAAAAACAAAACCCTACCAGATCTCGAACCTCTTATTCAAAAATTACTATCATGGGGAATAGGGGGCGTAACAGAGGTCACCCCCAGCAATGATAGCGAAATGTTTGCGCATTATCAAAAAGCGGCACGGCCTTTAAAACTCTCCATCATGGGCAGAGCCAGCTTATCCGGCATTAAACACGCAGATGTCGGTTCGTTGAAACTGCATTACCATGACTATAATTTGCCAGCTCTCGCTGATCTTGTCACAGACGTTAAAGCCGCACATGGGGCGGGTAGAACCGTTGCGGCGCATTGTGTTACGCGCGCAGAACTTATGCTTACGCTCTTGGCCATCGAGGAGGCTGGGCCAGCGCCGGGTGATAGGATTGAACACGCCGCGATTGCTGATGATGAGATGATTGCGTGGATGAAACGCTTGGACCTTACTATTGTCACGCAGCCGAATTTTGTCGTTGAAAGAGCGAATGCCTATCTTAAGGACGTCGCAATTTCGGAACATAAAAACTTATGGCGCCTGAAATCATTTCAATCCCTAAAATGCGCCGCCGGTAGCGATGCGCCCTTTGGTAACGCTAATCCTTGGAAGGCTATGGCTGCCGCTACGAAGCGTCCGCAGGGCTTAGATTTCGGAGAGGCTGTAACACCGGAAGCGGCTCTGAAGCTTTATACTAAACCTGCACATAACGCAGGAGCGAAAGCGCGGCGTATCGCGGTCGGGGAGAGTGCAGATA
>CAZHPV010000071.1:0-8613 GCA_964534845.1 uncultured Caulobacterales bacterium
ACCTAATATTATATTGAGATGTCCAATGATCACATTCTGACCCGCCCTAAGGTCTTGCATATGCGAAATGAAATTAAAGTGGCCAATTTTTGTATTATCGCCAAGCTGACATTTCCCCGGGCAAAAGAAAGTAAGGCCTATTTTGACTCCTGATCCGATCTTATACCTAAAGAGCAAGCGCATTAGGGGGATTTTGATAAAGGAAGGCAAAGGAATGAATAAGAAAGCCAGAAGTCTCTTCATTAAGATTATCCCTCATCAAATTCACCTAAAGCGCTTTAGGCATAAATTAAGTCGATTGCAATCACAAGACAGGAAAAACAGGCCTTTAATGCGGGCTGGTGCTCATCATTCTGTAAAGATACCATCTCTTATCTATAATTGGCACATCACGTCGTGGTCATCTGAACGTAAAAAACCTACCTTACCCCGCATAAAATAGGCTGCCGTTAAAATACCCGTTTTATAACTTCCCGTATCCAGAGCGATGCGATTTTCCTTGAGCTCTGGAACCTCGACAATTGTATGTCCGTGCAGGATTTTATAACCGTGATCTCGCTTGGACTCTAAAAAAGGCTCCCTTATCCATCGCAGATCGGCAGGGTCTTGTTTCAGAAGAGGTACTTTAGGGCGCACACCGGCATGGACACAGGCGATATCATCAAAGATATATCCATCTTTAAACCCGCGCATAAAATCAATATGGTCTTGGGGAACGGCGTCTCGCAATTTTTTCAATAACGACACCGGATCGCTAAAGGCCAGACCTAAATCTTTTACGCCGTAACTGCGCGCTGTCTCCTGCCCTCCAAACTCGAACCACTGACGCAAAAGCGACCAGTTTCCATCTAGGATATCTAGGAAAACCTCTTCATGATTTCCCATAATTGTAACGGTATCAATAGACGATTTCGAAATGCGTCTAATCAAATCAACTGTTTCATATGACTGCGGCCCGCGGTCAATAAGATCGCCGAGAAAAACCAGTTTAAACTTACGATGCGGTATTCTGTTTTTGAGGCGTCGTATTTTTTTTAAAAGCGCGACCAAAGGTTCATAACATCCATGGACATCACCAATGGCGACCGTCAATTGCCCGTCTGTTTCGGTCTCGGTCAAATAGTTAGGTGGCTGGCCCTGCTTATTTCTAAGGATGTTAAGCATTTATGTTATCCTTTACCACAGCTCACGCTTAGCCGATCTTAACAGCTACCGCAATACGACCCGCTGCACTTAACCCATAAGCCGGGATGGAAGCGAACGGCTTTTTGCTATGAGCGGCCCCTCGACAAATTTCCAGGACACTATGCCCGCAAACGTGGTTAAGCTCATAGCCAGCAGGCTTGCGGGCCAAAATCCGAGATTAGTCCATCCTAAATGCTGACTTATGATGAGGAGAAATTCGATAAAGAACAAATGAAAAAGATAGATGAAATAAGAGTATTTGCCTATGGGTTCCAAAATCTTCGCCAGCCATCTATCTGATGTCTGCGGATGTTGAAAGAGACTTGTTACCCATATCCCTACACTTAAACCAAACCAAGCATATCCCAGCGTATGTATAAATTCGGGATGGGTCATTAATTGGCTGAAAACCAATATGGTGCCGACAGTCACGCTGCCCCAAAATAGGGGCGCGTATTTAGAGGCGGTAAAACGATCATATAGGCCCATCGCGCCAAGAGCCCCATAGGCTATGGCATCAAGGCGCGAGGGAACAAAGAAATACAAACCAATCAAATCAAAAGGTCTAAAGATAAACACAAAAAGGCGAACCATGAGCGCCACAATCAGGAATATCCAGACAGATTTAAACAAGGCGGATTTGGAATATTTGGCGCAAAATCCCAACACAATATAGGCAAACACCTCAATCGATAACGACCATGAAATAGTGTAAGGGACAGCCGCTTCTCCTAAAAAAGGAATAAGCCAGCCATTTAAAAACAAAGCCGTTAAAGGTAATAAAGGCAGCGTATCTGTCTGGCCTGTTAAATACGCCCCCAAAGCGAAGACCAGTATTGCCACGGCAAAAATCGGAACAATTCTTAAAAACCTTTTCCAGAAATAGAGCCGGATATTTTCTCTATTTTTTTGCTGCGATAAAATATAAACGATCAGGAAACCGCTAAGCGCAAAAAACATATCAACCCCGATCCAGCCTATCGCTCTGATTATGCCTCCCAAGACATCGCCTTGGTCGGGAGCAAAGCGATAAGAGGCATGATAAAAAACCACAAGTAAAACGGCAAAACCCCGGACAGCGTCCAACGATCTGTGACGTATCGGGTGTCCTTTCTGGCGATTATTGTTCAAGTTTGAACTTCAGTTCTTCATCCGTAACCATATAATTTCCATAAGGAATATGTCCGATCGCGGAATTTGAAAAGGACAACCAACCCCAGCTCTGAACACCGAAAAGCAAGGCGACGCCTAATCGGATAAAGGGCCGTCTCGACCCTTGAAAGAGTAGAGGGAAACGGCTGACGACATAGATGGAAACGGGAAATAAGTACAAACTCATTCGCCCTGCGGCATTCGGTACAACAAACGCAAGAAAAAACAGAACAATAGCCAAAACCGCCAATTGCATCAGTAGGGGTGTCGGAAATAAAGTCTGGCGTATCCGTTTTCCAGCCAGCAAGAACGACCCAAAAAATGCATTTAACGCCACGTGAATAAGCGCCCCTTGGGATCGACCTATTTCGTCTTGCCCAACAATATATAATTCATTGTAGTAGTTCCCCGCATCTGAAGTTGCAAAAAAATACGCCATCAATCCCATCATAAAAAAACTGGCTATAAGTTTGATGAAGAAATGAATGCGTAAGTTAAGCGCAATAAAAATAAGAAAGAAAAAAGCGCTAAAATGAAAAGAGGTCGCAAAAAGTACAAGCGCCACTTTCAAAGGTATGTTTAGCCTATACCAATACGCCGTCAAAAACATTAAAACCCCGATGGCGGGTGCTTGCCGATTAGCACTCATCGCCACCACTATAATCAAAATGGGTAAAGCCGCGATCAACCCCAACCAGGGTTCATCCGTTTTAGATAAGAAGGCGTAAAGACCAAAGATAAAAATGGCTGAGGTTACAAGATTTGTAAAATATATTGAATAGCCAGATTGCGCACCCAACCAGAGCAAAAGTCCATATGCCGGTTCTATGAAACCAATAGCTTCGCCGACTGACAAGATGGACACACGTTCAATCATCAAAAGGTAATTGTTCCAATCCATACCTACTTTGTGACGCAGCCCAATGAAAAGAAAAATGGTTACGAAACTGCCTACCCATATGAAGTTGTTAAAAAACCCACGACGGTTTGTTAACCCCATAAGGGTAGGAATGGTGAACAGGGATAAATATGGCCACATATTCGCTTCTCTTTCAGTGTCGTAGGTCTGTAACACCGCGGATAAATCGATAAAAGACTAAAAACATATCTATATCGCAATTAATGGCAGTATTTCGAAGTTTTATTGTTGAAACCCACTCTAATGCAGGATATTTTCTTAGAAGTTATTCGCTGCAGAATAGCGCGTTATCTTTGAGGGGTTCAAAATGAATATTCAACATCTGGTCGCAAAATCATGGGCCATCATATGCCTACTTTTAGGACCCCTCGCACTTTCCGCCTGCGAAACCACCAGTAATCGATCAGACCCAAGCGCTGAAATTACTCAAGACGGCGGTTTAGTCTTATTCAGAACCGCTGCTGATGGAAGTACGCAAATCCCTACTACTGGACAAGCGAACTTGGGAAGCTTCCAACCCGGCGATAGTCTGGGCATGAAAATATTAGGTGTTGAAGACACGGAAGTCGATCTTGTTGTAGGGACTGACGGCATTGTAGATTTTCCTATCATTGGCCAAAGACAAGTCTCTGGAAAAACACCAAGCGACGTCCAAAAGGAATTAAAAGCCGTTTACGGAAAAGACTATTTCGTCAATCCGACAGTGATTATCACACGAGATGCAGCGCCCATCGGAGAAATAGTTATCGACGGATTTGTTAAAGAGCCGGGTATTCATAAAGTCTTCGATAGAATTACGCTCAGACAGGCTCTTGCAATGGTCGGAGGGCTTCAAGAAGATGCCAATGCCAAGCGCGTTATTGTCGCGCGCTTAGATGGTCAGGACCGCATCGGTCTGGAATATAGCCTCAAGAGAATTCGTGAGCAAGGGGCTCCTGATCCGGTTATTCTTCCCGGTGATGTGATCTATGTTGACAATGATCAGGGTAAAATCTTCTGGCGTGAAGTTGTCCGCACATCACCTCTTATTGCTCTCTTCACGAGATTTTAGGACAACATCCTTTACGTAACGTCATTGAGCGCTTTCAAATAGCGCTCAACGACAATCGATACGGCATATTCCTTTTCCATTTTCTTGCGCCCCATATCCCCCATAGCCTGTTGCTGCTTCGGGGAAAGGTGTAAATAATCAATCATTTTTGCAGCAAGGTCGGCACTATCGCGGACCTGACAAAGAAAACCTGAAATCTTATCATCAACCGTCTGCCGGCACCCCGGAACATCTGTGGTTATGATAGGGCGGGACAGTGCGGCGGCCTCTAACAAGGACCTCGGTGTGCCTTCGCGGTAAGATGGCAAAACCACACAATCAACCGCCTCTATGAAAGGACGCACATCAGACGTAGACCCTAAATAATCTATCAACCCGCTTTCAACCCAAGCCTCGACGTCCTGTTTGGGTACTGCGGTTCGGTTATCTACATCTAAAAAGCCCAAAATTTTAAACCCGCTATCTGGAAACTGAGACTTTACAATTTCGGCGGCCTCAACATATTCGCGAATACCTTTGTCCCATAACAGACGCGCTATTAATAAAAATTGCCGCGTCTCACCTGTGGAGACACTTTGCGAGGCCAAAAAATGGTCAAGATCAATACCCGAGCCCGGCAATAGACGACACGTATTTTTATTGACCAGGCCCTCGTCAATAAACTCTGCCTGATCGTCGGAATTTTGGAAAAATACAATGGCAGCACGGCTCAAAGCCATCTTATATAGAAACCGTACCATCGCGGTAACCCATGTCTTCCTGATAAAAACAGTCCCCAATCCGGAAATATTATTAAGTGTTGGTGTCTGCGTGATATGGGCTGCCAATGAGCCATAAATATTGGGCTTAATCGTATATCCCAAATAGGCTACAGGCTTTATCGCTTTTAAAATTTTACGGTAGTCCCACCACAGTCGAAAATCATGAATGGGAGACGTCCCGCTATTATCCATAGAAATATGAATATGCTCACATCCCATATCTTTCAAAAGCGGAACACTCTCATCATTGGGTGAAATAATAAAAATATTATAGCCATGAGCTTTTAAGGCCTGAATAAGCTCCTTACGGAAATTATAAATATTCCAGGCCGTATTGGCCGATATGACAATATTTTGTGCCCTCATCCCCTTTTAGCCTACCCCTGTTATAAAATCGGTTACCAAACGCCTTAGGCCGACACATTATCGGCCAGAGTTTTTCTTATCGCCATTAGGTCCTCGGCCGTATCCACACCGCGCAGAGTTTCGCTAAAGTTTGATAAAATATCGGCGACATAAATATTCATACCGTGCTCTAACGCCCGCAATTGTTCCAGACGTTCCTGTTTTTCCAAAGGAGATGGTGGCAATTTACAAAAAGTCTCTAAAGCTTTCCGGCGATAAGCATATATCCCGATATGGTGAAACACTTTAGCGGCCTGATATGGTAAAGCCGCCCGGCTAAAGTATAAGGCCCGCCCGTCTTCACCAATAACGGCTTTAACCACATTCGGATCCGTTATCTCTCGCTCATCTTCTGTGGCAATAACGGCCGTTGCGATATCAGCTTTGGGGTTATCATCAAGCGCCTTGACGGTTTGAGAAAGAACTTCAGCCGAAATAAGGGGCATATCGCCCTGAAGATTTAGAATAACCGGATAGGTTCCGGACGGATCAAAACGTTGAGCCGCCTGAAAGACCCGGTCAGAACCAGAAGGCAGGTTAGGGTCGGTGAGAACCGCCTGCCCGCCAATATCATTTATCACATCCGCTATGTCCTGCTCGGCACAGGCAACAATAACAGGACCCAAATTTGCCTTTTGCGCCTGCTCATAAACCCTGACGATCATCGGCTTACCCATAATGTCCACTAAGGGCTTTCCGGGCAAACGTGTTGAGGCCATGCGCGCCGGAATGATGGTAAGAACCTTGGTCATATCAGCCTGTTATAACACCGCGAATAGCCGAAAGCTGAGTAAGCAAACCCCGCGCCGCAGTAATTGGCAAACAACTCGGCGCATCACACAAAGCGGCATCCGGATCCGTATGAAACTCCAGAAACACACCGTCAGCGCCCGCCGCTACAGCCGCCTTTGCTACAATAGGCACGCCCTCACGACGCCCGCCTGTGGATGCGCCGCCCGTACGCGGGTCAGCCCCCGGGAGCTGTACAGCATGGGTGGCATCTATTGTCACTGCCACGCCCAGCTTGTGCATTTCAGGAATAGCGAGAGGATCGACAATCAGATTATTATAGCCGAAACTTGAACCACGCTCGCAAAGATAAATCGGAGCCGTCGGCGCTGTTTCACGAATTTTAGATATAATATTTTTACAATCCCACGGGGCGAGGAACTGCGCTTTTTTAACATGTATAGCATTGCCATATGTTTCGGCGGCTTTAGCGATAGCCGTCACGAGATCGGTTTGACGACATAAAAAAGCCGGAACTTGGACAATATCTGCCGCTTGTGCGACTATATCAGCTTGGGCGACCTCATGAATATCCGTGCAAATCGGAACCTGTAGCTCCGCTTTTATGGCCCCGAGCATTTCGAGGCCTTTGTCTAATCCGGGGCCGCGAAAAGAGGTTATGGAAGAGCGGTTGGCTTTATCAAAACTGGCTTTAAAAACATAAGGAAGACCCAGATCCTTGCAGATAGATTTCAGCTCCGTTGCGATCGTCAGGGACTCGTCTAAACTTTCTAGAACATTGCAACCGGCAATAACGGCCAATGGCGCGCCCGCGCCCATTTCCCAACCCTGCTTGGTTAGACGATCAGATAAAGGCATAATAGACTCTTGATATTGCTGACAGATATGCGCCAGCACATAGGTGAGTTTTGTTTATCAGACAAGAGATAGAGTGCAGTTAAACAAAAAAAAGAAGGCCGAAGCCTTCTTTTGAAAAATAATAAATATTCTAAGAGTTTGGCTTATCCACCAATACGGGCCTGCGCACGTACCGCATATGTCCCGCCAGATGTCGCACCAGCTATACCAATCGTGAAGTTGGATTCTGTTGATGGACGGAAGTCAAAGGCTGCACCAAATCCAATTTCAGTACCACCAAAGCTATCGTCATATCCAGCAATACCGCCAGCAAGCGCCCAAGTCTCATCAGAGCCCAGACCACCTGTTGTCGGAATGGCCGATGTTGCGGCCAAGCCATCACGAATTTCAGCAATCGCCTCTGAATTAACCGCGATAGCGGCTGAGTTTGTATTAATCAAACCGAGATTAGCGGAAATATTCGCTGAATTTACACCGATAGCATTGCTATTGCCGTCAATATTGCCCTGCAAGAGATTATCAGCATTTATACGATTTGCGACTTCACCGTTCAATGCATTCGTTTGTGCTGTGTTATTGGCAATAATCGTATCCGATAAAGCCGTATCAGCATTTGTACGATTGGCTATTTCACTATTCAGTGCATTCGTTTGTGCTGTGTTATTGGCAATAATCGTATCCGATAAAGCCGTATCCGCATTAGAACGGGCTAAAGCTTCAGCATCAACATTACCTTGCAAAACACCGTCCGCAGCAAGACGTGCCGCTGCTTCAGCGTTAATATTGCTTTGTAAAGTGTTATTATTTGTAATGATAGTGGCAGCATTGCCATCAACTAAGGCTTGCAAAGCCCCGCCATCAGATTGCAAATTACCCGCAGCGTCTGACGTTACAATACCCGTCACAGCGCCTTGTAATTCATTGGCATTAATACCAGCGACTGTAAGATTGCCATTGGCATCGCCCAGTGCAATATGATCGTCTGCTATTGTGGAAACATTCGCGCCGATAGCGACTGAATTATTAAACCCGGCAGATGACAAACTTCCCAATGCAACAGCATCAAGACCAGCCGTACTCCCTGCGCCAATGATTGTAGCACCGCCATCCGTTGCAACCGAGTTAGCACCAATTGTAGTGGTTGACGAATTGCCGGCTGAACCTGAAGCATTCACGCCTACGGCCACCGAATTCGTACCGAGCGCTGTCGCATTAAAGCCAAACGCAGAAGAACCTTCGTCGGTCGCCAATGCATTGACACCAATTGATGTAGTACGTGTGACTAGACCATTGACGTCTATACCGACGGCATTTGCGTCAATATTGGCCTGCAGTGTATTATCGGCTGCGATGCGTGCTGCCATTTCAGCATTATCCGCTGCAATACGGGCTGCCATTTCAGTGTTATCCGCTGCAAGACGAGTCGCGGCTTCAGCGTCAATATTGCCCTGCAATACACCATCCGCTGCAAGACGAGTCGCGGCTTCAGCATCAATATTGCCCTGCAGAACACCATCCGCAGCAAGACGAGT
>CAZHPV010000071.1:8713-12143 GCA_964534845.1 uncultured Caulobacterales bacterium
AACACCATCCGCAGCAAGACGAGTCGCGGCTTCAGCGTCAATATTGCCCTGTAAAACACCATCCGCAGCAAGACGAGTCGCGGCTTCAGCGTCAATATTGGCCTGCAAAGTATTATTATTTGCAAGAATAGTGGCAGCATTGCCATCGACTAACGTTTGCAAAGCACCACCATCAGATTGCAAATTACCTGCAGCGTCTGTTGTCACAACACCTGTAACAGCGCCTTGCAAGGCATTGGCATTAATACCGGCAACTGTAAGATTACCATTGGCATCGCCCAGTGCAATGTGATCGTCTGCTATTGTGGCAACATTCGCCCCGATCGCAATTGAATTGTTAAATCCGGCAGAGGTCATACTCCCCAATGCAAGCCCGTCTAGACCAGCTGTACCGCCCGCGCCGAGGACAGTCGCCCCGCCGTCCGTTGCAACCGTGTTAGCACCAATTGTAGTGGTTGACGAATTTCCAGCCGACCCTGTTGAATTGGCACCCAAAGCAACCGAATTTGCACCGGGTGTCGCAGCCTGAAATCCAACCGCCGTACTGCTCTCATCTGTTGCGGCTGCACCCGCACCAATAGCCGTTGTCCGTGTCGCTGTCGCCAATGTATTCTGACCACAGGCAAAAGCCGTTACGAGGGGATTGGCAGCAGGAGCACCAATTACAGCACCGTTTGGCCCAACATTACCGGCACCATCAACAGTAAAACAATCATCAGCAAAGGCTGTTTGCGCAGTCCCAAGCGATATGGCTATAGCTAAAACAGCCGAAGCTGATCCCATTTTTAATGTCGTTTTGACAGATTTTTTCAATTGCATCTTATTTCTCCTTGATTGCAACTAACCAGTAAAAATAAGGGAATGATTTTCCTTAACAATCTAAAAACACAACTTTAACACGAAGAGAGATGCAAGTTTCTCCACTATACGGACGCAAAGATATCAAAACGGAAGCGCCCCGTGATATAAGATGTATTCAAGGAAAATTTCTAAAACGCGCCCTTAAAATACCCATTATGAGATTCACTCATGCGCGGTAAATAACCGAAAAAACTGGGGGCTGTCAAGCAATCTCGTTAATAAATTGTAAAAAACTCCTAGGCATTTCAACAGGCTAACGAAAAAAGGGTCAGAGGGTCTATAAGCCGGGTTCTGTGCTGAAATTCAGTGACGATCATTCCTCTAGGCCAGCTGTTACCAGCTAACTCACGCGACCTACCCGGACGGCGACGCAAAGGCGCGCCATAATGCTATCCCTATTTGGTCTTGCTCCGGATGGGGTTTACCTTGCCGGCTCTGTTGCCAAATCCGCGGTGCGCTCTTACCGCACCCTTTCATCCTTACCACATACAGGCCATAAGCCCGGGATATGGCGGTTTACTTTCTGTGGCACTGTCCCTGGGGTCACCCCCGCCGGGCGTTACCCGGCATCCTGCCTTTGTGGAGCCCGGACTTTCCTCGAACATGACTGCTCGCGACCGTCCAACCCTCTGACACGCTCCTTAAAGCCCAAATACTGGACGATATCAAGCCGTATCAGCCCGCCAAGCGGCGCTGGCGGGTATAAATGGCATGAGTGTTCACATTTTCGTGCAAATTTTAGTATCACCGCTCGCGAGGCTGTGACGAGCCTTGATTGGTCGGCGGCGTCAATTTTTTATAGGTTTTGGACATCGATAAGAAATAAAGACAGAGGAGACAACCATGTTAAAACTTTTGAACGCCCGCCCGTGCTTCCCACAAGATCTGACGATCATGCATTTACAACGCAAATTAAATCGTCTGGATACCCGCATCCAAAAAACAACGGCAACACAGGCCGATTATGTAAATCGTGACCGTGTCGCAACACAGCTTGCAGATGCCAAAGCCTATCTTTGCTAGGCATTAAGTCCCTATAGCCAATATAGGGCTATGTTGAGGCGCGCCTATAAATGAGGATAAGGCGCGTTTCGAGGCTTCTGCATTAAAACCAAGGAAGCGGATATACTCTCTCCGCCCCTTGCCAGCACCAAAAACTTCCATATTGTCCTCATAAACAGGAATTTTTGGTGCTGGACCTATGACGTCAAAATATATCATCCCATTTATTTTCATTGCGGGATTGGGGCTAAGCGGGTGTGACGGCCAAAAAACACCAACCAAAAGCAACAAGGCGCAAATAGGCGACATCCAGTCCCCGGTTAAAATTTATACAGCCCGCCACATTATAACGATGAATGCGGCCCAACCCGAATCAGAGGCGATTGCCATTGATGGCTCAGGTACAATTTTGGCGCTTGGAAGCCTTGCAGAGCTAGAATCGCAATATCCTGACAGCATCCATGATGACGGCTTTTCAGGTAAAACCCTCATCCCCGGCTTAATTGACCCCCATGTCCATATGACATTGGGTGCCATGATGTATGGGCTGGATTTCATCCCGCCTTGGGATATGGAGGACCCGGATGGTACGGTTGCTGCCCTGCCCAATAAAACAGCCTTACTGGACGCCATCAAAAAAATTGAAAGCCGCAAACCTGCCAAGACTGACACAGACCCCCTCTTCTTATATGGCTATCACAATCTCGTTCAAGGCGACCTGACCCGCCAAGACCTTGACGCGATCACCACAAAACGGCCCCTCATCATCTGGCATTTTTCCGGTCATGACTTTTATCTGAACTCAAAAGCTATCGAAATCTATGATCTTAAACCTGATCTGGCCAAAAAGTTTCACGGCGTTGATCTGGATGAAAAAGGCGAATTGACAGGACGTATCTATGAGGATGCTCTTCTTGCCCTCTTTCCCTATTTCGCCCGCCATCTTATGTCGCCTGACCATATCGCCAAAGGCTTTAACGGATTTGAGCGTCTCTTGAAACGCTCCGGCGTCACAACGATTGCTGAAATGGGGTATGGTATTTTTGGCCGCAAGGTCGAAGACAGTTTTCTAGCGGCCCATTACACACAAGACGATGCCTACCGGCTTTACCTTGTCCCGGAGCACCGCGCCTTTAGAGCTGAGTTCAAAGACGGCACGGTCCAAGCTATTCAAGACATGGTCGCCGATAAAAGCCGTCTTGCTCCCGTCTTACCACAAGTCAAATTATTTTCGGACGCCGCCTTTTACTCTCAAACAATGAAGCTGAGCGCACCGGGCTATATTGGCGGACAATCAAAAGGCACTGATGGTCTCTGGGTATCGAAACCGGAGGCTTTGGCCGGTATCATGGCCCCTTATTGGGACGCTGGTCTTGATATTCACATCCATTCCAATGGCGACGCGGCGCAAGATTCTACTTTGAGCGCGCTACAGGCCCAGAAAGTCGGACAAGATGGACAGCGCCTTATTATTGAACATGCCGGACTGCTAACTCCCCAACAGCTTGGCAAAGCCCAATCTCTTGGTAATGTCGGCCTGTCTGCGGCCAGCCATTATGTCCATTAT
>CAZHPV010000072.1:0-3360 GCA_964534845.1 uncultured Caulobacterales bacterium
AAAGTCTCTCTTAGCCCAGACTTAAATCTGTGACATAGGGGCTGACGTCAGACACGGTTAGGTTCTTTACCAACCTTGGCGGAGGCTGTATTTTAGCCGTTCTTTTGGCAAGGCTAGGGCGCGCGGTAAAGTCTGATCGAAACTTCGCGCTTTTCACAACAAGCGAGCTTTTATTTGGCGTTATCGGTATGTTTGTTTTACCAAGTATTGCCATTAAATATGGATCACAATCCATATATCTCGTTTTTGCCGCCTTGGCTTTATTACTTGTACCCGTCGTATATAAAACCATCCCTCGCCGCACGTCAGAATCTAAAGCAGACCTCGCATCTGGCGATATACATTGGCCCATTTGTCTTTTGATCTTATTGGCTATCGTTATTTTCTTTTTAGCTCAAACGGCTCTTTGGGCCTATCTTGATCAAATAGGCGTAGCTGCGAATATAGAGCCAAGTGATATGATATCGGCCCTTGTGCTTATTTCTATCGGGGGATTGCTTGGCGCTTTAACGGCCGTTTTCATAGGGGTTCGATTGGGGCGTTTTTGGCCTTTAGTGCTTGCGAGCCTCGCGCAAGTGGTATCGCTTTTTCTTCTTATGAAGGGTGTCACTTTTTGGTCTTTTGTGATTCAAGCGGGCATTTTCAATTATGCTTGGAATTTGATTATTCCGTATCAATTAGGTTTGCTCTCAGATGCGGATCAATCCGGTAAAGCTATGGTGCTAAGCGGCACGGCGACAGGTATCGGCGTTGCGGGCGGGCCTATGATTGCGGCCATGCTTTTGGATGAGCATGGGTTCGGTGCGATTAATGTTTTCAGCGCGGCCGCTTGTTTGCTGAGCTTAGCTTTATTGGTCGCGGCTTTGATATGGCTTCGCGGATACCGTAAGGCTTAAAATAATGTTACAAACCGTAGAAATCCTATTCCCGATTTTGTTTACGATTATTTGCGGTAGCTTTGCTGCAAATATGTCGTGGTTAAAACCGGACTTCTTTGCCGGTCTCGCCAAATTAGTGCTGTATTTCTTCTTACCAATAACACTGATTATCACAGTGTCGAAAATTCAAATCCAAGAGCTTATACTTTTCGATTACTTAGGCATTTATACCTTAGCCAGCCTACTTGCCTTTGGCTTAACATATGGATTGGTACGCTATATCAGCAAAACATCTCATCACGATGCTTCAGTCTATGCTGTCGGGGGCTCATTCTCCAATAGTATTTATATAGGCTACCCCATTTTATTGACGTTATTCGAGTCATTGGCGTCACAAATTTTAATTATGACGATCTTTGTGGAAACAATAATCATGTTACCATTTGCGCTCACCATTATCGAAGGATTGCGCAATGATAGCTCTAGCCGCTCAATAAATTTCATAGGGCGGTTATTCAAAAATCCCGTCATCTTAGCCGTTTTAATCGGTGTTGCAGCTTCAAGCATAAATATGACTTTGCCGATCCCTCTAGAAAAATCCTTACAATCAATATCAGATTGCACAACGCCTTTGGCGCTTTTTGTGGTAGGCGGTTCAATATTATTCCGCCAAACTCAGCCTTCTGAAAAATCCGCCAAACCTGGACAGATTACTACCATAGTAATTTGCGGCAAATTGCTTCTGCATCCTTTGTGCGCCGTTTTTATAATATGGCTTTGGGCCCCAATCGATCAGTCGACAAAATTAGCTATCCTGGTTTTATCTGCACTCCCCACATTCATTTCTTATCCGGTAATAATGGAGCCCTATGGCCTACGCCATCAATGCTCCAAGATTGTGGCCGCAGGTACAGTAATGTCTTTGGCAACCCTAGGCATTACAATAAGTATTATTCTCTGAATGGAGCAATTTTCGCATTCGCTAAAATTGGAGGTTCAAACGATTCGAAAAACTGCAATAGATAATACGGAGTTGCGATTATAAAAACGGTAAAAAGGCTGGTCAGCTTGTTCAATAGACCTATATAAATTTTTTCTTTCCTCATAACCAATTGCACACTCTAACGGAATATGTTAATAATATTATAATCATAAGGTGGGCGCTTTTATGAAAGAACTATACTCTCAATTCATCCTCATGGCTCCATGGGTTTAAATTTTGGAACCGGGGCACTTTACAACTAATCCATCTCCTCAAGCTCTTAGCGCATTTGCGGGGCGTGTTATGCGAAGCCGAGCGACTGTAAATATCGTATTTATAGCGGAAGGCTATCAAGCAGGAGAGCGCGATCAATTCATTCAAGATATCGACCAGATTGTCTCAAGTCTGAGCACACTAAGCCCATTTCGAAATTACGCAGGTGGGCGTCTTGCCTATTGGTTTCATTTTGAAGCGTCTCAGGATAGTGGGCCTAGTCGATCTGCCGCAAGTGATAGCCACGAAACCCTCTTAGGCGCAACAGTAGATAGCCATAATGATGCAGGTCTTGATTTGGCAGCCTTTGAGCGTCTGACTGACTCTCTTTACTTTGTGCTACCAGACACCGTTCTTACATCTATTATGCCCGGCGGAGGTGGCCCGCAACATCAAACGGCGATCGTTATTGTTCTGATGCCCGCGGTTGAGACGCCAGCTACATTTCTTTACGAGGCCGGGTCAAACATTTCACAATTTCCACAAAACGGTGTCGCAACAGACGTTAATCGAAACTTTCTGATTATGGAAAATGGCCCCGGCATTCAGACTGTTATCGCTCAACAAATTGGATTTCAATCAGGACTGCGCTATGAAGGTGTTTATGACGACCCCAGTTTTGAAACCCCCGACACTGAGCAAGGCTATGCAACTGCAGGCATAAACTTACTTTATGCAGAACCAGAAATCAGCCCAGACCTTCCCTATTCAAGAATGTGGGAACCTCTGACAAAAGACCCTGACTTACCCGTCGCTGACCTACCAAAAATTCCAAATACAAGTCCCCAAAGCCCGGCCGCGTCACCACTCGCCATGTCAATGAAAATTGAAAATTTATGGGAAGGCGGAGGAGGATATCAATACCAGATATATAGAAGTGCCGAAGATTGTATTATGCGTCGCTCTATAGGACATAACACACTTCCTTTGAGAGTTACCGGTCTTGAATTTTGTCCCGCTTGTCGACAAGCACTGGGAGAATAACAGATGGATATCAATTCTCAAAAACTCGTTTACGATCAAATCAGTTGGGAAAATAGTCGAGAAATAGATGCTGCAGAAATACAAACCTTGAATGTAAGGGGTCACCCGGGAGGAAATTCTGGAGATGAATACTGGGAATTCGATGTAGAAGTAGATCACAATAAAGGTCTGATATTCAAAAATCTGGTGATTAAAGATAGAACAAATACAACAAAACCACAAAATCACGAACAGGATGCTACA
>CAZHPV010000072.1:3460-12137 GCA_964534845.1 uncultured Caulobacterales bacterium
ACTCACGAACAGGATGCTACAACTCACGAACAGGATGCTACAACTCACGAACAGGATGCTACAACTCACGAACAGGTTGCTACTGCTATTGAATTCAGGGAAATGCGCGTGGTTTATAAAGACGAGGCTGGAAATGAAATTACCCGTATGCTCGACCTATCGAGCGCATTTCAAACCGGAGAAATTAGCCTGAATGAAGGAATCATAGGCAGTAGTAAGTTTTTTTATTATTTACGAACTAATGATCTTTGGCAAAGAGGTTTTAAACTCCGTGCTAAAGTCAATATCGACAACAAAGTAATAGTTACAATTGAACAATCAATAGCATTAAAGGGCGCCGAGGTTTTCGATCCTGCTACTGCCGTTATTGCCATGAAAGTTTTTCCACAAGTCTCCTTTTCTTGGTCGCCAGCCATCGACAACAATGGGGAAGAAATTGAAAACGTTGAAGTAATTTCTTTTCATGGTGCTGTTTGGCAAAATATTAATCCACTTTCATCGATACACCAGATGGGGATGCCGGGCCAGCGATCAAAACCATCGGCGAATGTATTCACATCGTGGTTTTCAGAAATGAATCATGTCGCAAATTTAATTTATCTCCCATTCCGACTTAAGAGAGACCTTTCCCTCAGCGAGTCTTTAAACCCGCAGCTTTTGTTTTGGGTTTATGCTTTCACATATTACTACGAACAAACTCAATGCGAAATGGAAATTGTTGGTGTTCGCCATATCGATGATTCAAAAGATAACAATGGCAATCCTATTGCGAGGGATAAATCATATGATTGGTATGCACCTTCTGGAAACGCCATGAACTGGAAGGTACGCGTTAAAAGAGATGCGCGGGCTGGACAATATGACAATTTACACAATCATGGATGGATGGGATGGACAGAAGTTCCGGATTCAAATCCTCCAACCTTTAAACCTCGGCTTATGGCACCTGTATGTGCGGAAGCTTGTATTCATTTACACTGGAGGTGGTTCGGACTAGCAACGTATAATCCGCAAAATTGGCGTGGCTATAACGCCGCTTTTTATGGGTGGGGCGACGACCCTAAAACGGCTACAGCCAAGTCCGAACCAGACAAACCCATGGTACCCCCCAATCAAAGAGTGCGTATAGCTGTTACAAAATCGGATACTGTCCATAACGGCACCTCAGTTCTTCCAAATACGTCGAACTTAAAAGGCGTCAAAATCCCGTTTACGCAGACAAAAGATGCACAAGAAAATGACGTTTGGGAAAACTCTAGGGCCTTATGGTACGATGTTGACATAATAGGGTATATTAAACGAGACGCTCCGCAGGTCTTATTAGAAAATGGCTGGGGATATGCTCTCCGGCACAATGATTATGGAGTTGCCGATGTGTTGAACCGCCATGCCGCATTTAAGGTGACAGGGCACAGGATGAATTCCTTTCATGAGGCGATGATGGTTCTCTATGATGACTGGAGGTATTACACCACGGGAAAGGAACAAATCCCTGACGGGACCCACAACATAATTAATGGCAACGCAGATCCCACCAAAATGGAGGATGTGTGAACGCACTCGTCCAAACGCTTCTTGGCTATCAAGTACAACTTCTTGCAAAGGTCAGAGATTTTGCGGATCCCTATCCACTGACCATGCTCATGGCCGAGTTGGGGTATGACGTTACATTTAACTCAGATGTTTTCATCGCTGTCCAAGGAATCATCGATGGCCTTGAGAGTATAGATGATCTAGCCGATGATATCATCTTTGGCAGTCCATCTCTGGAAGATATTCCCGGATATATCGATACGATTGCAGGGCTTGTTGATACGGTCAAAAATTTACAGCCCTCAAATTTAGGAGAGCTAATATACCCGTTTGACCAGAGTGACTTTTGGGAGCTTTTCGCATTAGATCTTGTTGATTATATTCTCAGAACGGTCATAGCTTCGCGTGCGCCAATCGTTGATCTGGTATTGGCAGCAATAGGTGTCATAGAATCTGTTTTGCCGGAACCATCCCCCTATCGTCGAAATATCAAAGTCGAGCGTATTAATTGGGATGCATTCGGAGAGTTTTTGGAAGACCCCGGCGAGACTTTATCAGCGCGCTTCGGGCTGAACTCTGACTTTTGGGGTAGTTCAACAATGGACTCTGTTTTTAGCAGACTCGAGAATGTTGGCTTACCCGTCAGATTTGATCGTCTGTCAACACAAGATGCGGGTTCGGTTTCCTCCATGACGGTTACACCTGGGCACCGCATTTATGAAATACTGCTTTTACGTGGAACATTAGCCGGTACAGACACACGCCGCGAGGTAGGCCTCCGGCTTGTCCCCTCCCCGGAATCAGGCGAAATCGGCATTGGGTTATTCATGGATGGTGACCTCGAAACAACAGAAATTCCTATCACACCTGTCTGGAAGGTAGGTTTGGGTATAGCCAGCAACGACATCATCCAACTTGCCATCAGTAACAATGGTACCGCTATTGAAACACAAAATATTACGGCAACGGCTAACCTTCACGCCGATAGTTCTGACCCTATTGTCCTAATTGGCGAACCAGGAAACACACGACTTGATTTGGGTAATTTCGATCTTGGTTTCTCGGTCTCAACAGGCGGAGGGAGTCCTGAAGTAAAATTATCCGCAGACCTGACGGGGCTCAACCTCATCGTCGTTCCGGGGGATAATTTCCTATCGGGCATAATTGGCGCAGATATGAACGCTTCGGCTGACTTTGATCTCGTCTGGTCATCTGTCACAGGTTTTACAATGGGCGGCTCGGCGGGACTCAGTGTTATCATCCCTTCGGGACTTACGAGTGGCCCCATAACATTAACAGATTTCGAAATTGCATTAGCTGTAGTCGGTAGTGCCGCCGGAGGTACAGGTGGCGTCGGAGGTGACTTCAGCGTAACGACCGGGGTTATTGCTGAATTAGGCCCCTTCATAGTCGAAGTCTCGGAAATGGGTATCGCGTTAACCCTAGAAACAGCCGATGTAGGTGAAAACCCACTAATTGGACCCTATAAAGTTATTGTCGGTCCCAAAGCGCCTTCGAAATTAGCGTTGTCGATAGATACTGAAGCCGTAAAAGGTGGTGGATTTTTGGATATTGATCCTACACGTTATTCAGGCGCGCTGATGATAAAAGTCGTGGATGTTGGTATTTCCGCGATTACTGTTATTGATACCGTTCTACCTGGAAATCCGGATGGTTGGTCATTCTTTGCGGCTCTCAGTCTTGAATTCCCGTCTATACCTCTTGGTTTCGGCTTCACGTTGACGGGTGTTGGCGGACTTATAGCACTCAATCGTAGCTTTGATGAAAATGCACTAGCACTGGGCTTACGTAATGGCACCGTGGATAGCCTGCTGTTCCCCGATGATCCTATCAATGATGCCGCAACCATTATCAGCTCTATAGATGATTATTTTCCACCCATGGAAGGCAATACAGTCATTGGACCAATAGTTCAGATTGGATGGGGGGCTCCAAAAACACTACTAACAGCTGAGATCGGCGTCATAATCAGTTTGCCCGAAGGACAAATTGGCATTCTGGGCTCTATTGGCATCCTGCTGCCTGACCCCGAAGCAGCCTTACTCTCTTTAAATCTGGATGTTTTGGGTGTCGTGGATGTTCCAGGCGGAAGCTTCTTTTTGGCAGCCTCTCTTTATGACAGTCAGCTATTAGATACAATAGAACTCTCTGGTGACATGGGCGCATATATGGCTACGCGTGACCGCCCTTATTTCTTGTTGTCAGTGGGCGGTTATAACCCCAATTTTCAGCCGCCTGATAATGTCCCCGCCGTTCTACATGATTTACGCAGAATGCGCGCCTCGATTGAAATCGGCAGCACAGTCACGATTGCCATTGAAGCCTATTTTGCATTGACATCTAACACGGTACAATTCGGAACCGACGTGTTCCTAGAAGCCTCCGTTTACATTTGGCCGACCACTTACACGGCCCGTGGTGAACTTGGGTTTCACATATTTCTGAGATTTTCACCGTTCAGAATTGTCGCAGACTTTTATGCAGCAGTAGGTGTTTATTCAGGCAATAAAGAATTGATGGGCGTATCACTTAGTGCCCATCTTGAAGGACCAAGACCTTGGTATTGTACCGGAACGGCTTCTTTCAGATTTTTTGGTATAAATATTAACTTCGAAATCGAAGTTGGTTCGCTTGCGGTTAGCGAACCGAAACCGATTGTTCCCCTACGAGACGATGTAAGAGACGCCCTGGAAAGTCGTGATGCATGGCAATCCAAAAGCCTTACAACAGGGCTATCTGCTCAGATTGTTTACATTGAGAGCAAAACCGAAGATGACGACGATGACGACGATGCACCGCTTTGGGTGCAACCCGATCACACTATAATTGTAAAACAATCCATCGTGCCCTTGAACCGCACAATTGAAATTGTTGGACAGGGTGTACCTGATCCCAATGATACCCATTTTAGCATATTAAGCGCCAGTCTGAGCACGTTACCAGATATGGAATATGAAGAGGTTAAAGACTGGTTTGCACCCGCTCACTACGAAGCCCTTTCGAAACAGGAAAAATTGACTCGAGCCTCGTTCGAAGAAATGGTAGCCGGCGTAAGCTTCGGACAAGATTCTTTCGGTATGACGCAATTTCCTGAAGAGCTCGGACGCACAGTGACGGTTGATTACGAAGAATCGTTATTTGAAGATCAAGTTGCAACAGAAATAAAACTATCAGGTGGTTCACTGCAACGTTCAAGTTTTTTATCGTCTGCCTCTTTGGTTACAAGCCGCATGTTGGTTAGCTCTGCTGATCCCATTTTCAACATTCAAGAGGCTGAATTTAGCGTAATTTCAAGTAATGATGGTGTTGCGGTACGGTCTTCAAAGACTAACGTAGACGGTGGCCTTTCTCAATATGACGCCATGCAAATTCTATCCGGAGAAACAATACAAGACGAATTAACCCACCAAACAATGGGGTCGACATCCAACCTACAAATCGTTCCAAGCTCAGCTGTGTTGGAGGCGGCGTAATGACCGAAACGCTGTATTTTTATCCATGGTTAAGACGCGGCTTAGGGATTGGCATAGCTGAATTAGAACCAAATAGACTTGGCAACGTACCGCTGGGTGCAGAAATAACGGCATCGATAGAGCTTGAAGGCGAAGATATACCTATCACACGTAGGCTGCTTCTCAAGGGTCCAAATCATGCAAAGTCAATCTCACAAGACCAGATTTCGAGACGTTATCCAGAGGCAGGCACAGGTGATGCGGAATATGGATATTTTCCTCATATTGAATTTACAGCTCCAGACTTACCTTGGGTTCTCAGCCCTAAATCGGCTAATGAAACTGGAAATATTAATAATTCAGACTCACGCTTGCGACCTTGGATTGCTCTCATATGCGTCGAACAATCAAAATCTACTATCAAGCCGCAAACCCAAAAATCTCCACAAAAAATAACCGTCTTCACAACCGATTTGCCAAATATTGATGAGAGTTGGGCTTGGGCTCATATCCAATCTTCAATAGATGCAAGCGGTATCGAGGATGCCGTGAATAACGGCAATGCATTTGTTATCTCGCGTTTGGTTTGCCCTCGCAAATTAATGCCTGGAAAGCAATATCGCGCGGCCGTCGTTAATCTTTGGCGCGCATCAGAAACAGAATTAGAGCCCGCTTGGAATAGTGATATGGTCGAGGTCGAGTTGGATGTTTATGCCACCTGGACATTCTCTACGGGTAATATTGGCAGTTTTGAAGAGTTATGTGAGCGATTAAAGCCTGTACCCGAAGGTACTTTATCTCTCGGTGCACATGATATGAACGTAAAAAACTTGGGGCTTTTGGACACATTTTCAGCAGTAGAAAGCATGAAAATTGATTATACTGGAGCGCTTTCAGATGCAGGTATAAAACCTCGTGAGCTTACCGAAGGTGCCAAAGAAAGTTTCGATGACGATATTCGTCATCATTTTGAAGGTGGTAGTGGGCGACCCATAATCGCTCCAAGCGATCCAGACCCCGTAGTGACAGCTCCACTATATGGGTCTTACGCAATCAGCAGCCGGGATGTTCCAAAGGAAGGCTGGTATAACGATCTAAACCTTGCCCTTCGTCGGCGTGCAGCCGCTGGGCTTGGTGCAAAAATCGTTCGTAAGAACCAAGAAAGATATATGACCCACGCTTGGGATCAAGTCGGACCCGTTCGAGAGGCCAATCGGATGCTAAATATCGGGCGGATGCAAGCAGAAGTCGGACGCGCCTGGAAAGCCCGGACTGAAAACTTGGAACCAATACAGAATCTTACAGTTTTAAAACCTCAAGCAACTTTCGCGCGAGATGCAAAAGGCACGCCGTCTCGCGTAAAAGTTCAAAAATCCAACATGCCATCAGGCATTATCAGTGCCGCGTTTCAGCGCGCAGTTCGGCCCAGCGGAGTTATAGCTAAAACCCTAAACTCAGGGCAATATTTCAAGCGCGATCCTGAAGAAGAAATCCAAGTCCGCGAACGCAAAGAGTGGTCGAACTCCTTAAACGTCGCATTAAATACACAAAATCTACGTAATAAGTTAAAAATCGGTGCCATCGCTGAACCTGTCGGTATCACTTATGATAATGCCCCGGCGACTTCGCAGTCCATTCCTACAATCTATAATCTGAATCTAAGAGCCGAAAAGCAAACACTCCTTTATAGTATCCAACCCGTATCCACTGTCCGGTCTCGCTTGGAAGCCCGCATTCCCGCATTGACGAATTTCATGGCAACACAAGCCCCTGACGAAATGCTTACAGAAGTTCGGGTCGAGCCAAAAATAAACCAACCTCTTGTTTGGGAAATAATGGAAATGTCTGCGGAACTGCTGAGTCCTGGCGTAAGCAACTTTCCGGATAATTCTGTCAGGCTTTTAGAGGCAGATCCTGCCTATGCCGCTGCAGTCCTCGCCGGAGCTAATCATGAGTTCACACGTGAGCTGTTGTGGCGAGAGTTTCCAGCTCCATTAAATGGAACAAGCTTCTTTCACTTCTGGGATCGTCCGAACCCTAATGATACCGATATTCCTCCGATGAAAACGTGGGGTGATGACATGAAAAAATCGCTCGAAGGCGTTGGGACTGCTGGGGGCGAGTCGGCCGTCTTATTAATTCGCGGCGATCTTATACGCCAGTATCAAGGTGTGCGTATTATGCTGCTGGCCCCGGGGGAAACGACGCCGCAAGAACCTTCATTTGTCGGGCGTTTACCACCAGATATACGTTTCTTGGGATTCGATGTAGAAAGTGTTGACGCGCTCATCAATCCTGCCTCCACCCGAGATGAGTACAAGATTATTATCGAAGAACCTCCAAGTGAGCCTCGCTTTGGTTTAGACACGGTGACAGATTATAACGCTTTGACCCTTCCAACCTATAATGATCTAAGCTGGAGCCTTCTTGAGAATGAAAATCCTGACCACCTGATTATCGCCAAAGAAAAAGACTTAGAGCAAAATGCTCAGTTGGCCGTAGAAGCCATTTGGGGGAGGAACTCTGCCCATATGGCTTTGGCAACCTACCAAAAGCCTTATCGGCGCGTTTTTTATGCAACTGATTTGCTTGGTGGTAAGTTATGAAGGATCACTTCGATAACCTGTCCCCTGTAACACCCTTGGCCTTGCTACCCGTAAGGTTAGAAGCGCGTTATCTAGACCAACACCTATTGGTTCGCATTTTCCCCGATCTTATTCATGGAAATAGTCACGACAAAGCTTTAACCAAAATTGAAGCGTCGGCAGGGCGTAGCTATTGGGAGTCTCGACATAAAACTCTTAATGATCTGGCATCAGAGACGATTTCTCAGGAAACGGCAGATGCGACAGACCGTGCCGCCAGAGAGTGGCTGGCTAATCAGATTGGCCCTCAACGTGCTTTATGGGTCGCCAAGGAAACGGAACCCGAAAATTTCGGTAATGTCGCAGCCAAATTAGAATTCCCGGACATAGACATTATAAAAGCCCACATGCCTATGAAAGCGGATTTACTGCCCAGTCGCTGGATTATGCGTATTTATGATAAATCTATGAGTTTAGATAGTGAACACGCAGCTCAAAATCCTGTTTCCTCTGGCCTATATATGGCGCCATCACTTGCCAGCGTTGTGGATGAAATTGATCAAGATCTAGAAGAACGGGATCACTTACTCGCCTATCTCACCCGTCAGAATCTTGATTGGATGGTTGATTTTGAAAAAGCACTAGACGTTGGAATGGCTTTCAGGATTGACGCAAACAAATTACCTAATCATATTGGCGCATTAATCGTTTGTGGCGTTGATACAAATACCGATCCCAAGGATTTATCCGAGCACTTTAACGATCACTTGCGGGCCCATTGGTATAGCAATGGGTTAGACTTTCTTGCTCGGGGTACGCCGACAAATAATTCGGATGCTTCGAGGACGAACTTTTCAATTAATAATCCCGATATTCAAACCTTGTTTTCACAAGAAAAGCAAACACGCTCTTCTGAGGCCTTAGAGCGTTCTGCCCTCATTAAGAAAGAAGACTCGCTTTTATACAAATTACAAGCTGCAGATATTGCATCTTTAGTATTTGGTCTGAATTCAGAGTCGATATTTGACCGATTTCGGGGTGCTAATTCAACAGCGGGCCTTGATAGTTGGGCTATGCATACAGCCT
>CAZHPV010000073.1:0-11927 GCA_964534845.1 uncultured Caulobacterales bacterium
GTCTTAATGTTTTGATATTGAATAAATGATTTTAATTTTGCTAGTGGATATATAAGGCAAATCAATTTTGGGTATTAAAACCGAGTTGATATCTACCAATCTACTAACCAAGGCGTTAGCATAGAAAAAAAGGCGTTATGACAGGTGTTCAAATGTTAGGTGTGCAATAATGGCTGTGCCGGATAGTAAACCCAAACACAAAAATTACGATATTATTATTGTAGGCGGCGCCATAATGGGCGCGTCTACGGCATGGTTTTTATCAGACAATAAAGATTTCAATGGGTCTGTTTTGGTTGTCGAAAAAGACCCTACTTATGAAAAGTCTTCAACCATGCATACCAATTCCTGTATGCGCCAACAATTTTCAACCGAGCTGAATGTGCGTATATCTCAGTTTGCGGCGGATTTTGTGAATAATATAAGAGACTATATGGGGGGTGATGACCGTATACCTGAGCTTTCAGTAAGAAGTTTCGGCTATATGTATCTTGCCGATAATAATGAGTTTGCGGATGTCTTGCGCGAATGCCAGCAGGTTCAACTCAAGGCTGGCGCTGCGACTCAGCTTATGTCCCCGGCAGAGATCAAGGAAAAATACCCGTTTTATAATGTAGACGATATTATCTTAGGGTCGATTAATCTTTTGAATGAAGGGTACTGGGACGGAACGGCGGTTTTCGATTGGTGGCGTCGCCAGTCAAGAGAGCGCGGTATTGAATATATTTCAAATGAAGTTGTGGCTATGACGAGACATTCAAACGGGACACAGATTGAAAGCGTTACTTTGAAATCTGGTGAGGTTATTTCATGTGGCAAGGTTTTAAATGCGTCTGGCCCGCGTGCGGCTAGAACCGCGAAAATGGCGGGTATTGATATACCCGTAGAGCCGCGAAAACGCTATTCATGGATTTTCGCAGCAGAGCAAGCACTTGATCAAGATTTGCCTCTGACAATTGATCCTTCGGGTGTTCACGTAAGAGAAAATGGCTGGGGTACCTATCAATGCGGAGCACATTCGGATATTGATCCGGCGGCGGATTATGATGATTTTGCGATGGATTTTGATATTTGGGAACAGCATGTCTGGCCCGTCCTTGCGACACGTATTCCGCAGTTCGAAGCTATCAAAGTTCAAAGCGAATGGACTGGTCATTATGCTTATAATACGTTTGATCATAATGCCGTGATGGGACCCCATACCGAGCTGTCCAATTTCTTTTTCCTAAATGGTTTTTCGGGGCACGGATTGCAGCAATCACCGGCTATGGGGCGGGGTACAGCCGAGATGCTCATCTATGGTGAATATAGAAGCTTGGATATGAACCCGTTTAATTATGAACGCATCCTAAATAATAATCCGATTATCGAGAACGCCGTAATTTAATGAGATTGCCGAGCAATGAATTTTTAAAATCTTTGCGGAGAGGGAAAAAACAGATTGGGCTTTGGGTTTCTTTATCCCATTCTTTTGCAGCCGATGTCGTTGCTCAATCCGGTTATGATTGGGTAATGATCGATATGGAGCATTCGCCAAATGATTATTTTTCGGTGTTGGGGCAGTTGCAGGTTTTCGCGTCTACCAAAACCGTCCCAATTGTAAGGCCCGAATGGAATAATTCGGTTGTTGTTAAGCGCTTGCTTGACTTGGGTGCGCCGGGGCTTTTGTTTCCGATGATAAACACGGTAGATGACGCACGCAAAGCCATTGCATCCACACAATATCCGCCCAAGGGAAATCGCGGGGTATCTGCCGCTACTCGCGCGACTAAATTTGGTCGTATAAAGGGTTATGCACAGAGTGCAGAAAATGAAATCGCTGTTTTTTTACAAATCGAATCTAAACAAGGCTTATCCAACGCCATAGACATTGCCCAGCTTGAAGGTATAGATGGTATATTTTTTGGTCCGGGGGATATTGCTGCCGATATCGGGAAAGTAGGGCAGCCAAACCATCCAGAGGTCTGGGATATTATTGACCCCATTGCAGAGGCTTTAATTAAAAAAGGCATGCCGGTGGGCACACTTGTTGGCAGTTCTGATAAAGCTGTAAAATTGTTAAATTCTGGATATAGTTTTGTTGCATGTGGCTCGGATGTTTCACTTCTGGCAAAAAGTTCTGACGCCCTGTTGAATGATGTTAAAAACGGACTACGATGACGTTATATCTCTTCCAGACGCCTGCATTTCTGAAGCCGGTCAAAACATCCAACCTAAGTGAGTTTTAAATGAAAAAATTAGTGTTAACCGGAGCGGCTGGCCGTCTTGGTTCTTATCTGCGAGAGCCCTTAAGTAAATTAGCGGATGAATTTATCTCTTCTGATATCGCTGAAAATGTCGGGCGGCTCTACCCAAATGAAACATATGTCAAAGCCGATCTTACAGTGCTAGACGAGATGATGGTCTTATTGGAGGGAGCCGATATGGTCGTTCATTTCGGTGCCATCGGGGATGAAGCGCCTTTTGAGACATTGTTGGGGCCAAATTTTATTGGGGCCTATAATGTTTGGGAGGCTGCCTATAAGAACAAACTTAAGCGTGTGGTGTATGCAAGCTCCATTCACGCCGTTGGAATGTATCCAAAAAATGAATTTATCGGCACGGATGTACCTCACCGTCCTGATACATTTTACGGACTTGCCAAATGTTTCGCTGAAGACCTTGGCAGTCTTTACTGGGACAAGCGCGGTCTAGAAAGTGTGCATATGCGCATTTTGTCTTGCGCGCAGGTCTCCAATCCCAGAGCTATAGGTACATGGCTTTCTTATGATGATTTGATTCAGCTTGTCGAAAAATCTATCACCACGCCGGTGACGGGGTTCAGTATTGTATATGGCGTTTCAAATAATGATCGCGCGCCGGTTGATAATTCAAATGCTAGTCATTTAGGCTATCGCCCTAAAGACAATGCAGAACAATTTTCAACCGAAATTTATACCACTAACCCACCGCTAGAGGCTCAAAACCCGGGAGATTATTGCCACGGCGGACCCTTTGCGTTTGTCGCGCTTGGCAATAGCGGTGTGGCAACTATGAAGATTATAGATGATACCAAAAAAACGTGATGGCTAGGGTGAAGATAAGAATAGGATGGAAGGCGTCGCAACTCTTTATCAAACCCTATCTATAACACCACTGAGACATCCTATGGCGCCTGCTGCTTTTACTAATTCATCGACCTCTACAGTGATGCACTCTACTCCCTGTTCTTCGTAAAATGCCTGCGTGACCGGACATCCCGCCGGCATGAGTATCTTTCGCGGGGCGAGCGTAACAATATTAAACGCCTTACGCTGCTCAACTTCCGCAAGGTCTGGTAGCCACGCTATACGGTAACCCCGGTCTAACAAAGCTTTGGCTCCGCGATGTACAAATCGTTTTGGCCACGCGATTGCCAAATCATTGGCTACGATTCTTAACATGCCCATAAGGTGCATAGCGCCAACCGACATATCAATCCTTATGAGGTCAACATGCATTTCTGATAATATAGATTCTAATTGATCTGCGCCTTCATCATTTGTACGGAAACCACAGCCAATAATAACCGTTTTGTTATCAAGCCACATGGCATCAGCCCCTTCAAAAGTACCGTGACCACGAATTGAGCGAATTATCGGGATACCTATTTCGGTCAGCCGACGTGCAACCCAGCGTTCCTCACCGGCCCTTACGGTAGAAGCTGGACGCGCCAGAACGGCGCCTTCCGGTGTCATGAAAAACAAATCCGCGCAAAACATTTGATTTGGCGTTGCTGGCGTATCGGGCTTGACATAATGGATGTTCACCCCGGCCTTTTCATAAGCCTGTGCCATAGCTTTATGCTGGTGCTGCGCGCGTTTAACATCCAGCCTATCAATCATCTGCATGTCATTGGGGTTATCAGAGGCGTTTAGCTCTTTGCCGGGTTCATGTAACAAAACCGACCTTAGCGGACCATATTCAGACTGGATGCCGCAAGAGGCCCATATCGTTCCAATTTCCTGCAGCGTGTTTTTCGTACGTGGTGACCATCCGGCCCCGCCATAAGCGGCGGCTTCAAAAGGTTCTGTGGTCGACATAATCATTCCTCATGCGGTTTACGCTTTCTATAAGCTATTGCGAAGATGGTGAAGTTCACTATAGGTTCTGATATTCTGATCGCAACTCATTGTGATCAATCATGATCGAGGATTTGGTGACAGAAACCCTGCAAGAGTTGACAACAGGTTTTGCGCGGCTCGCATGGGGGCCATGGTTGCTGCTTTTATTGCTGGGGGGCGGAGGTTTTTTTCTAGCCTATTCCCGCTTTTTACCGTTTAGATATTTGCCCCATGCCTTTGATATATTACGTGGGCGATATGATGATCCTAATGCCAAGGGACAAATAAGCCATTTTCAAGCTTTAGCCACAGCCTTGTCGGGGACTATCGGAATGGGAAATATCAGCGGCGTTGCGCTGGCCATAGCTATTGGCGGGCCGGGCGCTATTTTCTGGATGTGGGTCACCGCGGTTTTTGGCATAGCGACAAAGTTTTTCACTTGCACACTCTCTGTACTTTATCGTTATACGGATGAGACGGGCGAGGTCCACGGCGGCCCGATGTATGTGATTAAACACGGACTGCCTAAGAAATTTCATTTTCTCGCTTATTGGTTTGCTATCGCCGGTATGATTGGCTGTCTTCCTATGTTTGGGACGAACCAGGTTATTCAAATTACGCGCGATGCGGTGTTTATAGGAAATGGCTGGCTGGATCCAAATGCCAATCACCTATTTTTTAATCTCACAGCCGGGCTTATCATCGCGTTCTTAACAGGCCTGATTGTCCTTGGCGGCATTCGCGGTATAGGCAATGTGGCCGCTAAAACAGTGCCGACCATGACGGTTCTTTATATCGCTATTACGCTCTTAGCCCTAATGACGAATATATCCGAAATTCCGGGTGTTTTTGCGTTGATTATAACCGACGCTTTCACAGGAGATGCCTTGTTGGGTGGAAGCTTGCTGAGCGTTATTCAATGGGGTATTCAACGCGGCGCTTTCTCTAATGAAGCTGGCATAGGTACAGAATCGCTTGCGCACGGAGTAGCGCGCACCAATGAACCCGTACGCGAAGGGCTTGTCGCGATGTGCGGGCCGATTATTGATACTTTAATTGTCTGTACGGCAACGGCGTTGGTGATTATTCTGTCCGGCGTATGGCAGAACGGTGATGCAAACGGTGTGACTTTAACAGCAAATGCCTTTGCCAGCTTGCTCGGTCCATTAGGGCTCGTGGCGGTTTTTATTTGCGTTTTGTCTTTTGGGATTACCACCATTTTCACCTACTCATTTTACGGCGGTCAATGCGCGCACTTTCTATTGGGCAGACAGGGCGCTCAGTTTTATCGTTGGGGTTTTGTTGGTTTAATCATCATCTCCTCAACCCTGACATTGCAAACGGTTGTGGGATTAATTGATGGGATGTTCGCGCTGATGGCCATTCCGACAATGGTGAGCACCATCTGGCTGGCCCCGAAAGTCATGAGGGCTGCTAGTCAGTATTTTTCGAAACTTGAAACCTCTTTATCCAACGATACGCGGCCATAAATCTGAATCTATTGGGTCCCCGCTCGTAAGTTCAGGCGGAAATGTGGGCATTTCCTGCAAGCCGTCTCTTGGGTGAAATATGACATCATCACCGGCCCAGCGGCTGGTATGTGCGCGGCGGCGTGTGGCGGCGGTTTTATTGCCGGGTGCGGCGTGAACGATTAATCCGTGATGTACCGTGCAGTCGCCGGGAGAGAGTTCAAATTGTGCAATATCATATTTGTCCCGCTCGGCTTCAATATCAGGTACATCGGGTATGTTTTCTGTATATTGGCTGCTGTCACCGAAACTTACCGGACGAAATTTTTGACCCCATTTATGCGAGCCTTTAATATATTCCACCGCGCCGTTTTCTGCACTAACCTCATCTAGGGCGAGCCAAATTGTGCAAATCTGAAAGCCATTAATTGGCCAATAGGTCATATCATGATGCCAAGGTGTTTTCGTGCTTGTTCCGGGTTCTTTAATCAACCATTGATCGAAAAATATATTGATTTTCTGTGAGCGCATCATCTGACGTGCAATATGCGCAGCAGGGGAGTTAAAAACAAAGGATCGACATATATCGTTTCTCTGCCAAATAAACGTGTCGTGAAAAAACCGACCCGTATCGCCCCGCTCAGCAGAAAGTTCTGCATGTAGATCGCCCGGCTTCGCCATGCTGACTTCCGCAGCGTCCTTCATTATATCTACCCATTCGGGAGAAAACATTTGGCGTAAGAGGACAATGCCGTCGTCTTCAAAGGTCCGGATTTCTTGTTCGGTTATGGAGCGCGGCGGCTGTTCCGTTGTCATTAAATACCTTTCGCGCCTAATATAGTTACTGACTGCGCTACGGCTTTTTACGAGTTTCTAATAGATTTTACAACCGATAGCGGACAGATTGGGAAGATATAGCGGTCAGGCCAGACTAGGCTTATGCGACGCTAAAACCCAAAAAAATAATTAAGGAAACTGGTGCCGCGAGGGAGAATTGAACTCCCGACCTCATCATTACCAATGATGCGCTCTACCACTGAGCTACCGCGGCTTTTCAATGACTTAGAAAGTGTCAGTCAGTTCATATGTCAACTATATGTCAATTCTGATCTTGAAACAAGCTAAGGCACTTTGAGAGCGGCGTAATATAGGATTTTTTGCTGGGTTCAAGGTTTAATTCTGGATTAGGTTTTAAACTATAGTAAAATAGTTACCCAAAACGTTTTTTTCTGGCTTTAAGGGCTGCTTTCATCCCGTCTTTCCTAACGATATCAAAAAAGGCCTTAAATGTCGGACTTTGATGAAATACCGCATCCAAATCAGCAGCTTGTAGAGTAGATGTTTCGAGCCCCATATTTTCATACCAGTTATTGGTGGACTCCTTGAGCAAGGCAAGGTGATTGATAGGCGTTTTGGCGATGTCGAGCGCTAAGGCGTTGACATGTTGGGTTAAATCATCAGAGGGAACAACATCATTAATCAGACCCAGATTTTTAGCCTCTGCGGCATTGATTGACTTTGCCGTGTATAAAAGCTCTTTGGTTTTGCGAAGTCCGATAAGCAAGGGCCAAAGAAACATAGTGGGCGGTATGCCTAAATCGCGCGCAGCAGGGTGACCAAAACTGGCATCTGGAGAGGCGATGGCAATATCTGATACGGCCAGTAACTCTCCGGCACCCGACAGGCAAGCCCCGTGGATTTCCGCGATAATCGGTTTAGGAAATTTCCACATATCCAGCCAGTAATTTAAAAGATCAATTATATCCTCGCGGTCTTTTTGCAAATCTACACCATGTTCAAAATCGGCAGGAAATTGTGAGATTATCCAGTCTTTTTCACTGAGATCATATCCGGCAGAAAAGACACGACCAGTGGCCCGTATGACGACGACGGATACGGTTTCATCTCCTTTGGCGGACTCTAGAGCCGATTTGAGTTCGGCGAGCAATGTTGGCGATAGGGCGTTTAATTTTTCCGGCCGGTTGAGTGTAATATGAAGCACTTGATCGGCTTGTTTCGATAGGAGTGTTTTATAGGATGTGTTTTTGCTCATGGCGCTGAGGGTAACATGGCTGATAGCGCGGTGCAATGAAGGCTGGCAAAGGGGCCGTGAGGGCCGAGTCATTTGGTTTATTAGAAATGGGAAGAAGGCTTGCATGCGGTCATCGCTCATATTATTGCGAAGGCTAGGTAAATTTTAGGAATGATAATGCCACTACAATCCGAAAATCCTGCGGCAGGGCAGATCGTAATAACGTTTCGAGCTCATTCCGATGCGGTGATTGAGACGCCTTACACGGGACGTGCTGGAGGCATAAGAGCTTTTTACAATTCAAAAACAGTCGATGTTGTGTAATTTGTGCCGGCCCTAACGCATATTGGTGATCACCCTGAAGATTTATATGCATTTGCGCTCGAAAGTCTTCGAGCGAAAAAGAATATCGTAATCGTCATTATCGTCGCGATAGAGGGGTCGTCTTCACGTCGTGTTGGGACGCCCATGATTGTTCTCGAAACGGGAGACTACGCCGGTTATGTTTCGAGTGGTTGTCTGGATGAAGATATTGCGGGGCAGGCGCTGGAGGCTCTTAAAACAGGTAGAACACATAAGGTCCGGTACGGAAAAGGGTCAAAATATATAGATTTGATTTTGCCCTGTGGGGGCGGGCTAGATTTATTATGCATTCCTAATCCCGAAATAGAGCTTGTCGCTCAACTCGTTGACGCCGCAAAAAACAGATGCCCCGGAGAGCTTAGTATCGCTCACGCGGCCTCCCATTATAAATTTGAATATGCGCCGCGCCTGCGGATAGTCGTATTCGGGGAGGGCGGCGAAGCGTCCCGCTTGGTTGAAATTGCTAAGGCTGGTAATATTGAGGTGATTTTGAACCCTGAAACAGACACCATAAAGGCCGATGAATGGACGGCAATTATCCTAATGTTTCATGACCATGAAAAGGAATTACCCATCTTGAAATCGGCTATTGAGACACCTGCTTTTTATATTGGTGCGATGGGGAGCCGCAAAAGCCATTCAAATAGAATGGAGGCTTTAGCAGAGATGGGGCTGGATAGTAAAAGTCTGTCCCGTATCAAGGGGCCTATCGGTCTTGTGCCGTCAACCCGCGATGCATCGAGACTGGCCATATCGGTTCTGGCTGAAATTTATGACTTTGACCGTAAAAGATAGGCGCCGTTAAGAATGGCGAAAAGTCACTTAAGCGAGTTTTAAGGCGGATTGAAAATCAGCTTTTCTACCAAGCCAGTTGAGCCTTTAAAATGTAACGATCGGGATCTTCGGCGAATTTATCGCGATTTTTCCGGTCATAATTCATATAAAGCTTGCCGTCGTGGCGCGTAAATTGGTTGCTTTTACCGACTTTAACTTTGCCTAGGCCAAGGGCAACGGGACAATAGCCTCCAAATTCGGGAATGTATTTTTCTGGATTTGACTTGAAGGCGTCACGGTTTTCTTTCGTTTTAAAATACCACTTCGTATTATCATAATCCGCCGCATATTTCTTTTTTCCTCTTACGGGGCCGCTGTCTTGTGAGTATGACACTACATCTCTACCCCGTAAGGCAACTTTCTTGTCACGCCAACGGGGTGGGATTTTGCCTTCAGCATATTTTTGTTCAGCAAGTTTAATTGAATTCGCAGGCGCGGTTTGAACGGTCTGTGTGGTTTCGACCTGCGCTGTTGCGGCAGGCGCTGCCATGATAAGCCCCAAGGGCAAGAGAACAGCGGCAATTTTACGTGTGATATTCATAGGTCATCTCTTCTTTATGGTCCACTCATAGATGAGATTTCCGCTATTGTAAAACCATCTGTGATATCACAAAAAATTATTTTTTGTGAGCTGGCAGACATCAAGCACCTGTCTGGAAAAATAAACCTAAAACGCGAAAATTAGCAGATCCAATTTTGAGGACAACGCGATTGGCTAAAATGCGCTGGCGGTACATATCGCGGCGCATTATAGCGCGGATGTTGGACTGGCGCGGCCTGATAATACGGCGATCGTCCATAGGCCTGCTGTGCATAATATGGGACATTTTGATTAGGATAAGCGTGTGCAGCCGTCTGAGCTGCGCCCGGATAAGAATTTCTGTGGCTTCCGATTAAGAGCGTTCCGAGCGGGCCAAAGGCAAAGTTTACTCCTAAGCCCGGTCCACGCTCACCTACACCAATACTGGCGCCCGGGCCAAAGCCAAAAATCCGCGCATTGGCACCAGCGCCGATGCCTCCGTTTGAAATGCCACTATTAAAGGCTGCACCTGTATTGCCGATGCCAGCCGCCCCGCGTAGCCCCAAGCCGCCTTGTCCTAAACCGCCATCTGCAGAAAATCCGAGGGGGCCAATACCTGTATTCGCACCGGCACCTATACCATTGACGCCAAGTCCAGCGCCAACATTAGTCCCAACAGGTCCAAATCCTAAACCCACATTGGGATTGAAACCACCGTTTTGCGCGCCTAAACTCAGGCCAAAACCCGGTTGAGGGGCGTAATTCTGCGTATTCAGGTTAGGATTATAATATTGTGCCGCGGCTTCGCTGGCCAGAAACCCGGTGGCTATAATCGTCAATATAGACGCTTTCAAAATATTTTTCATTATAGGCTCCAAACACACTCCAAAAGCTTTTAATCAACTCTTATATGAGCTTACGAGCCTAAAAACAAACAGACTCTCGTTTGACGCGAGTTAGGGACGTGTGCGCTGTAGCGGTAAAGAGCTTGATTGAAGTCCGTATAATGCAATGGAGTTATAGACGTTAGGTGAGGGTGAGTAGAGACGCATTGCCGCCTGCTGCTGTGGTATTGTTTGTCGTTGTTCGCTCATGAAAAAACTGATGAGGAGCGGATGTTGATTTAAGTATAGGCAGGATCATCCCTTCGCGTTCACAGAGAAATTCACCGATAGTTTGTCTGTAGGCACCGTCAACCACCACGCCATCAATGGGCCCGTTTAGTAAGTCTGTAAGGTTATCGAGGCTGCAAAGTGTTATAAGATTCTCTATGCCCGTTTCTTTTGATAGGGACTTAGAAATGCTCTGTATTGCCTCACCATCTGAAAGCGGGCAAAGAACGGCGCTATTTCCCGTGGATAACACGAGTGCCAAATGTTGGATAATGGCTTGATATTCGCCAATACAGATAAAGACACCGCGAGGGTGGAGCGTTAAAATATTGGTTTCACCTGTAGGGCCCGGAAGTGAAAGCCGCGTGTCAATATTCAAGTCATCCCAGAATGTGTTCTTGTCTTTTGTATGAGCCGTAAGATGATTTTCCAGTATAAGCTTTATCCGTTTTCTACGATTTTCTGGCGTGAATTTTGTTCTCCATTTCATAGATGCTGCTTTGCATTTATTTATGGTGTTTACCCCTTTATCAGACGGACTTGCAGGGGGAAGGTCGAACGAAATTGGCGTATTTTTTCTGTCAGAGACTGCTATATCAGGTGTTGTGGATAGCCGCATAAGGTAATGCGGCCCCCCAGCTTTTGGTCCTGTTCCGGATAAGCCTTCTCCGCCAAATGGCTGGACGCCAACAACCGCCCCAATTTGATTTCGGTTGATATATAAGTTTCCAACTTTAGCGTTTTTTTCCATCCAATTAAAACGGCTATCCACGCGACTATGTAAACCCATAGTTAAACCAAATCCGAGTGCATTTATCTGGTTAAGAACCTTGGGGAGTTCAGTGTTTTTAAATCTGACTACGTGTAGTACAGGGCCGAATATTTCTTTTGTCAGGTCTGAAACAGTATTGATCTCGAAAGCTATAGGGGGGATGAAATATCCGTTTGATGCTTGTTCAAAAGGATTTGCGATACCGATTGTTTTAAAGCGAGTGGTCATTTCAGAAATATATTCGGATATGTTTTTTTGCGCTAAGCCATCAATGACGGGACCAATATCCGTTTCTAATAAAGCGGGGTCCCCGACAGTGAGCTCCTTCATTGCGCCCGAAAGCATTTTTATGAAATCATCCGCTATGTCATCTTGAACACAAACGAGGCGGCAGGCCGAACACCTTTGCCCCGCGCTTTGAAAGCCAGAGTCTATCACGTCTTGAACAGCTTGTTCTATAAGGGCGGTTGAATCGACAATTAAAGCATTTAGCCCCCCCGTTTCAGCAATGAATGGCAGTGTTGAGCGGCCCGTGGAAGCGAGACTTTGGGCGATTTTTTTAGCGGTTTGGGTCGAGCCCGTAAAACAAACACCCGAAATGTCATTATGCGCTGTAAGATAGCTCCCAAGTTTAGCGCCGTCTCCCATAATCAAATGAACGGCATCTTTTGGCACTCCAGCACTATAGAGCAATTCTACGGCTTTATGAGCCATAAGCGGGGTTTGTTCAGCCGGTTTGGCTA
>CAZHPV010000074.1:0-11881 GCA_964534845.1 uncultured Caulobacterales bacterium
AACCCCTGACCTCTTCGCTGCCAGCGAAGCGCTCTACCAGCTGAGCTATGGCCCCTGATCTGGTTTAACAGATAGAGTGTGTGCAAATCACCAATTTACAAACGAGTGTGTCATAAGACCTGTACTGCGTGTGATCAAGCCTAAACCTGTCATTTCAAACTTTATTACACTAAAGCTCGACTTCTTCGGGCTCATCATCCTCATCACCTGTTGGCGGCAGCTCATCGCCCTCATCGTCCACGAGAGCGGCATCCTGATCTTCATCTTCATCGGTACTAAACCCGTCAAGATTTGGCGTCGCGGCGTCATCATCATCTGTCAGAGAGCCAATAATGGCGGCATCGTCGCCGTCAAGCTCCAGTTCCTTGGCCACTTCTTCGTCCTCGTCAAAATCTTCATCAGCCTCCGTATTGACATTAGCTTCTTCCTGTGCGGGCTCTTCGGGCGGAAAGGGCTCTGTCGGGAGCGGCGGGGCGGCAACTTCGTCGGGGTTATAGCTAAAGCTACACATCGGACAGACCGCTGGACGCTTGGTTAAATCATAGAATTTGCTTGAACATTCGGGACAGACCCGTTTTTCGCCTAAATCAACTTTTGCCATTAAACTTAACCCTGTTTTGTTCCCAAATTTATTTCGCTAAAAAAAGCATTGAAAAACTGCGTCTATTAAGACATTACAGCGCGTCTTAGCGCCACATTTTATCAAGTCAATAAGCAATTATGTCAAACACTGAATTACACCCTGATAACTACCCGGTAAAAAGCCAGAAAAGTTCGGCTTTAACCGGCGATATACGCGCACCGGGAGACAAGTCTATTTCCCACCGCGCCCTGATTTTTGGGGCTATGGCCACCGGCACAACACATATTAGCGGCCTATTGGAGGGCACAGACATTATGTCTACTGCGGCGGCCGTATCAGCCTTTGGCGCCACCGTTACCAAAAAAGAGGACGGCGGCTGGTCTGTCACCGGTACAGGGGCTAAAGGGTGGCGCTCACCCAAAGAAGTCGTGGATTGCGGAAATGCCGGAACCGGTGTGCGCCTGATAATGGGCGCTGCCGCAGGATATAAGCTAACGGCCGAATTTACAGGTGACGCCTCCTTATCAGCGCGGCCAATGAAGCGCGTACTCGCGCCTTTACACCAAATGGGGGTCAACACCCAAGCGACGTCCGGTGATAAATTACCAATCACATTACAAAGCACAGGCGCACTCAAGGCGATAGATTATACCCCGCCCCAAGCCTCAGCACAGGTTAAGTCCTGTATCTTGCTGGCAGGATTAAACACCAAGGGTAAAACCATTATCCGTGAACCGCACTTAACGCGCGACCATACGGAAAATATGTTCGAGGCTTTCGGGGTTTCGCTTAACCGCAAACCTGTAGGGCGGGGCCAGATTGTGGAACTTGAAGGCCCTGCGGCCTTAAAAGCAACGGATATTATGGTGCCGGGAGATCCGTCCTCTGCCGCCTTTCCCATTGTTGCGGCACTGATTACGCCCGGATCGGATATTTTAGTGCGCAATGTGATGATGAACCCAACCCGCACAGGCCTGTTTGAAACGCTTATCGAAATGGGGGCCTATCTGCGCACGGATAATTTCCGAAAATCCGGCGGCGAGATTATTGCTGATATAAATGTACGCCACTCTGTCTTAAGCGGTATCACTGTCCCGCCAGAGCGCGCCGCCTCTATGATTGACGAATATCCCATATTGGCCGTAGCTGCCGCTTTTGCCAAAGGTGAAACCACTATGGACGGCATTGGCGAATTACGGGTCAAGGAAAGTGACCGCATTGCAGCGACTGCGGCGCTTCTTAGCGCCAATGGTGTTAAGCTTAGCGAGCGCGAGGACGGGCTGACAGTATCGGGAACCGCAAATGGCGGCGGCCTTGTGAACGGCGGCGGACATATCACAACACATCATGATCACCGCATCGCTATGTCGGCTTTGATATTGGGTTTAAACGCCAAAGCGCCTGTGACGATTGATGATGCCTCCATGATTGCCACAAGCTTTCCGACCTTTTTTAGTCTTATGGCTAAGCTGGGCGCTAATTTGACATGATAGAACCCCGCGAAAAATATGCCGGCTGCGTCATCGCTATTGACGGCACATTTTCGAGCGGCAAAGGCACACTTGGCAAAGCCTTGGCGGCGCATTACGGATTAGACTATCTGGATACGGGTAAGCTTTACCGTATAATTGCCCATAATATACTAAAAGAGAACGCAGATCCCGACAATGCAGATCACTGTACAAAGATTGCGAAAAACCTGACCTCGGAAGCCATTTCAAAACTGATCGACAATCCGGTTTTGAAAAGCGGAAACGTCGGGGCCGCCGCCTCACGTGTCGCCGTTCATCCGGATTTGCGCGAGGCGCTCCTTGTGTTCCAGCGCCGTTTCGCAGCCACTGGCGCCGTACTAGACGGGCGGGACATCGGTACGGTTATCTGCCCGCACGCCGATGTAAAACTTTATATAGATGCTGACCCGTCGGAACGGGCCAAGCGCCGCCATGCAGAGCTTGTCGGCTACGGTGAAGACATTACATATGAGGCCGTTCTCGCCCAGTTAAGAGAACGGGACGCACGCGATAAGTCCCGAAGCGTAGCCCCGCTAAAGCCCGCCAGTGACGCCCATTTCATTGATACAACGCAGCAATCTATCGATCAGGTCTTAAAGGCGGCTATCGCTATTACCGATGCCGTTCTCACGGCGTCTTAAAAAAGGCACCATACGCGCAAGGACGTTATCCTTATTGACAAAATGATGTTTAAGCGCGGCCCCGATATGTAGCCCAATGAGCCCAATCATGAGCTTGCCGCCCAAATGATGGGCTTGCGTCAATTTTTTGGCAACAGGCTCCTTAACCTCGAGATTTGCAAGAAAAGGCATATGGGGCCAATTTATCGTGCCGAATAATTTCGTTGGAAAACCAAGCGGCGAAGCGGAAACCATAGCCCAACCCAATAGCGGCATGCCAATCATCAAGACATAAAACCCGATGTGAGAACACTTCGCTGCCAATATCTCCCAATCCTTCATCGCGCTTGGCAAGGCCGGTGCTTTATGGGTCAGGCGCCAGAAAAGGCGTAAAACCGAGAGCAATAAGACCATTATGCCCCCCGTTTTATGCCATTGATAAAGGACAAAACGATTAGGGGTTTCGGGATTCGTCATCAAAGTGCCAAACACCAGAAGCACGATAATCAAAAGTGCAATTGTCCAATGCAGGAAAATTGCGACCCGGCTATAGGTCACATCTATGCGTTTAATCATCGGTCTGCCCTAATAGTTATCACCTCAAAAGGCTAGGGCTCTAAAACATACTCGACTTCGATTGTTAACGTCACGTCGTCACCTACATTCGGCGCATATTTTCCAAGATCCCAATCCGATCTTTTTAGCGTTCCGGATGCGGAAATACCAAACATAGGCGTTTTCGTTCTAAAGTGCTGTCCAACTTTATTGACTTTAGCTCTCAACTTTAAGGGCTTCGTAATGCCTTTCATCGTTAAGTCTCCCGTTAAATAGCCTTTGCCAACCTGCTTAGCTTCAAGCTCCGTACTCTCAAAGGTAATAACAGGGTGATTGGCTGCATCGAAAAAGTCGCCAGTAAGCAAGTACTCATCAAATTTAGCCACACCGCTATCAATAGACGCCACAGGGATTGTCACAGACAGGCTCGAACTTTCAGGGTTTTCTGGATCAAGCTCAATGGTTGACTCAAACTCACCCCACCGCAAAATCGGCTTGGAAAACCCCTGATGCAGATAGGAGAAAGCAATATAAGCATGGCCCGCTTCGGCTTTATATGTACCAGCAGCGGCTTCGCCAATATCTGCTCCGGGAGACGATTTCTTATCACCTTTAAGACCTGACCCCTGACCTTCGCCCTTTACCTTTTGAGCCACTGCCGTACCTGCACTGGAAACCGCGTCGCCAGCCGCCGACTGCGCCGCATTAGCACCCGTTTCAACTTGGGAACATGCACAGAGTAAAGCTGCGGTGCATACTGACAATGTTATATATTTGATATTCATAATTTCCTCCATTACGGATTCAGTAAACCATAATTTAGCCATGGGCGACAAGCCCACTCGCAAAATTGTTACCCCTGTTTCGGGCTAATTTGTAAAACAGGCGAGTTTTTCTTCAAAAGCAGACCAATCATCCTCTTTATCAATCGGCTCCCACAGCGCTTCGATGTCCTCATATAATAATCTGTCAGGCAAAGACGCCCCGTTTTTTTCTGGCACATTGATAACCGCCTCATAAGTTTTAAGGCGCTCATACCAATCCTTAAAGTCTTCACCCTGATAAAAGGCTTTATTTGGCCCCTTAATGGCGTGAGCTTTATTTTGTGCCCCGCCTTCCCAATCCGCCCAGAATTGCGGCCAGCTCGCCCCGCTTTTTTCCAGAAAATTGAAAGTCGATTGTATAAAGGTCATATCCTCTTCAAGGTCGCGCGTTTGAATTTTCAACCTTCGAAAAATATGCCCTTGCAAAGCCTTCCGGTAAGCCGGAGAAAATCCCTTTAAGGCCTCCAGCAATTTATCATCGTCGCAAATCAATGACAGGCTTTGGGCGAGTTGGGCAAGGTTCCAATACATAGCCTCAGCCTGACGCCCAAAAGCATATAGACCGTTATGATCAAAATAAGCGGCCGTATAGCCCGGTGAAAGCACAGGTAAAAACCTATAAGGCCCGTAGTCGAAACTCTCCCCCGTTATATTCATATTATCTGTATTCATGACCCCGTGTACAAACCCGGCCGCCATCCAGCCAGCCACCATATCGGCACTGTTTTTTACAACACCGTCCAATAGTGTATCTGGCGTATCCCTATCAGGATAAAAATGCCGGCAACTATAGGCGACCAGCTTTTCAAGATTATCGGCGTTGTTAAAAAAGGCCTGTCTCTGAAATGTGCCAAAACGGATATGGGAATGTGACAACCGTACCAAGACGGCTGAGCGCGTTGGAGACGGCTCGTCATTACGTTGCAAGGCCTCACCTGTCTCGATCAAGGATAGGCTACGGGATGTATTTACGCCCAAATGTTGAAGATAGCGCGTGGCCAAAACCTCCCTGATACCGCCAAGCAAAGTCAGGCGACCATCGCCCCGCCGCGAATAGGGTGTCTGCCCTGAACCTTTTGTACCCAGATCAAGCAAGCGATCTTCATCATCATATATTTGGGCAAATAAAAATCCCCTCCCATCGCCCAGATCAGAATTATAATGCTGGAATTGATGACCATGATAGCGCAAAGCCAGAGGCTCGGACAGATTATCGCTCAAAGGCTCAAACAGGCCAAAATGGCGAACCCAATCCTTATCGGATAGTCCGTCCAATCCTACAGATCGCGCCGCCTTTTCATCCCTATAGCGCAAAAGGGTTTTTGGGAAGCGGGCCGGGCGCACCGGGTCGTAAAAATCGGGGCCGAGTTCCAATATGCTTTGGGAGGGTCTATAGGCTAAATCGATTATCCTGGCTCCGGCATATGAGCCCTTAGAAAATCAGCCGCATCAAGCGGGATCTTCCGCCCCTTAGGGAAAGCGCGAGAGAAATTCAAAAAGCCATGCGGCATGGCCTTTTCATGGGAATAGTCAACAGTGACTCCGGCCGCTGTGAGCTTATCAGCATAGGCACGCCCCTCATCGCGCAAAGGGTCAAGCCCGCAGGTTAAAACAAAGGTTGGCGGGATGCGCGTCAACTCAGTCTCCAGCAATGGAGAAAGCCGTGTATCCGTTGGGTCTGAGTCCGCAACATAGTGCTCGGAGATAAATTTCAAAGCCATGACCCCCAATTGCAACCAGTCCTGAGGGCCGGGTTTGGGCGGTTTGAAATCAATTAATTGCATGAGCGGGTAAAACAGAATTTGGACGTGGAGATCATCCCGGTATTTTTGCGCCAGAAAAGCCGCCATATTACCACCCGCACTATCGCCGCCAAGCGCCAGTCTATGACGGTCAATACCAAAACTGTCTCCATATCCTTCCAAGGCCCAATTTAAAACACTTTCGCAGTCATCCGGACCCGCCGGAAAAGGATATTGCGGGGCCAAACGATAATCTACTGACAAGACCCGGTAACCCGAACCACTTGCCAAACGCCGGCATAAAGCATCATGGCTCTCCAGCGAGCAGGTCACAAAGCCCCCGCCGTGTAAATAGATGAGTGTCGGGCCGGCTTGCTCTGAGCTGTTATGAGGAACATATATCCGAACGGGTACAGGGTAGTCATCCTGAGGGACGTTAAAGTCCTTGATCTTTCGCATTTCAGGCCCTGCCAGATCAAACTGATTGGTCAAGCGACGTATATTATTGTGAATAGTATAAATCTGGTCAGGTTTAAATTTCAAAGCATCAAATTGCGCCCGCAATTCATCTGCAAAGTCTTTAGGCGTTTTTTTAAATGGTATCTTCATTTTCCAATTCATGTCGGCGCGAGGGAGATAAAATCTTAAACATGCGCTTGATATGGGGGCGCAGGGTCATATTGTATAGCCCTTTGTACCTGTCGGGCAAGTTCTGGTGTAAACATTTGTCCTGTCAACCACAGCGCCATGTCAATTCCCGCCGAAACCCCGGCTGAGGTTACGACATTCCCGTCACGCACATAGCGCAAATTTTTGACCAAGTCGCCTTCCAGTCCTAATTGTGCAAACTCATCAAAGGCTGCGAAATAGGTTGATATTTTGCGGCCCTTTGTCAGCCCCGCTTTCGCCAACACAAAAGACCCCGTGCAGACACTCGTAACCCATTCACATGTTGGGGCAATAGCCTTAACCCAATGCATTATGTTTGCGTTCTCTATCACCTCTCTCGTGCCGTCTCCGCCCGGAATCAACACGATATCCAGCTTGTCGATATCATGCATAGCCGCATGTGCCCCAACCCGCATTCCCTTTTTGCACATAACGTCCTGACCATCCTCAGATATCAGCACCGGCTTTACGCGCTCAGGCCGGCCTAAATATTCCAGCACTGTATTAATCATGGAAAACACTTCATAAGGCCCGACAAAATCCAGCTCTTCGACGTCCTTAAAAATTAATATCCCGATGGTTTTCAAACTCTATAACCTCCCCGATTTAAAAAGGCCGTCTCCTGCGGAGTCGAGGCCCGGTCCAATATATGATTACGATGCGGGAAGCGGCCAAATCTGGCAATCAGTTTCTTATGTTCTCGAGCATGATGCAAATTATCCGCATCGTTAAGCCGCCTCTCAATAAGGTCAACACAGCGGTCTTGATCTGCCAAAACTTCTGAATGCATAAAGGGTAGGTAAGCAAATATCCGCCGTTCAATGGGCAATTTAATATCCCCTCCTTTATCGACCAGCCGGTTGGCCAGACCGAGAGCCAATAAATCCCAGCCATAAGCCGCAACCGTACCCCGGAACATATTACGTGGGAATTGATCCATCGCAATTATCAGCGCCAGATGGGTGTGAGGGTTGTCTTCCCATTCATGATATTTTCGGCTTTGCAAAATAAGCGCAATGTCAATCGCAACCTGTTCAAACTTTGCGCGGATCGCCGCATCAAAAGCGTCCTGCGCTGCGTACCAATAGGGTTGGTTCTCTGGCGAAAACCAGAAATCGAGAATTTCATCTGCCTGCATCGGCATTCTCATATAGAAAAATTATAGACGGATTTCACCATTCACAATATTATCATATGTTCCCTGCGTAATCTTTTTATAAGTCCCGCTATCGGCATCCGCATAATATAACGGGTCAGATGTATTTTTAGGATCAAATCCGGCTTTGACCAAATTTGTCTTTTTGAACTTAAATGTGCTGGTCGTATCCGTCTCGCTTGAAAGTCGTAAAAATACGGGTCTGGCATAATGCGGCAAAGAGCTCTCAACATGCTCTTTTAGCGCTTTAAGATCCAACTCATCCTCATGAACAATAGAGGCCATACCGGCACGTCCGTCATAACCCGAAACGGCCACACCAAAGACATTGGCTTGCGTGACACCTTCGAATTTTGATAAAGCCGCCGCGACTTCTCCCGTCGCTACGTTCTCGGCTTTCCAACGGTATGTATCACCCACACGGTCCATAAAATAGAAATAACCCTGTGAATCCCGCCTAAGCAGGTCACCGGTTCTAAACCAGGCATCCCCTTTTTTGAAAACATCACGCAAAATTTTCTTTTTCGTTGCGGCTTTGGTTTCGTAGCCTTCAAAACGGAACCGGGCGTCATCATTACGAATCTCGCCGATGAGTTCGCCGATTTCATCAGGTTCTGTAACGATACAAAATCCGTCCGTCCCCCTAAGATTTGAATTGCTCTCGACATCATAGCGAATGATTTCACAATTAAATTTCGATTTTAGATATTTAGGCACACGCCCGACGGCGCCAACCGGGCCATTTATATTAATAAGGCTTACATTCCCTTCCGTTGCTCCGTAAAACTCTATCACATGCGGTATATTAAAACGCTTTACAAATCCCGGCCAGACCTCGGGACGTAAGCCATTACCCATCATCCATGTGATTTTATGCTCTCTTTCCTTGGGATGGGGTGGGGTAGAGAGTAGAAAACGGCATAATTCGCCTACATACATAAATTTTGTAGCGCCAAATTCCACGGCCTCGTCCCAAAACTTGGTTGCCGAAAATTTCGGACGGACAATCACACAGCCACCGCGGGTTAACGCTGAGCCGACACCACAAAGACCGCCCGTGGCATGATACATAGGCAAGACCAGCAACATGCGGTCACTCGGCCCTGCCTTGGAACCGGCCGCAAAGCCGCGTAGATAATTCTGCGCGCGCACATGTGTTACCTTGGCCGCCTTAGGTAGGCCTGTCGTGCCAGAGGTAAACATTTTCATGCCTTGCTCTGACGCCTTTATGCCTTTGCGTAATGATTTAGAGGGCCGGTCAGTCGGTTGCATCGAAATCGCATCATCAAAACTTGGTAGCCCGGGAATTTCACCAAAGGCGGCATAGGCTTTGATTTCATTTTTCAGGTCAGATTGGGCTGTCTTCCATTGCCCAAGCATTTCATAGTCCAAAATCAGAAAACGGCTCTCAGAAATATTTAGACAATGTGCGAGAGCTGGCCCGGCCAATTGATAATTCAACAAAGCCGGAACAATACCGACCTTAGAGAGGCCAAACCAGATAGATACATATTCTGCGCGGTTTCGAACAAAAACAGCAATTGTATCACCGGCCTTACAGCCCAAGGATAAAGCCCATGCGGCTACACGATTAGCATATTGTTCCATTTCATTATAGGTAAGGCGTTTATCATCTTCGATGAAAGCCAGATTGGGCCCGAAGGCATCAACCCGCAGCTCCAGCTCATCAGCGATAAGATGGCCGCCGTCTGCATCGACATCTTTAACCGCGCGTAACATACGCGACAAACCTGCTAAATATTGTGTTTCGCGTTTAATTGCTGAAATTATACCCATTAGGCTATCCCAAGTTTTTCTTAATCACATGCGCCGCGTAAAACATATAGCTCCACCCAATATAATCAAGTCATAGCCATATGATAAAATCGTTATCCCGCCAGATTGACAAAAAAAAACCCCGCTCAGAGGCGGGGCGATAAGGTAGGCCGGCGAAAGTGGGAGATTTTCCGACCCATTTGGAAAAAGAATAACGTCTCTGATATTCCCTTTTCTCTTTGCAAGCGCCGTGCCAAGCGTGAAATACGCGTTTTGGGCGGTATTTTACGCCTAAGGGACGAAAAACCGTTTCATTTTTCTCTTTTTGAAACAAAACTGTGCCAAATGTGGACATAAACATAAATGAGATCACGGCCTGTGGGCTTCAATATTGATCCGCTTTGATATAATCCTTGAAACCTATAGTCCCGAGCCACGAAACATCCTGACACCGCCTTAAATGCATTCAATATGTCTGGCAATATGTCTGGAAATGTCAATAAGTCTGGAAAAGTGCCATGCGCGATATATTTTTAAATCTGCTACCCTTACAGCTTTGGACATATGTGTTCGGGAGCGTGTTGCTCATATGGCTTACGCTTTTATCTATTATTGATCTGCGAAGCTTCCGCCTACCAAACACGCTAACCTATAGCTTATTGGGACTTGGCCTCGTTCAAAGCTGGCTTTTAATCGACCAACTTACCGCCGCTTTAATAGGAGCTTTTGCCGGGTTTACCGTTTTTGTTTTGGTAGAAACCGCATTTCGTCGCCTGCGTGGCCGGGACGGCCTTGGGCGCGGAGACGCGAAGCTCCTTGCCGCCGGAGGGGCCTGGCTTGGATGGAGCGCCTTGCCCTATATTATTCTCATTGGCAGCTTTTTAGGGTTGCTTGCAGCTCTGTTTCCGATGTTCAGGCGCAGTAACACTGAGTGGATTCCCTTTGGTCCCTTCCTCGCCTTGGCAATTTTTATTGTCTGGTGTGCTCAAAAAATGGCAGGTCTGTGATTATTTAACGCACACTAAAAAAAGTGAAATTTCCACTTGCAATGCAGGCGCATTGCTGTATTAGCACGCTAACACAATGAAACAAGCCCGCCGAGTACAGACTTTACAATTTTGATCGCGCCACAAATGACTGCAAAACCAGATATCAGACGTAACCTATCCCGCGCCCTCTCCAGTATTGAGGATAGAAAGGTCATGGAAAAATTTTTAATTGATCTCTGTACACCGGCAGAATTAAAGGCGCTATCAGAGCGCTGGCATGTCGCCCAATTACTGGATAAGGGCGAGATGTCTTACCGAGAAATATATGCCCTTACAGGCGTGTCAACGACAACAATTGCCCGCGTCGCCCGCTTCCTAAAAGATGAACCTCATAAAGGCTATCGCAGCGTGCTTGACGGCAAAAAAGAAAAGACCAAGACATGACAGAAAGACTAAGAATAGCCCTACAGAAAAAAGGCCGTCTGGCTGATGACAGTTTTAAACTGCTCAAAAATTGCGGGCTGCGTTTTACCATAAGAGGCGGCGGGCTTTTGGCACGGGTTAAGAACATGCCCATAGATTTACTCTTGCTGCGTGACGACGATATTCCGTCATTCGTATCAAATGATGCCTGCGATATCGGGATTGTCGGTGAAAATGTATTGGTTGAAGAACAGCTCTCAAGTGCCTCGCCCCTTGATGCCAGGATTTCTATGCGCCTTGGGTTTTCGCGTTGCCGCCTCTGTCTGGCGGCCTCGGAAACCGGGTCTATAAAGTCAGCCAAAGACCTTAAAGATAGCCGTATTGCGACGACCTATCCCGGCATATTGCGCCGTTATCTTGACGACAATAAAATAGAGGCCAGCTTCGTTGAAATGAAAGGTGCAGTTGAACTTGCGCCCTCCATCGGCATTGCCGAAAGCATTTGTGATCTTGTCTCTTCTGGTGCCACATTAGAGGCTAACGGCCTAAAAGCCTTTGCGACTATTCTGGAAAGCGAGGCTGTATTGATAAGCTCAGACCGGACGCTTTCACCGCAAAGACGCGAAATTTTAGAAAAATTGATGAACCGTATAGACGGCGTCCTTAAATCATCTGAGACCAAATATATTATGATGAATGCTCCGAAAAACCAGATCGATGCCATTACCGCACTTCTGCCGGGGTCAGATGCACCCACCATAATGCCTCTGGCGGGGACAACCGATCTGGTGGCCGTACAAGCTGTCTGCACGGAAAACGTTTTTTGGGAAACCTTGGAAGATTTAAAAGCTCTCGGCGCGCGCGCAATATTGGTCCTCCCGATCGAAAAGATGATGAGTTAATATGCAAACCCTGATTTGGAATAGCCTTTCTGAGACCGAAAAGCGTGATGCGCTCAGCCGTCCGGCGGCGCTTACGCAGACAGACATCATAGAGTCTGTGCGCAGCATCATGTCTGATGTAAAAGCCCACG
>CAZHPV010000075.1:0-11631 GCA_964534845.1 uncultured Caulobacterales bacterium
AATACAGACTTCACGAAATATAGAGTCAGTCAAAAAAAATATAGTTTTTTAAAAATAACCGATATTTTTTCCTATTTTTCTATTTTGGCACATGGCAAATAATCAAATTAATCTTGCAATAACCCTGATATGGACCAAATTCGGAAACAATATCACCAAAAACAAGCCGCTAGAACGGAAAAGCCTCTATGTATCCACGTCAGCATCTAGAGCATTCGAGATAATAAATTCGCGGCGCGGCTCAACCACATCACCCATAAGCTTGGTGAACAGATCATCAGATGCATCAGCGGCCTCAATTTTGACCTGTAAGAGAGACCGTGCATTGGCATCCAATGTGGTTTCCCATAACTGGCCGGGGTTCATCTCTCCCAGTCCCTTATAACGTTGGATTTTAAAGCCCTTCTTGCCACCGGCTTCTATAACCTCGAAAAGCTGGGCCGGGCCGAAAACTTCAACAGGGTCTGCATCGCCGCGCCTAAAAACCGCAACCCCTGAATAGGTTTCCATTAATTGCGGCGCGAGCTTATGCAAGCGGCGCGCATCAGAACTATCTCTGAACGCGGGCCTAAAGACGACACGTTCCATCACACCGCGTACTTCCCGTTCAAGCACAACAGCGCCGTCCGTATCAAGACGCCCAGACCATCCGTCCTCGCCCTCATCCGCTATCATATCCAGACGCCCTACCGCCGCGGCGATCTCGTCTTCGCCCGCATCTTGGCCCAATGCCCCTGCAATGGCGACCTGCGCAATAATACTATCACCCGCCTTATGCTTCATACGGGTAATAAGTTGCTGAGCTTTAAGGGCTTCGCGGGCCAAGCGCTTTAAATCTTCGCCTGTAATAACCGCACCACCCTCAAGGGTCAGTGAACTGTCCTGCGCACCAGCATCTATGAGATAATCATCCAGCTCGTCCTGATCTTTAATATAACGCGCTGATTTACCCCGTTCGACTTTATAAAGCGGGGGCTGAGCAATATAGAGATAGCCGCGGTCAATCAATTCAGGCATTTGCCGGTAGAAAAACGTTAACAATAAAGTTCGGATATGCGCACCGTCTACGTCGGCATCTGTCATAATCACCACTTTATGGTAGCGCAGTTTTTCAATATCAAAATCCTCACGTCCGATACCTGTTCCTAGCGCCGTAATCATCGTGCCGATTTCTTGGGAGGACAACATGCGATCAAAACGGGCGCGCTCAACATTTAAGATTTTACCTTTGAGCGGCAAAATAGCCTGATTTTGCCGGTCCCGCGCCTGTTTGGCAGAGCCCCCCGCACTATCCCCCTCAACGATGAAGATTTCTGACAAAGCCGGGTCGCGCTCTTGGCAATCCGCTAATTTACCCGGCAGAGAGGCCACATCCAGCGCCCCTTTACGGCGGGTGAGGTCACGCGCCTTTCGCGCAGCCTCGCGAGCGGCAGCGGCTTCGATTATTTTTTGGACAATGATTTTGGCTTCCGTTGGGTGTTCTTCAAACCACTCATTGAGCGCCTCACCCATAGCGCTTTCCACAACGGGACGCACCTCTGAGGATACTAGCTTATCTTTTGTCTGGCTTGAGAATTTCGGGTCAGGCACTTTAACCGAGAGTACGCATGTCAGCCCTTCGCGCGCATCATCACCGGATATCGACACTTTTTCCTTTTTAGCCGCACCTGAAGAAGCGGCATATTTATTGATCGTGCGGGTGAGTGCTCCGCGAAACCCTGCCAAATGCGTCCCACCGTCACGTTGAGGGATATTATTTGTAAAACAACGCACATTTTCGTGGTATCCATCATTCCACCACAAGGCGGCCTCAACACCAATGCCGTCGACTTCTTTCATGACCACAATCGGGGCTTCAAGCTGGGCTTGTTTATTAGAATCAAGATGGCGCACAAAGGCTTCAATACCGCCCTCATAATAAAGCTCTGTAACAATATCATCCTCAGGACGTTCATCGATCAAGACAATCATCACGCCGGAATTTAGAAAGGCCAGTTCACGCAAGCGCCGCTCTAATGTCGAGCGGTCAAACTCCACCATTGTGAAGGTCTCTTCTGAGGGTAAAAAGCGTACCTGCGTCCCTGTGAGAACTTTCGTCTCGCCGTTACGGCGCGTCTCTTCCGGGGCCTCGCCGACCGCTTTTAAAGGCGCCAAACTTTCGCCGTGAGAGAACTCCATGTAATGCTCTTTACCGTCACGCCAAATTGTCAGCTGCAAAGAAACAGACAAAGCATTGACGACCGAGACACCGACACCGTGCAGACCCCCTGAAACCTTATAGCTATTCTGGTCGAATTTCCCGCCTGCATGAAGCTGGGTCATAATCACTTCTGCCGCCGATATGCCCTCTTCTTCGTGAATGGCGACAGGTATGCCCCGTCCATTATCACGTACAGAACAGGACCCGTCAGAATGGAGCCGCACCTCGACGCGGTCGGCATGGCCCGCCAAGCTCTCATCAATAGAATTATCAACGACCTCATAGACCATATGATGCAGACCAGAGCCATCATCCGTATCCCCGATATACATGCCCGGACGTTTGCGAACCGCATCGAGTCCTTTTAAGACCTTGATACTATCGGCGCCATATTCTGGCGTTTGGGCTGCGGGATCGGCCATATGAAACCTATCTTTCGAATCGACATTAAATGTCCTTAAATCATAGGCTAATTTGGTACGAAATGCACGGAGATTATCAGGAAAGACGGGCGCCAAACGAACCTCGTCAATCCGTCACTGAAACCTTAAGCCGATAGAACGCAAACGCTGCTTAAGCTGCTCACGGCGCTCGGGGGGCGTCACAAAAACAGTCTCAGGTGGCAAATGGGCGGCTAGATCATCCAGCTTGACCAATTGCGCTTGGGGTTGGTTATCCGGCTTACCTCCAAGACCTTGCCCCTCAAGACCTTGCCCCTCAAGGCCTTGCCAACGTATCATAATCAAGCCTTCCTTATATCCGGCAGGATCGAGCCAGTTCCACACGCCCGGATCTTTATGCGCAATCACATAACGTATCGCCCCGTCACTATCAGGGCGCGTTTGGGCGCGGGTCAGGCTGGAGATATGGGTGCGGTAATCAAGGCTGACAAACCAACGACTTGCAAGTTGCACGCCCAGATAGTCCGCCTGCGTATCTGGGAGCGTGAGTATCAACGCCTCATCAGGCTTGAGGTCAAACGTGCCAAAAGCGGAATATTGCCCTTTTAAGCCCGAAGGCGTTTCCCTAACCTTGCCGATTTCATTACGCCCGACAAATTGCCAAATCCGGTTGGCGATGCCCGTCCACATTGTCGTTCTGTCATGGAGAGAACGTGCGGCCCTATTCATGGCACTTGCTATTTCCGCCTCAGTGAGCGCTGCGGCGGAATGCGGGCAGTCATCGCAGAGACGTTCAATATAAAGCCAATCCTGCGGGTGGGTTTGGCTCCAGCTCTTATCGGTATAGCGCACAATGACGCTGCCTTCGCCCGGCGCGAGGCGCAACCAATTGGATGCACCTTCGGGCTTTTGCGCGGACAGGACAATCGCAAATCCACCGTCAGGATTTTTCACCAGACGTTCAGGCCCGATCGTGTCGATAATTTCGCCAGGGCCAGCTGCGCCGACACCCGGCTCTCCCGCCATTGTTTGGATATACAGTATGCGCCCCGATAAAGTCTGGCCGGTTATACGGTACTCCGCCTCACCGCGAATGCGGGACATACGGTATTCATTATCCGGATTATCCATACCGCTTTTGGCGGTAAAGTCGGCTATGCGCGTAAAGTGGGGCACGTCAGGGTCACTAAAACCGGAAAGTTCTATCGCCTTAATCATATTGCGCATGACCGCCTGATAGCCTGCTGCGCGGGATAGAGAGGAGGTTTCGAATTGGTCTTGCGTGCGGATGAAGGCAATCGCTTCCTCTTGGGCTACGATAAAATTATCCCAAGCAAGATCAGCGTTCGTCGTCGCCCCGTCGGGGATAGTTAGTTTTTGCGCAGGCTGGACCAGAGTCTGGGCTAAGCGCCCGGCACTAAACGCCAGACCGAGCGCGATAAGCGCTCCCAAAACAGCTAATATTTTAATCCCCGTCCTGCTCATAATTTTATTTATATATTCTTTCGAGTTACAAAAAAACCCCGCTTAAAGCGGGGTCTGTCTATTATAGAAGTGCGTAGGCGCAGGGGTTAAAGCGCGGCGTCAAGCTCCGGTAAGGCTTTAAACAAATCCGCGACAAGGCCGTAATCAGCAACTTGGAAGATCGGCGCTTCCTCGTCCTTATTGATCGCGACAATAACCTTACTGTCTTTCATACCGGCCAAATGCTGGATAGCACCGGAAATACCGACGGCGATATATAGCTCTGGCGCTACCGCCTTACCTGTCTGGCCGACCTGATAATCATTGGGTACAAATCCGGCATCAACGGCTGCGCGCGAAGCGCCGATCGCCGCGCCGAGCTTATCGGCAATCCCTTCGAGCAGAGCAAAATTCTCACCCGAGCCCATGCCTCGACCACCCGAAATCACAATCTTTGCGGCAGTGAGTTCCGGACGATCAGATTTAGACAGTTCTTCACCGACAAATTCAGACTTAAACGGGCCGCTCGGATCCGCAATGGTCTCAACTGAGGCGCTGCCGCCCTCGCCTGCTGGCGCAAAGGCTGTGGTTCTGACCGTTACGCATTTCTTGGCATCCGTGCTTTGAACTGTCGCCATAGCATTACCCGCATAAATCGGGCGTATAAATGTATCCGCACTCTCAACTCCCGTCACAGAGCTGATTTGTTGTACGTCAAGCATGGCAGCGACACGCGGCATATAGTTTTTATGCGTCGTCGTATCCGGCGCCAGAACCGCATCATAGCCGCTCATAAGCGGAACAATAACCTTTTCCATGCTCTCGGCGAGTTGGCGTTTCAAACTGACATGGTCACAAGCAATCACCTTACGCACACCGGCGATTTTCGCGGCCTGCGCAGCGACGTCTTTTACGCCTTTACCGGCTACAAGCACATCGACATCACCGCCCATGGCCGCAGCCGCTGTGACGGTTTTGTGGGTGGCGTCTTTAACGTCCGAATTATCGTGTTCAGCAACAACGAGTATAGCCATTAGATCACTCCCGCTTCATTTTTAAGTTTATCAATAAGTGTCGCCACATCTTCAACCTTTATACCGGCCTTGCGGGCCTCGGGCTCTGATACCTTCAAAACCTTAAGGCGCGGAGCTGTATCAACCCCGTAATCCCCGGGCGCTTTAGCGTCGATTGGCTTTTTCTTGGCTTTCATAATATTAGGCAAGCTGGCATAGCGCGGCTCATTTAGACGCAGGTCCGTAGTGACAATGGCTGGCAAATCGGCCTTGACCGTTTGTAGACCGCCGTCAACTTCGCGCACCACAGTAAGCTTACCGCCGTCTTTGGTCAGAGAATTTGCATTTGTGCCTTGCGGCCAACCAAGGAGCGCGCCCAGCATGGAACCGGTTGCACCGTAATCATTATCAATGGCCTGCTTGCCCAAAATGACAAGTTCCGGGCCTTCGGCCTCAACGATACCTTTAAGAATTTTTGCAACCGCCAAGGGTTCCAGATCGTCGTCGGTCTGGACATGAACGCCGCGGTCCATACCCATGGCCAAAGCCGTCCGGATGGTCTCTTGGGCTTTTGCCGGACCAATGGATACGACAATCGTTTCAGAGGCCGTGCCGGCTTCTTGCAAGCGCACCGCTTCTTCAACGGCAATTTCGTCAAAGGGATTCATTGACATTTTTACATTGGCAAGATCAACGCCGGACTGGTCTGATTTGACACGGGCCTTGACGTTATAGTCAAGCACGCGCTTTACAGGAACAAGGACTTTCATGATGGCTCCGATGGTTAAACTGGGTTTCGAGGATTACCCTATATTCTAAAACTTATCCCACATATATGAGCCAGACCAGCACATTTTTCAAGCCATAGTCTTAGAATAATGCAAGTTAGTACCTATAATAAGTCACGTTAATAGGGTCGACATTTTCGCCGCCTAACACTTTTTGAGTTAGCGGTTAGCCCCCGGAACCCATTTTACATCCGCGCGGCCCATATCATTACACCACCGACTTGCGACGAACAAAAAGTCGGATAAACGGTTGAGATAATGTATGGCAACAGGATTAATCGCGGCCTGCTTTGACAAGGAAATCGTCGTCCGCTCGGCCCGACGGCACACGGTTCTGGCCTGATGTAAATAGGCAGCAGCCAGAGTACCACCCGGCAGTACAAAGCTATTTAACGGCTCCAGCGCCTCATTTAAGCTATCTAGCTCTGTTTCCAGCCGGTCAATCTGTGCCGCGACCATGCGCAGAGCATATTCACTATCAGCCTTACCCGGCTCCGGCAAAGGCGTGGCAAGGTCTGCGCCCAGATCAAACAGGTCATTCTGGATACGTGACAACATCTCATCAAGACCGGGTAGCGTCTTTTTCTTATTTTGAGACCTTTCACGACTAAGCGCATGGCACGCAAGACCAATAACGGCGTTTGTTTCGTCCACATCCCCGTAAGCACAGACACGTAAATCATCCTTAGACAGGCGTGAACCATCGACTAATCCCGTTGTGCCGTCATCTCCTGTTCGTGTATAAATTTTATTGAGCTTGACCATAAATTGACTTTTAGGGTTTTATCCGGTTGTCCGTCTGACATAAAATAGGAAGGCCAAGGCAAATAAGGCCACTAATTGCGCCCACACACGGCGACGCATCCAGATATTGGATTTTTGACGCGCGCCTTCAGATCTATTCCCCATAGAAATCGCCCCCATAATCAGGGTGAAAATAACGGCTATGAAGGCTAGCGCGGTAATAATATAGGCAAATATCGTCATAAGGTAAGGCCTGAAGATCCGTAATTAGCGCCCGTAACAGCGGGGCATTTTATAAATCTTATACGCGCACATAATCATATGTCTATCCACATAGAGCCAAATAAAAAGCATATCAGGCCTTGTTGTAACAGTTTTGTCTAATTAAAGGGTAGCTAAGCGAAAAGGCTGAAAATGAAAAAAATCCGAACCAAAATTGGATTGCGTAATAATTTACCCATGAGAATTCTGTCTAGTTTAGGCCTCGTGAGTTTAATATCTATGGCGCAGGCTCAAACACCGCCCGTAGATTTTTGCCCGCGCGGTAATATCATCATTGTGGACGGTATTCCGGAATGTCAGCAAATTGACACACTCTTCCAGCTTATTCGGGACATTGAAATATCAGATTTACGCAATAATCCCATTCAGTCTGGCAGTGAAGGCGATACTGAAGCCCTCAGGCACTTACCCAATGCCAGCGCTGCGGCCCTCGAGATTTCAAAAAATCAAAACTTGGCATTCCTAAATCGTCATAAAGCTTTAGGCGCAAAACCTTTACCGGAAAAAGACCGTTTAAATTTTGACCTATTGGGTTTTGTTTTAAACCAACGCGTTTTACTCGATAGTTTCGACACGGCGCGCATTCCCTTCACAAATGATTCGGGGTTTTTTAACGAGCTAAGCTATATTCTCAGACAGACGCGCTTTAATACGCCCTCTGATTACGAAGCCTATGCGGCGCGCCTCACAGAGCTTCCCCGCTATTTCGGCGAGCATAAGACCAATATGCGGCGCGGGATAAAATCAGGTTATACCGCGTCAGTTGAGATCATGCCCCCTATTCTCTCTCTGATAAAAAGTTATGCGCAAAGCGAAGCCACGGCGCATCCGTTTTATCAGCCCTTTTCCACATTTCCGAACACCATTTCGACGGAGGAGCAGGCCCGATTACAGGCTTTGGGTGAAGCCGCCATAACGAATGCCGTCCTACCGGCTTATAAATCGCTCCATAAATTTTTTGAAACCGAATATGCGCCCCAAGCGCGTATAGCACCGGGTATAGGGACAACGCCTGAGGGCCGTGAATATTATAAGGCTCTAGTCAAATATTACACCACGCTGGATATGAGCCCTGATGAAGTTCATCAAATCGGACTGGAAGAGGTTGCCCGTATCCGCAAGGAAATGGACGTAATCATTTCCGAGCTTGGTTTTGAAGGTAGCTTTTCCGACTTTCTTGAATTCTTACGAACAGACCCGCAATTTTATGCCCAAACCCCCGAAGAGCTTCTCAAAGAAGCGGCATGGATTTCCAAACAGATTGACGGTAAAATGCCGGAGTTCTTCGGCAACCTACCCCGCCTTTCATACGGGGTTATCCCCGTCCCCGAAGATTTAGCCCCCAATTACACAACGGGGCGCTATTGGAACGGAAACCCGACGCAGGGACGCGCGGGAAATTATGTCGTCAACACCTATGATCTCTCGCAGCGCCCCTTATATAATCTACCGGCCCTAACTGCACATGAGGGTGTTCCGGGACATCACCACCAGATAAGTCTGGCCCAAGAACTCACCAATGTACCCAAATTTCGTCAAAGCCTTTATCCGAATGCCTTTGGTGAAGGCTGGGGGCTATATGCCGAAAAACTGGCGATAGAAATGGGAATTTACAAAACGCCATATGATAATTTTGGACGGCTGACATATGAAATGTGGCGCGCCTGCCGGCTAGTCGTTGATACGGGCATGCATTGGAAGGGCTGGACGCGCGAACAGGCAGAAGCCTGTTTTTATGAAAACTCGGCACTCTCACCGCATAATATCAAGACGGAAGTCGAGCGTTATATAAGCTGGCCCGGTCAAGCCTTATCCTATAAAATCGGTGAATTGAAAATTCTGGAACTTCGTAAAAAGGCCGAAAGCAGGCTGGGCGAGAAATTCTCCATTCGCAAATTTCATGATGCAATTTTATCGGATGGCGGCATGCCTTTGGACATTCTTGAAACTAAAATCAATCGGTGGATAGCTCTTGAAGCGTCAAAGTCCTAGCGCCCTTTTGATAGAATGATAGGTAATAAAAAAGGTGATCTGCCAGAAGCAAATCACCTTGTAATATTCTCAAATCCTATTGCCGCGCCTTACAAAAGGCGCAAGCGTTGATGTTTAGAAGCGGTAACGCCCTCTTACCATCAGAGGAACAGACCATTTAGCTCCGGCATCATTGGCTCCTGCAAGAGGAGAACCAGCACCCAAGAACGATGTATCTGTATCAGGGCTTCCAGTATACCGGATACCCGTTTCAATGCCGATTGTCGTAAATCTGGCGATAGGGGCTTCAACACCGACCAATCCGGCTGCTGTTGGAACAAAGCCGCCATCAAACAAGGCCACGTCAGCGCCGCCTGGTGCAATCGCCGTTCCGCCGATAGTGCCACCTTCAAGATCAATACCTTCAATATAGGCTGCTCCAACTTTACCTTCAATATAAGGACGGTAATGTTTTACAATTGGCGCGACACGCGGTGCAAAATACTGACGCAGGCCAACTTCACCGCCATATGTGGTGTAATCTGACAAGCTACCTGAAAGCGCGGCTCCACCAACTGTTCCGAGGTCAAGATTGCCCTCGCTATCATGTTCTTGAAAAAAGCCATTTGCTGTTATCTTACGATTTGGCGATAAAGCATAAGACCCGCCAAGCTCGCCTCTAAAGCCTGCATTATAGGCATCGCGGTAACTCACGTCATTGACAACTGACCCCGCGGGGACATCGTCGTCCAGAATTGAACCGCCAACCAGAAAAGCTGTACCAACGCCACCTTCTATATTCCAACGTGACAAACATCCACCAGACGCACAACCGCCTGCAGGCTTGGGTGCCTGATATTGTCCATATTGTGATCCATATTGTGACCCGTAATTCTGGACTGATTTCCCGTTATTGCCCAGCCCCAACCATGAACATCCCGATAATGCAATGGCGGCTGTTCCGATAAGTAAAACCCGCATGATTTCTATCCCTGCTGTTCTGAATTGGCACAATTGCCGACGTTTTCAGATGTATTGCAGATGGATTTGCAATGCTGGGGCCAAACGGTGTTTTTATTCGCCTATTTCACGAAAAACCCTCCAAATAGACCTGAACACCGCATATTCGGGATGGGATAGGGCAATAAAAAACCCGGCACAAGGCCGGGCTTTCTGATCTTTATATCGCTTGGCGCTAGAATGCGACGCGGCCGCGAAGTTGTAAGGGGATAGAAATAACGTCTTCTGAACCTGAAACTGTATCCAGACCGTCACGCCAGCGAATACCTGACTCGACGCCAATCGCTGTACGAGGGCCAACTTGCCATTCCGCACCGACAAGACCTGCTGCAGTTGGTTCCCATCCGCCATCAGCATAGTCAATTGTTTCTGGCCCACCTGCGAAAGCCGTAGATGTCTGGGTCAAGCTAATATCATCATTATAGACAAATCCGCCAAGAGCAGCAACGTAAGGTCTTAGACCAAATCCGGAATTGCTACCGCCAAAATATTGACGCACGCCGCCTTCGATCTTGTATTGTTCAAAATCACTGAATTCAGCAAATAATGGGGCTGTTACGCCGCCTTCTGTCACGGTACCAATCTCAAGTAGCTCACCGTCCGCTTCGCTATACCCTAAACGACCTAGAACTGTTGTTGAGGGGCCAATGTCATATTCCGCGCCGATATCGTAGTTAATCGCGTTATCAAACGCATCACCATAACTAATGCTCTCAATGGCTGAGACATCGCGTCCTGCACTAGGCTGTCCGAACTCACCAGAAGCTGGGCCAGCGGGTTTTCCGCCGAAAATATCGCCATCGGCCGCGAAACTTGTTCCAATTCCACCTGCAATGGCGAATGGAAGGGCTGCGCTAACACCTCTTAATTGTGGCACGCCAAAGGGAACGCCTACAGCTTGAGGTACGAATATAGGCGCGCCTTGTACGGTTTGAACCGCACCACCAAATTGATTGGCGCCTAGAGCCGCCCCGAAGGGAGCATTCGCGCCCAATGTCGTTACATTTCCAAAGCCGTTAGCTCCAAATCCATTGGCACCAAATCCGTTAACACCGACACCATTAGCCGCAAGGCCTGCTCCAACAACGCCCGGTCCAAATCCGCCTGCTCCAAATCCGCCTGCACCCGGTCCAAATCCGCCTGCACCCGGTCCAAATCCGCCTGCGCCCGGCCCAAATCCACCTGCGCCAGCTCCAAATCCGCCTGCGCCCGGTCCAAATCCTACACCCGCGCCCAGTCCGCCGACACCCGCACCAAATCCAGCACCGCCAAATCCGCCTGCGCCCGGTCCAAATCCGACACCAGCACCAAGTCCACCTGCGCCCGGTCCAAATCCGACACCCGCTCCAAGTCCACCGACACCTGCACCAAATCCGGCACCGCCAAATCCGCCTGCGCCCGGTCCAAATCCGGCACCCGCGCCAAATCCACCTGCACCCGGTCCAAATCCGGCACCGCCAAATCCTGTTCCGTAACAATGTGCCGGTAATCCGCCGACAAAACCATTAGGTCCTGCGAACCCTTGTCCATAGGAGGCTTGTTGAAACCCTTGTGCAGCCACGTCACAATTTGCGCCGAACCCTCCGGAGTTTTGCCCAAAGAAGTTAGAACTTCCCGACTGTCCCCCAAAGCCTGAACAGGCTGATAAAATTACTGCTGATAGTGCGAAAACTGTTACGCGCATATCCGCCTCCTTCTTCCTTCTGAAATCCTAATTTGTCCCACTATAAAACCAACATGTTTAAGAA
>CAZHPV010000076.1:0-11608 GCA_964534845.1 uncultured Caulobacterales bacterium
ATCCCGCCGTAGGGATTATTCTCACCCCATGAGATTTATACGCCGCGTACCTGTTCAAAACCGCCAGCAGCCCCGCCCCCGTCCGGCGGATATCTATGCGCCGCGCGAGGCGCGTGCGCATGCTCGGTCTAATCACGGTCAGTCCTTCATGATTATTGCGGCTATGTTTGGCTTGCTGTGTTTGGCAGGATATGTCCTATCAGGCGGGACAGGCGTATTAATGGCGGGGGCGATTTCGGCCTTTACGATATTTTCTGTTGGGCGGGCCTCACCGAAAATGGTGCTTAAAATGTATAAGGCTAAAGAGCTCGGCCCGCATGATCTGCCTGAGTTGCAAGACATGTTTGATCGCTTAGTCGCCCGCGCCGATCTGGAGCATAAGCCGACGCTGTATTACGTGCCTTCCAAAATGCTCAATGCTTTTGCCTCTGGGCGCGGGGCGCAGTCGGTTGTCGCCGTCACGCACGGCCTGCTGGATAAGATGAACAACCGCGAGATAGGCGGCGTTCTCGCCCATGAGCTCTCCCATATTAAACATAATGATGTCTGGGTGATGAGCCTTGCAGATGCGTTTTCTCGCTTAACGAACCTTATGGGGCAAATCGGACAGATCATGATTTTCGTAAGCCTCGGCGCGCTGTTGTTTGGCTATAAAATTCCGGTGCCGCTTTTATGTGTCGTGGTCTTACTGTTTGCGCCAGCTGCGAGCGGGCTTTTACAAATGGCACTCTCGCGCTCGCGTGAATATGAGGCTGACTTTGGGGCCGCGCAGATAACGGGTGACCCGCTTGGCTTGGCGTCTGCGTTAAAAAAGGTCGATCAAGCCAATACAAGTTGGATCAAGAAGCTTATGCTGCCCGGGCGCAAAGTGCCAGAGGCCTCGTTACTACGTACACATCCGCCTACTGATGACCGTATTTCGCGGCTAATGGCGATGAAGGACCTTCAAGAGCTTCCGACCCAGATGGCAGTGCCGCGCCGTATGGTCAATCCGCCTACCGCCTTTGTTGTGACCCGCCGCCCGCGCTGGCATATTGTCAGCGGGCTTTGGTATTAAGGCGCGTGGTTTAAATCTACGGCTCTTGGGTTTTATGCTCTGCCTGTGTTGGCAATAAATGACATATCATTCCCAGAAAGAAAAAAGGTAACATCTGGTTGACTTCAGACCATTCTTGCAAAACGTAATGTCCGAAAAGCAAGGAAGCCATGAAAGCATACCACGCCCAGACCGTATATTTTTTAAGGGCTGTGACCAAAAGCGCTGCGCCTAAAATCACTTCTATAAAAGGAATAAGGGTTAGATAGATATCAAAGGAAAAGGCGGGTAAATTGATGCGCAAGTCAGGATTAGCAAATTGCCCTGAATAATAGGCTCTAAAACCGCCCTTGCTAAAGAATTTACTGATACCCGCCGTGAGCAAGATAAGCGCCATAAGCCACCGGGCCATTCGCTCTACGTCCACTTGTTTTTTAATATCCAGCATATTGTCTCCTCCCATTTTAGCTATAAAACCTATCCCTAAAGGTTTTACTTGGCTACACACATTTAAGAGAGAAAGAAAAGAAGTAGATTATGGCTCTAAATACGAAAAAAACCCCGATAGTGTCTGAGGCTATTAATAGTCGAATTACGGCACGCGATTTTCTGGATAAACCCGTTCCTCAAAAAGTGCTTGAACGTATTTTAACGACCGCCTTGCGCAGTCCCTCAGGTGGAAATCTCCAGCCTTGGAAATTACATGTTATGACGGGGGAGACATTGGAGACATTCAAGACCCTCGCCGCGCAGCGCACGCTTTCGGGCCAGCGTGAAGAGCCGACATACCGACCTTACCCCTCCCCATTATGGGAACCACAGCGCTCATGGCGTTATAAGCTGGGTGAGGACATGTATAAGCTTGTCGGGATAGAAAAAGAAAACAAGATGGGGCGCCTCGTCTGGTTGGCCAATAATGCGAAGTTTTTTGGTGCGCCTGTCGGCATTATTATCACGGGCGATAAACGCCTTGAAATGCCGCAATATATGGATGTCGGTATTTTTCTGCAATCCGTCATGCTTCTGGCCCGCGAAGAGGGGCTACACACGGCCCCGCAAGGCTGGTGGCGTAATTGGACATCAGTTTGTCACGACTTGCTTGACATCCCGCAAGAAGAAGAGGTGCTCGTCGGCATGTCTCTGGGTTACGGTAATCCCGATGCGCCGGTTAATGATCTTTATGCAGACCGCGCCACTCTCTCAGACGTCGCGAAATATTACAGCTAATCAGACCTAGTTCTGATCGGCGTAATGGGCCGTAAGTTCTCTAAAAAACTCCGTTGCTCGCACACCATGGGGTAGTCCGTTTTCATCAGTTTCCGAGGAGTCTTTGAAAACAGATAGTTTGACGATAACCATGTTTGCTTTGGGATTGACGTAAATGAATTGTCCGTAAAACCCTGCGGCATAAAAATCATCCTGATATAAGGCCCCGTCTCTTAAAACAGGTCGCCACCATTGATATCCATATCCCAGCGGGCCGCCATCAGCGCGCGGAATATCTGCGCGGCTCGTGCTCTCATGTACCCAGTCTTTGGAGATGATGTCTTGCCCCTTCCACTTACCCTCTTGCAAAAAGAGCTGGCCGAATAAAGCGTAATCACGGGCGGACATATTCAACCCGCCTAAAACATATTCGCCCCCATGACTGTCGGTAATATAATGAATGCCCTGACTAAAACCGAGCTGGCTTCCCAGAACCTTTTCAAAATTCTCTGAAGGGGTTTGACCCGTGGCCCCCGATAAAACCATACCAATGGCATGGGTGTCTATTGAGACATAGCGGATAAACTCTCCGGGCTGGAAGTCGCGCTCTTTATAGCGTGTTGTAAATTCATCCAGAGAGCCTTTGATAGCGAGTATATTCGTCATTTTGACCACATCGCTGTTACTGTCAAAATAGTCTTCACTAAAGCGCACTCCGCTGGACATTCTAAGGACATCCTTAATAGCTACACCTTCATAGACAGTGCCCTTTAGTGCCGGCGCATATGTCTCCATAGTGTCGTCAACGCTCTTGATTTCGCCGCGATCAATTGCGGCCCCTATAAGTGAGGACAGAAAGCTTTTGGCCACAGACCACGAGATACGGTGATCCTCTGGCTCCGCCCCTTTATAATAATCCTCAAACAATATCTTGCCATCTTTAATAACCAGCAGAGCGACACTATCTGTGTCCTCCATATAGGATTGGGGGGTTATTGTTTGTCCCAACAAATTTATTTTTTCTGGTAGAGGGCGAGGGTTGTTTTCCCATTCATGCAACGGGGCGCTGACTTTAAGCTCTCTTTTGTGAAAGGCCTCTCCGGCTTGCGCGAAATTGGTTACGACTTTTACAGGGTCAAGAAAATTTTTGACCAGTAGCAGGCGTTGGATGTTCCCCCAATGCATGACCAAATAAATAAGACCTGCCAGTAAAAGGAGGCCTAATCCAATTACACTCTTTTTCATAATCTTCCCCATCCCGTTCTTGTTTGCGACATATGTAAAAGTGGACGGGCCTGCAAGCAAGTTATAAAAATAAACTGTCTCCCATGCGGGGTAAGGCCAAGGATAGTTGGAAATGCGCGGCCCGACTGGTTTAGGGGGTAGACTTTTATGTATAATTCCCTAAAGCAGGCGCGAAACTTATCAGGCCTTCATAATATGACCGACATGATCCAAAATCTGCGCAATGTTGCTATTGTAGCCCATGTTGACCATGGCAAAACGACACTTGTGGACAAATTGTTACGCCAATCCGGAACATTGGAGGAGCGCGGAGCGGTTGAAGAGCGCGTCATGGACTCGAATGATATCGAGAAAGAACGCGGGATCACAATTCTGGCCAAGAATACGGCTATTCGGTGGATAGATAGCACGCAAAAAAACTGGCGGATAAATATTGTCGATACGCCGGGCCATGCCGATTTTGGCGGTGAGGTAGAGCGGGTCTTGTCTATGGTAGATTCTGTCGTGCTTCTCGTTGACGCTGTTGAAGGCCCCATGCCTCAAACGAGTTTTGTTACAAAGAAAGCCTTGGCACAGGGTCTAAAGCCTATCGTTGTCGTCAATAAGGTTGACCGTGTTGGCGCGCGGCCCGATTGGGTGGTGGATCAGACATTTGATTTGTTTGATCGTTTAGGAGCGACAGATGAGCAACTTGATTTTCCCGTTATTTACGCCTCTGCTTTAAACGGTTGGGCGTCGAATACCGTTGAGGATATTGGCACAGATATGACCCCGCTTTTCGAAGCGATTGTAAAATATGCACCCGTGCCGGATGTTGATCTGGAAGGCGCCTTACAGTTACAGGTTTCCGCCCTTGATTATAATAGCTATGTAGGGGTAATCGGCATTGGGCGTGTTGTGCGCGGAACAATCAAGAAAAACCAACAGGTTATTGTCGCGACACCGGAGGGCACGACGCGCAAAGCCAAAGTGCTTTTGCTTTACGGGTTTATGGGATTGGAGCGGGTTGAGATGGACTCGGTGTCAGCTGGTGATATTTGCTGTTTTACGGGGATTGATAAGCTTAGCATTTCAGACATGATTTGTGACCCTGACAAGGTCGAGCTCTTACAGGCTTTAAGTGTTGATGAACCAACAATTTCCATGACATTTCAGGTCAATGACAGCCCTTTTGCTGGACGTGAAGGAAAATATGTCACGTCGCGGAATATCCATGAACGTCTTGAAAAAGAGCTGATCCATAATGTGGCTTTGCGGGTTGAGCAGTTAAGCGAAGCTGATAAATTTCGCGTATCGGGCCGCGGGGAATTGCATTTATCCATCCTAATCGAGAATATGCGCCGAGAGGGCTATGAGCTGGCCATTTCCCGTCCACATGTTATCAATAAGGATATTGACGGCGTATTGTGTGAGCCTTGGGAGAATTTGGCGGTGGACGTCGAGAGCGACCATCAAGGGTCTATCATGGAAAAGCTGGGCGAACGTAAGGGTAATCTTGTTGATATGGTTCCTGACGGGCAGGGGCGCGTGCGGTTGGACTATTCAATACCGACGCGAGGTTTAATTGGTTTTCGCTCAGAATTCTTAACACTCACATCCGGGACGGGCCTGCTTTATCACAATTTTGATGCCTATAAACCGCGGACAAAAGCCGGCATTGGCCGACGTCAAAAAGGCGTTCTGGTTTCAAAGGAGACAGGTAAGGCCGCAGGTTATGCGCTTTGGAATCTCCAGGAACGTGGCAAGATGTTTATTGGGCATGCGGCCGAAGTGTATGAAGGTATGATTATCGGGATTAATGCCCGGGATAATGACCTTGTGGTTAATCCTCTAAAAGGAAAACAGCTTACAAATGTGCGCGCCTCCGGGACCGATGAAGCTGTAATTTTAACTCCGCCCATCCAGATTACTTTGGAATATGCGCTGGAATTTATCAATGATGATGAATTGGTGGAAGTTACACCCGAGAGTATCCGGATTCGTAAACGTCATTTGCTTGAGCATGAACGTAAGAAAGAAGCCCGTAAATTAGAGGCTATGAACGGCTAACCGAAGACGCAGCGTCTTGTGCTTGCCGTTTTGTTTCAATTACCGCTTTTAATCAACAACTTTAATTGGCGGGCGTCTATATCCCCAAATAGACGCGGCCGATTTTATAAGCTCGGATTCTTCTCGTCTATATTCCTGATCGCTAACAGAAATTGACACCATCGCATCATAAAGGTTTTCGACATGTAAATCATCCGTAAACCGCGTTAAGGCCCGCAGGATGAAAGTGTTTTTGCGCGGACCGTTAAGTTTTCCTCTAATCCCTTCAAGATTATCATTAAACCATTTGCGTAAGTCTTTATTTGAGAGGGTCGGTAAAGAGAATAGGTTTATAAGATGCTCAGCTTGTGAGCAAAACTCATTGAGTTCAGGATCCCGAATATGGGTATCTATTATGACTGTAACGGCCAATGGCGTTAAAATGTCATCATGCGAAAACATTTATAGGTCTCTCTAAAGTAAATCTGCAGATTTTTATATTTTATTGGCTCGAATTATAACATATTGACCGTGCGCAAACAACACCGAGCTTTAAGCCATTAGTATATAAGATTTGCTACGCGTTTAATTAGCAGAGTTTAAGTGAGAACTTGCGCGAAGGCCGCTTAATATCGGAGAGTGTGATATGCGGCCTGTCTATCGCGTCTGTACCCAATAATTTATGGCCGGGCTCAATTTTATAAACCCGTTTCCGGTGTCCAGATTTGGTTTGGCACTGATAGGTAGGATTTATACCGCCCTTGAGGAGATGACAGCCTATACCTGCCAAATTGCTTTGCCGGCTAGCGAAACTATAAGTATCGCTGGGCTTAAGCTGACAGGCGGGCAGTCCGGCATTGCTGACGACCCAGTTATTTTCGCGCAGGATGCCCGGAAAGTTGGAAAAGGTTTCGGCAATCGGTTTTGAGAGAACTTGCTTAGACGGTTTTGTTGTTTTTGCTTTCTTTTCATTGAAAGCCCCGAATTTTGAGAAAAAGCCGCTCTTATCCTGCTTTGCTTTTGGGAGCGTCGCGGTCTTCTTGACGCTTTTGGGCTTTAAGGGTGTCTCAGAAGCATAGGCTTTGGATTTGAATGGGTTGAGTTTAAGCGGCGAGGCTTTGTTTTTTTCAACCTGTTCAAAAGTGGGTAGCGACGGGGTTTTAAGTGCTCCGTTTTGGGTCGTGTGGCTGGTATAACCAAACCAAACAAGGGCTGCGAGGGCCGTTGTGATCCATAATTTGAAGAGAGCGTTGAACATACGCTAATATTATTCAATTTTCGTGCCATTTAACGGCTTTTCGGTGTGGAGTCGAAAACGTTGACGCACGCTAGTTGAATATTACTCGGAATGTGCGATTTCCATGCCAATTGCGCCTCTCCATATGGCGCAGGGATTACTGACAGTTTTGGCTGGGGGCGTTGGGCAGTTTTTCAATAAAGTCTATAATATCGGCTTTGATGGTCTCATCTTCGTCAAAATACTGCGATAAATGCTGAACTATACCGGTATGGCTAACGCCCTGATAGGACTTCGCTCTTGCCTTTCCGCCGCGTGCGGTAATTTTATCTGCCAGCAGTTGCGAATTAGCGGGATGTACGGTTTCATCCGCGTCTCCGGTAAGTAAAAGAAGGGGCGGGGCGCTGTGACGGGCCAGATTGAGCGGGGCGTCGTCGCCCTTATTGCGATCAGGGAATATGGTAATATAAGGCTCTTCCGTAAAGGGGCCTCTCCCATAGGGGCCCGCTAGTCCGACAACCCCTGCCAGCTTGGTGCACCTGTCTAGTCCCACTTGCATCAGATACACATCGTTTAAGGCAATATTCAATGCGGTATGGGCACCTGCTGAATGCCCGATAAGGATAATATCGCGGTCAGGATATGCCTGATCGACCCATTTTACGGCTTCTGCGCCGTCCGTCATAAAGTCTGGAAAGCGCGCCTCGGGGTAAAGCCTATAATTCGGTATAATGACACTATAACCCTCTTGGGTGAAACCCTGACCGAGAAATTTATAGATATTCTTGTCGCCCGAATTCCAGCTCCCGCCATGAATAAAGACAATTAATGGCTTTTCACCAGTGTCACTATTGGCGGTATAAACATCCAGCTTTTGGCGAGCATGATCCCCATAGGCAATATCATTGGAAAGTCCGTAGCTTCCTGACGGCGTTATCGCATTGAGAAAATTAACGGGTGCGCAGGCGGCGCATGTTAAAAGAGCCGCAATAGCGGCCCCTTTTTTGAATTTTTGTGCAGGTTTCACTAGACCTCAAATACCGGCTAGCAACAGGAACTGCCCTGGCTTGGGTCGGTCGTTAGCTTAGGCTTGCCCTTTTTGGTCTCTTGCGGGTCACGTCGTCTGACGCCGCAATCCCCGGGCCATTCAATTCTTTCTGTTACGGCAATGGCAGGTTCTACAGTGTAGAACATGTCCTGATAGGGTTCACGTTGCATCAGATTGAAAGTTTTTTCGCACACTGCAGAGCGCTCGCCGCGTTTAAAGACATGTCCGTCATCATCTTGGACCTGTCTCCAAGGACCTTTATAGACAAGAGCTTGGTTTTTCTCGAGGCATTCACCTTGTTTGCCTTTATAGGCGAGGTAAGTTGCAGAACGATATTCGATACCTTCAACGATCTGCCACGGCTCATTTTCAAACTTATCGACAGTAATGCCGTGAAAGCCAGCCTCTTCCAAAGCTTCGATAAAGCCTGTTTCAGTTAGCGCACCTGAAATACAACCAGACCATAATCGCTCGTCATTTTTCAAGGCTTCCGGGCTATCTTCATCCGAGATAATATCCGAGACAGCAACGCGGCCCCCGACTTTCAGCACGCGGAACATTTCTGCAAATAATTGCTTCTTTTTTGAATCGGATACCAAGTTAAGCACGCAATTTGAAACAATCACATCCACCGAGTCATCCGGTATCATGACCATTTTTTCTTTCATGCGTAAGATTTCGGCTTCCATTTTTTCCATGTCGGCCGCATTTTTGACTGGGTTTTTTGCCAGCCATTTATCCAGCTTATCCAGATCCAGTTTCAGGTCTTCGATATGACCGCGTCTGAACTCGACATTTGCATATCCTACACGCTCGGCAATGATTGGGGCATTGGTGCGAGCCAGAGATAACATCTCATCCGTCATATCAACGCCGATAACCTTGCCTTGCGGGCCGACAATTTGAGAGGCGATAAAGCATATTTTTCCGCCGCCCGAGCCGAGGTCGAGGACGGTTTCGCCTTCGCGGACATAGCGCGATGGATCACCGCAGCCATAGTCTCTATCGAGCACATCTTGTGGAATAATTTTTAGATATTGTGGATCATAGTCGATGGGACAACAAAGCGCCGCTTCAACAGCTTGTGCACCAGCACCATATCGGTCCTGTACGCCGTCACGCACGTCGGCATTTGTTGCATCTACCTCATTATATCCGTCCATCGAGAACTCCTTTTTTCAAAAATTTACAGTGTTTTAACGTCACAAAAGATCAATGGCTAGTGACGACTTTGTGATTAACCATATATTTTTCGGTTTAACGCCGTGAAGTGCAAGTTTGGGGGAATATTAACACCAAATTCCCCGTTTCGTTACTGATAAACCGACTTCCGGTCATTTGTTATTAAAATATAGTGGAATCGCGTAAAAATCTATGGGTGCTGACGTCACGCAAACGAGCGCGCGCGCATTAACTCTTGAAAATGTCAGCATAAGGACTTGCTGCCTTCGCTAAAACACAGCATAATAAACCAACCGAGCGGCGCTTTTGATCTTTATCAGACAGAGGCTGAGACGAACGCTTTGAACTTGATCGGATTGACCCCCGCGTAAGGACGGATGAGATGAATTTAAATCAAGTGACACTCGGTGTTACAGATGTCAGAAAAGCCATAAGTTTCTATGAAGCTTTGGGGCTGACTACCATTGTGCATACCCATGATGATTATGCTCGGTTTGAATGCCCGCAGGGTGAGGCTACATTTTCTGTTCACCGTGTTGATGTGGTTTCGCCGTCCTCCACGCTCATTTACTTCGAAGTTGCGGATGTAGATGCCAAACTGGACGGCATGCGAAATGTTGTCGTCGATCAGGCTCCCACAGATCAAAGCTGGCTATGGCGAGAGGCGCACATTCGTGATCCATTTGGTAATCCACTCTGCATTTTCACAGCTGGCGAGAACCGCAAAAATCCACCTTGGCGTAAAAAAGACGTGGAAACCACGCCTATCGGGGCTTCGTGAAAACCTTTCGCTATATCACCATAGCCCTGGCCATTTTACTCATGATAGGGGAGGTTTACCGTTCTTGGGGGGATGGCCGGAATATTGTCTGGGTGTTGGATGATTTCTTTGTTGGCTTATTACTGGTAAGCTCAGCTATTCTCTTTTCTAAGAACACACCCGCCCGACGCGCGTTTTTCGCAGGTGCGTGGGGCGCCGGGCTTGGTATGATCTATCCCAGCTTTTTTGCTAGCCTACTTGACGGGGCGGCTTTTAATTCTGGCAATCTGGATTGGCGCCTCTTGCTCGGGCTTAAAGGCTTTGCTTTCCTTGTGATTATCGGCGCTTTTATCCTTGCCATTTTCATGCCGCATGAGGATGAAAGAAAGCGGGAAAATAAGGGGAGCGTATGAAAAACATATTTTCGAAGAAATTGCGTTCTGATAAGGTGGAGACCCCCCCTGAATTACCCGCTCCAATCCCTATGACGAATGCCCGTCTTGACGGCCTTATTCGAGAAGTCGGTAAAACTATTGAAGGGCGGCTGGGGTTTTGGCAATTCAAAATAGAGGCGCGCGATATGTGGGTCATCACCGATGAAGCGCATAACCGTATGCGGATTATCAGCCCGGTCGGTCCGCAAGAGGGGCTTGATCTGTCGGCTATGACCCGCTTGCTGGAGGCGAATTTCGCCAGTGCCTTGGACGCTAAATATGCACTCCGTGACGGGACGCTCTGGTCGGTTTTTACCCATCCTTTGGCAGAGTTAAGCGATATGCAATTTCTGGACTGCCTTGCCCAAGTCTCTAATCTGGTGAGTAATTATGGCGGCTCCTATGCCAGTAGTAATTTGATCTTTGGAGGCAATGGATGAGCCATGCGCGGCGTAAATTCCTCAAAGGCTCGGCCTTTGCACTGGCCGCATCTGCAGCCAAGCCCGTCTGGGCGGAAGGTGAGGTTTTACCGCTGACGAAAACGCCGCGCGATGCGGAAGGACCGTTTTACCCAATGGGTGATCGTTCAAATGATAGTGATGACTTGCTAAGACATATGACCACACAACGCGGTGAGACTTTGAAATTTAACGGGCGGATCGTAGATACCCAAAACCAGCCGCTCGCCGGACTAGTTGTGGATATCTGGCACACCGATCCAGGCGGGGGTTATAAACATCCTTATGACGGGACCCCGGGTGAACGCTTTGATGATTTTGCCTATTGGGGCAAGGCGATTACCAATGCAGACGGGCAATTTTCATTCCGGACCTATGTACCCGGGACATATGGTGGCAGGCCGTCCCATATACATTACATCGTGTGGGAAGGGGACACGCGCCGCCTAACCTCGCAGGTCTATTTCAAAGGTTTTGATAAAGCGGGCGGGGCGATCATTGCAAGCGAGCATCACGACTTACGGGAAACGCGCTTATATCGGGCTAATGCGACAGACTTCGCCACAGATTTTCGGGTGGTGGTGTGATTGCCGACCCAGATATTCCAAGGGTTGTCACAAAAGCCCTCTTACCAGAAGAGCATGTAGAATGGGTAGGTAAGGCTGCGCATATACCAAAATTTGCTAAAGGGTTTTTTATATTGTTTTACGGCGTTATGTCTGTTGTCATTATATTGACTTTGTTTGAAGCCTTAGCTGAGTTGTCAAATGGCGGGCCGTTTGTGATTGAAGGCGAGCCTGTTACGGGCTTGAGAGCGATTGGGTATATTGTTTTACTCATATTCCTTTATGGATTTTACTTTCTATGGCGTAATTCGTTTCGAAAACACCGCTATGTCGTAACAAATATACGTGCCTTTCATTATCGTCCTATTTGGGGCGGAAGCTGGTCGTGGACTCGTGAAGGCGTTGAAC
>CAZHPV010000077.1:0-11317 GCA_964534845.1 uncultured Caulobacterales bacterium
CCTGTCTTTTGTGCCGCTTGGCCCGCAACGTGACGACTGACATCCTTGGAACCAAAAAGATGGCCAAGAATAGCATTGCCGTCTTGTGTAGCTGAGGCTTGCCCAAGTGCCTGCGGATTGTCGAGATATTGGCTATGATTGCCTTTTTCTAATGCCCCTAAAAGCCCCGCCAATCCTTGCGGGTTGCCCGTGTTTTGCTTAAGCGCGGTTGAGATGGCGGGCAGTAGGGCGGCGATAGCGCTCTGGCTTTGTTGCGGGTTAAGTCCGAGCCCCGCGCCCGCTTGCTTCGCCGCGCCGCCGCCTTGGGCTTTCATAATCATGTCGAGTAGGTTCATTGCGCTCATTTGGGAGTCCTCCAGTAAAAATGTACCACAGTGATAGGACATTTTTTACGAAGGTGCGAGGAGATTTCACAGATAGGCTTACTAAGGTGTAACGACGCTTGGGTGACCAATCCCGCTAACCATCATCCATTTTAAGGGCGGCGATAAAGGCTTGCTGCGGTATCTCGACCTTGCCGAATTGGCGCATTTTCTTCTTACCCTTCTTCTGCTTATCGAGCAGCTTGCGTTTGCGCGAGGCATCGCCGCCGTAACATTTAGCGGTGACGTCTTTTCGCATGGCGGCAATGGTTTCGCGCGCGATAACCTTCCCGCCAAGCGCAGCTTGAATAGGGATTTTAAAGAGGTGGCGCGGGATAAGGTCTTTAAGGCGCTCACACATCATGCGCCCCCGGCTTTCCGCGCGCGAGCGGTGCACGAGCATAGAGAGCGCATCAACGGGGTCGCCATTGACCAGAATGGACATTTTGACGAGGTCGCCCTGTTTGACGCCAATGGCTTGATAATCAAAACTGGCATAGCCTTTCGAGACGGATTTTAGCCGGTCATAAAAGTCAAAAACGACCTCGTTTAAAGGCAGTTCATATTCCACCATGGCGCGTGCGCCGACATAAGATAGCCCGGTCTGCACACCGCGCCTGTCTTGGCATAGCTTCAAAATACCGCCGAGATAATCATCCGGCGTCATGATTGTCGCCTTTATCCACGGCTCATGGATTTCCTCTATCTTCATTATATCGGGCATATCGGCCGGATTATGCAGCAGGGTTTCTGTCCCGTCGCGCAGCTTCATTGTGTAAACCACAGAAGGCGCGGTTGTGATGAGATCGAGATCAAATTCGCGCTCGAGGCGTTCCTGTATAATTTCCAAATGCAGCAGGCCTAAAAAGCCGCACCGAAAACCAAAACCGAGCGCGGCGCTTGTTTCCATTTCAAAGCTAAAGCTGGCATCATTAAGCCGCAAGCGCCCCATGGCCGCGCGCAGGTCTTCAAAATCGGCAGCGTCAACCGGAAAAATACCGCAAAACACGACGGGTTGCGCTGGCTTAAAGCCTTCGAGTGGCTCCAGGGTAGGGCGTTTATCTTCTGTGATTGTATCCCCGACAGCGGCGTCCGCGACCTCTTTGATCGCGGCTGTCAGAAAGCCGACTTCACCCGGCCCGATTTCCTTCATATCTTCTGGCTTGGGACGGAACACTCCGACCTTATCAACGGTATAACTCGCCCCCGTTGACATTGTCCGTATACGCATCCCTTTTCTAACAGAGCCTTCAATGACCCTAAACAGCACCACCACACCCATATAGGTGTCGTACCACGCATCCACCAACATGGCTTTAAGGGGCGCCTTGGGATCACCTTCTTCGGGCGGGGGCAGGTGCGCGGTTATAGCTTCCAAGACTTCTTCTATGCCCAGACCGGATTTGGCAGAACATTCAATAGCGTCTGAGGCGTCAATGCCAATGACTTCCTCGATTTGGTTTTTCACCCGTTCGGGTTCGGCAGCGGGAAGGTCGATCTTATTGAGGACTGGTACAATCTCGTGATCATGTTCTATGGCTTGGTAGACATTGGCCAAGGTTTGCGCTTCAACCCCTTGGGAGGCGTCTACAACAAGGATAGAGCCTTCGCAGGCCGAGAGTGAGCGTGACACCTCATAGGCAAAATCAACATGACCCGGTGTGTCCATCAGATTGAGTATATAGGTCTCGCCATTTTTTGCTGTGTAATCAAGACGGACGGTTTGGGCCTTTATTGTAATGCCGCGTTCCTTTTCAATATCCATATTGTCAAGGACTTGCTCGCTCATTTCCCGGTCAGACAATCCGCCGGTTACTGATATGAGGCGGTCAGCCAAAGTGGATTTCCCATGGTCAATATGGGCCACGATAGAAAAATTGCGGATTTTACTTTGGTCGATCATGATTGGGTTTGTCTCTATTTGATTTCGCAAAATTAGCAAGAGGACATTACGTCTTTGTTTCTTTTAAAATGTTATAATATATCCTTGAATTTTAGTTAGAGCGGGTATAAACAGCCCGCATATGCGGTCATTCAGTTTATATCGTCTGATATGTGTTTTTTCAGCCATTGCTTTCCTTTGGCTGCAGAGCGCCGCTATGGCCCATGCTACGGAATTCGGTGATGCCCCTCATGATCATGACGGGGTAAGCTGTTCTATCATTTTACAATCCGAAGACGCCGGGGATATTTTACCCGTTTCGGTCAAGATTTTTGAACCTTTTGTAACATCTCTGGAGACTGGGTATTACGCGGACTCTTATAGTGTTTATGAAAAATCCCGCGCCCGGGCACCACCCCCGCGAGGGCCTCCCACTAACCTTATATAAATCTATCAATTCCCGTTCTTGAACGGGCTCTTCGTCATTTTAATAAGGTATTTCTCATGTCTATATCACTACGGGCTGGCCTATTGGTTAGCGTCACTTTTTCACTTTATCCAACGCTGGGCTTTGCACAGGCCAGCTCTGCTAATTCTCAAAATGATCTTGAAATCGATGAAATTATTTCAACAGGATCACCTCTTGTGCGCTCAATTGATGACTCCATTACGGGCATATCGGTTTTAACTGGCGAGGAACTCGCTGACCGTTTGGCCGGAACCATCGGTGAGACACTAAAAACCGAGCCGGGTATCTCTTCAACCTTTTTCGGGGCTGGTGCTTCCAGACCGATTATTCGCGGCTTGGACGGCGACCGTGTCAGAGTGCTGACAAATGGTGTGGGCTCTATTGATGCCTCATCAGCCTCTCCTGATCATGCTGTAGCGGCTGAACCGGCTCAGGCTGAACGCATTGAAGTTGTCAGGGGGGCATCCCTTTTGCGCTTTGGGTCTTCAGGTTCAGGTGGTGTGGTCAACATCCTTGATGGCCGCATTCCGCAGTCTGTTCCAGAAGACGGGTTTGACGGCGCTTTTAGAGTTTCGGGAACAACTGTTGATAACGGTTTCGAAGGCGCCGGTGCGATAGATGCGGCTCTTGGGTCCAATTTCGTTTTACATCTGGACGCTACTTATAAAGATAGTGGTGATTTCGATATACCCGGCTTTGCTGAAAGTGAAGCACTACGGGCCGCTGAAGCGGCTGAAGCGGCAGAAAACGGTGAAGAGGGCGAAGAAGAAGAGGAGGCTTTCGGTACGGTCGAAAACTCGGCGGTTGAAACCTATTCATTCACGGGCGGTTTGTCCTATGTTGGTGATAATGGCAATTTTCTCGGTGTCGCTATTCATAATTACAATTCCGATTATGGTGTTCCGGGTGGACACGAAGAAGGCGAAGAGGAAGGTGAAGGCGAAGGTGAAGGTGAAGGCGAAGGCGAAGGCGAAGAAGAGGGCGAAGAGGAAGAAGAAGTCGTCACGATTGGTCTTGATCAGCTGCGCGTTGATATAAATGGCCGTATTGCTCTGGACGGATTTTTTGAGGCTGTTCAATTTTTTGGTGGTTATGCCGATTATGAACATACCGAATTTGAAGGTGATGAGATCGGGACTTTGTTTTCGAATGAAGGCGGTGAGATCAGGGTTGAGGCGATACAGGCAGAACGTGATGGTTATGCCGCTGCCTATGGTTTCCAATACCGGAAAAGAGATTTTTCCGCGATCGGGGATGAGGCCTTTGTACCGCCTACTGAGACGGACCAGATCGGACTGTTTACCTTCCATGAAATTGATTTCGGGGATTTTCACCTTGAGAGTGCTGCCCGTTATGAAAATACAGAACAAAGCAATAGCGTAACCGGCGAAGAGGTGGATTTTGATGCCATTAGTTTTTCTGTGGGAGGTGATGTACATCTTTCAGATGCGTTACGTATTGGCGTAACGGGTTTTCGTACTGAACGGGCGCCGACAACCGAAGAACTGTTTTCTAATGGTCCTCATCTGGCGACCACCCAATTTGAAATTGGCGACGTAACATTAGATAAAGAAACAGCGCTCGGAGGCGAAATTTCCGTGCGGTACCGTCGTGATGAGCATTTCTTGACAATCAATGCTTTTTATACTGATTATCAGGACTTTATTTTCGGGAGTGAAAATGGCGAGATTGAAGACGGTCTGCCTGTTTTTGTTTTCACGGGCGAAGACGCGGCTTTCCGCGGCTTTGAAATCCAAGGCGGTGCAAAAATAGGGGATTATGCCGGCTTTGATATTGGTGTTGATGGTTTGCTTGAATTTGTTCGCGCCGACACAGATACGGGTAACCTACCGCGTATTCCGCCCTTGGGTGTTTTAACGGGTATCGAGGCTGTAAGTGATCAATTCAAATTACGCGCGGAGCTGGAATATACGGCCGAGCAAAACCGTATCGATACGTTTGAAACGCCGACTGACGATTTTGCCTTTGTCAATCTTTTCGGAACATGGAAAACAGATATAGGTGAAAATCCGGTCCAGTTGAAAATTTCGGCACATAACTTGTTTGATGAGGAAGGCCGTCAACATAGCTCTTTCCTAAAAGAGTTTGTGCCGTTGCCGGGACGAAATTTCAAGTTTTCTATAGCGACCCAGTTTTAGGACAAGGCTGTGCCGATTTAAATTGGCCGCAATGACGCGGCCAATGGTTTGTGAAACTGGATGTCAAATGCTATGCTTTTGCTGTAATGTCCAGTCTCGCACCATTTGAACGGTTTCAAGGTCCTCGTTTTTTTATCCTTTTTGGCATTTTTGCCCTTTATACCCTTTGGTATACTTTGATAGGGCCCTATGCGCGCCTGATTGGTCTGGCACCGGGCATGCCATTACAAGCGCAAGGCTTTTATACGGGCGCATACGCCGTTGAGGTATTATCTCAACTTGACCTCGCGGGTCGAAACGCAGCCTATATCGCTTACCTCTTTGATGTGCCTTATATGATTATGCAGGCTTTAGTGTTTGAAGCTGTTATCGTATTTGGTCTTAAAGCGCGGAGGCTGTCAGGGCCAAAATGGCATTTATTACTGATCTTACCACTGGCTTTTTTGATTTTCGATTTTTTAGAAGATAGCTTTCTGGCCCTGACCTTGGCGACAAAGTCGGAAATTTTGGGCAGCTTTGCAGGCGTTTTCACAGCGCTGAAATTTACGGCCTTTATTCCGTCAATTTTTATCTCTTTATGGCTTGGTTTACGCGGCGTTATTGCCCATATGCGTAAATGACATTTCGATATGTAAAATATGCTTTTAAACGTCATATTTTTGCCTTTTATTAACCTTAGTAAATCAAATATGAATCGGAATCCGCAATTTTAGGAAAGGTCACGCCATGCCATTACCTTTTATTCCCCTACGCTCTCAATCCTTTAGACATATTGCTATTTTGGGCTTTGGCCTGATATGTGCCAGCCTTTTGGCGTTAACGGGATGCGCCACAGCGCAAAATAATCCGATTGGGCAAAACTCGGTGGGCGCAGCTAAAACCGCGAGCGCGGCAACGTCAAAACCGAATGCATATAGTGAAAACGAATTGGCTAGTGCGATATCAGCGCATCTCGGCGTGACGTCTGAATCAGCGGCAACGGCCATTGAGCGCCTATTTAGAGAGCGGGGTAGCCCTGTCGGTTATATTACAGGTGAAGAGGGCGGCGGCGCGCTAACAATCGGAGCGCGTTACGGGAAAGGTACGCTCTGGATGAAAGATGGGCGCACGCAACAAGTCTATTGGCAAGGTCCGAGTATAGGGTTTGATGTGGGTGCGGAAGCCGGTAAGGTCTTTACCCTAGTTTACGGTCTGCAAGATCCAAATTATATTTTCCAACGCTTTCCCGGCGTAGACGGCTCGGCCTATCTCGTGGCGGGTATGGCTGTCAATTTTCAGCGTGCAAATGGTGTTTCACTCGCACCGGTAAGGTCCGGTATTGGAGTCCGTCTTGGCGCGAATATCGGATATACGAGTTATACAAGAAAGCGCAGTATATTGCCGTTTTAAGTCAGGCTGGGATAGCCTAAGTGGGCGTCAATACCTTCACAGATTTAGGCAAATTTGCCACGATAATCCCACCCAAGGCGCGCAGGGCTTCCACTCTGGGATAGCGTTTGCGATAGGTTAGGTAAATTGTGCGGGCCGCATTTTTATCTGACAGAGGCCGCAAGCGTAGATGCGGATTGCTTGCAAGACCATTTTCAGAAACGAGTGCCGGGATGAGGGTGACACCTTGACCTGCAGCCACAAGATTAATCAATGTTTCCAGACTGGTCGCGCGAAGGGATTGCCCCTTTTGTGACGGTTGAGGGTGACATATTGAGAGGGCTTGATCGCGGAAACAATGCCCGTCCGTGAGGAGTAAAATATCGTCGTTCGGGACGTCTTTCATGGCTATAGCGGTTTTGTTTTCAAGCTGATGATCTTTGTCAAAAATAATCCAGAAAGGCTCGGAATAAAGCGGAATAGCCTCTAGACCATCGGTTTCAGGGGGCGTGGCTAAAATAGCACCGTGGAGTTTTCCGTCCAAAAGATCGCGCGTTAAACGCTCGGTGATATCTTCATTATAGGTCAGGGAGAGATTGGGTAGACCCGTTTTGATGTGCTCGACAAAAAGCGGGATAAGATAGGGTGCAATTGTTGGAATGAGCCCAAGATTAATGTGACCCGCCAAAGGGTCTTTTGAGGCCTCAGAGACGCTGCGTATCCGCCTGACGGCGTCTTGGGCTTCTTTGGCGATGGAGATAATGTCTTCGCCTGTCTGGGTGACACGCACATTTTTAGGTCCGCGCTCAAACAGCGTCACGCCGAGCAGAGCTTCAAGCTTTTTGATCTGTCCTGAGAGCGTCGGTTGGCTGACATTACAAGCCTCGGCCGCCTTACCAAAATGCAAATATTCGGCAACAGCGCAGATATAATCAAGATCACGCAGGTTCATAAAGTTTATTATATTTCTGTTTTGGCGTACTGACGCATGACTAAATACTAAGGTCCATTAAGTTATAGTCCTTTAGGCTGGCATGGGCTTCGGGGCTCCATTTAAATTCATCCATGCGCTTTGCAAAGGGAGCGTAGCAATAGGGTGTTTCATCCGGAAAGCGCTGGCGTCTGGCATCGATAGCCAGACCGATTACGCGCGCGCGCTCGTCAATGAAATCAGAATCCATAACCGCAGCATCGGCATGCATGCCAGCCCCTTTTACATTGAGCACGGAAGACCGTTTGTGAAAGCCAAAATTTACAGATAAGCGCGGCTCGAATCCTGTATTGGCAAAAGACCCATGAATGATTTGCCGGCTATTAATGACGACATCGCCAGCCTTGCAAATGATTGGTACGGCGCCGGGTAAGCGTTCGGTTCCCGCCTCAGAGACAAGCTGGGCGATATTGGCCCGACTGGTTTTATGGCTCCCGGGTATGACCCAAACGCCGTTTACCGCGGTGCTGCCATATACCTGTCCCATAAAATTAAAGCCGTGAATATTGGCGTCAAAGCTTGGGCTTTCCCAGTGCGTATCTCCGTCCTGATGCCATGACACGGCTGGTCCCAAGCCCGGTTCTTTGATAAACAGGCCTTCGGTGAAGGGGACAAAGTCAGGCCCGTTAATCGCTTCTGTGAGTTTTAGCAAGTCCGGATGGGCGTAGGTTCGCAAGCAAGCCGGCGAAAATTGCAGCGAGCCTCCGAGGTAAAGCGGGACAGCCTGAGGGGCATTTTCAGGGGCCTCCGGCTCGAAAAGTTTGACTTGGTGTCTGCCATTAAACATTGGTGTGCCGCCTAGCGGGTCCGATAAGGGTTTGGCCCATTGTAGGGTCGGCGCTTTATTGTCGGCTCCCAGCGCGGGGCGGCCATGTTTGTCAAGCTGCGCCCCCATATGGATAGGGAAGTTTTCCCGCATCATAGCCAGATCGGCTTTAATATCGTCCAGTTCGTCGTCAGATAGGACATCTTCTAAAATATAAAATCCAAATTCTGCATAGGCCGCCAAAATTTCCGAATTTACATTTCCGTCCGTGTCAAATGTAAGCGGGCCACGATTGGGAAGGTCTAGAGCTCTGGCCTGACCGTCCAGTAAATAGGTTTTAACGGCTTGAGCATCTTCTCCGTAATGCGCGGCGCAGGCTTCAATTGACTTGCTAATGTCCTGAAACATATCCTTTTCTCCGGCTTCTTTTACTGCCTAATCTCAAACATGCGTTTGTCGCCAAGTCAAGATTTATCCCACACGTCAGATAATGCGTTTGGAGGGAGGAAAACCCATAAAAAAACGGCCCGTGGGCCGTAATTTTTTAAATTAAACCTGTAGGTTTTGAGATTAAACAGCGGCTTTAATTTTATCAACGAGGTCTGTTTTTTCCCATGAAAACCCGCCGTCAGCGTCAGGTGTACGGCCAAAATGACCATAGGCGGCAGTCCGTGCGTAAATGGGTTGGTTAAGATTAAGATGTGAACGAATGCCGCGCGGGGTTAAGCTCATCAGCTTAGGCAATACGGTTTCCAAATGTTCAGCAAGAGCGGCGTGCTGACTATCAAGTTCCACATATACAGAGGTCGGCTCGGCCACGCCAATGGCGTAAGAGAGCTGGATATTACACCAGTCAACCAGACCCGATGCCACAACATTTTTAGCAAGGTAGCGCGAAGCATAAGCGGCTGAGCGGTCAACCTTTGTCGGGTCTTTTCCTGAAAAAGCGCCTCCGCCATGCGGGGCCATGCCGCCATAGGTATCAACAATGATCTTACGACCCGTCAAGCCGGCATCCCCGTCCGGGCCGCCAATGACAAAATTACCTGTTGGATTGATATGAAAAACCGTCTCTTTCGTGATCCAGCCCTCTGGCATGACCTCTTGAATATAAGGCATGACAATATCGGAAATATTTGCCGGGCTCAGACCGTCAGCATGTTGTGTGGACAGCACAATGGCGGAGGCCTCGACGGGGCGACCTTTTTCATAACGCACTGAGACCTGTGACTTCGCATCAGGTTCTAAGCCTTTAACCTCGCCCGAATGACGGACTTCTGCAAGACGTTCCAGAATTTTGTGCGAGTAATAAATCGGAGCCGGCATAAGGGCATTTGCAACTTCATTTGAAGCATAACCAAACATAATACCCTGATCGCCAGCACCTTCTTCTTTATGTGTACCTGTGCCTTCGTCAACGCCAGCGGCAATGTCTACCGATTGGGCGTGTAAAAGTACATTTACGTCGGCATGGGCATGGTGAAATCCGGATTGCTCATAGCCAATATCTTTAATAGCGGCCCGCGCAACCGCTTCGACTTCGTCTTTCGAGACATCCTTGCCGCGTGTTTCTCCGGCAATTACGACCTTATTGGTCGTCGTCAGGGTTTCTGCAGCGACTCGGACATCCCAAGGCGACATACCGGCTGCGATGGATTTGCGAAAATACAAATCGACAATCTCATCGCTAATACGGTCAGAAACTTTATCCGGGTGACCTTCTGATACGGATTCAGAGGTGAAGTAATATGTTTGACGTCCCATTGGAAACTCCTGTTTTAAGGCTCTTCTACCCGTTTGGATTGGGGTTTATTTTGAGAGGCCTGTTTAAGGGGAAGCGGGGCATAGCCCCGTTATTTGGATTAGTAGCGGTAATGTTCGGGCTTGTACGGGCCGTCTTGGGAGACACCAATATACTCGGCTTGTTCCTTACTCATTTCTGTAAGCTTGACGCCAATTTTCTCAAGGTGCAAACGCGCGACTTTCTCGTCGAGATGTTTCGGCAGCATATAGACCTTGTTTTCATATTTTCTGGATTTGGCTTTACTGTCTTCCCACAGTTCAATCTGGGCAAGAACCTGATTTGTAAATGAGGCTGACATTACGAATGAAGGGTGACCTGTGGCATTACCAAGGTTGAGCAGGCGGCCTTGCGAGAGCAGGATCATCCGGTTGCCCTTGGGGAAGGTAATCATATCGACCTGGTCTTTAATATTCGTCCATTGCAAATTTTGCAGGGCGGCGACCTGAATTTCATTGTCAAAATGTCCGATATTGCCGACAATCGCCATATCTTTCATCGCGCGCATATGTTCAATGCGAATGACATCTTTATTGCCCGTTGTGGTTACAAAGATATCGGCATCCGCGACGGTGTCCTCAAGCGTTGTGACTTCAAATCCGTCCATGGCCGCTTGTAAGGCGCAAATAGGATCTATTTCTGTGACTTTAACCCGCGCACCTGCACCGCGAAGGGAGGCTGCTGAGCCTTTACCGACATCACCATAACCCAGAACGACGGCGGTTTTGCCGGCCATCATCGTGTCGGTTGCACGGCGAATGCCGTCAACGAGACTTTCCTTACAGCCATATTTGTTATCGAATTTGGATTTCGTAACACTGTCATTAACATTGATAGCCGGGAAGGGCAGCTGGCCTTTTTCGACAAGTTCATAAAGGCGGTGTACGCCTGTGGTGGTTTCTTCTGACACGCCAACAATTTGGTCGCGGACTTTCGTAAACCAGCCCGGGCTTTCTTTCATGCGTTTCTTGATCTGGGCAAATATAACGGCTTCTTCCTCGGAGCCGGGCTCGCCTTCAATGAGTTCCGGTTCGCCGTTTTCGACACGCGCACCCAAAAGCACATAAAGGGTTGCATCACCGCCGTCATCAAGAATGATATTCGGGCCGTCAGCAAATAGGAAGGACTTGTCCAGATAATCCCAATGCTCTTGGAGAGATTGACCTTTAATGGCAAAGACAGGCACACCCGCCGCTGCTATCGCCGCCGCAGCATGGTCTTGCGTCGAGAAAATATTACAAGAGGCCCAGCGCACATCGGCTCCCAGTGCCGTAAGCGTTTCAATCAGAACAGCTGTCTGGATTGTCATATGAAGTGAGCCAACAATACGGGCTCCTTTTAGGGGCTTTGAGGCGCCAAATTCTTCCCGCAGAGACATGAGTCCCGGCATTTCCGTTTCGGCAATATCAAGTTCCTTACGGCCGAAATCTGCAAGAGCAATGTCTTTTACAATATAGTCATTCACGCTCATATTAAATTTTCCTTATATGGTATTTGCAGGCCCCTTACGCATAAAACC
>CAZHPV010000078.1:0-11033 GCA_964534845.1 uncultured Caulobacterales bacterium
TAATAATAGTGCTCGCCTACCTTGAATTGATTGTGTAAAATTAACACTCTTTGCGCGTAAATTTTAGGGTAATAGGTCCAATAATCGCCTAAAAGGCGAGTTTTTATATCAGTTTTCGCCAAATTTAAAACTTGGTTAACCATAAAGGTCAGGAAAATGTCCCTTTATGGGCGCTCTCTAAACACTGGCAGGTCATCTGCATCGCTATCGTCAAATTCAACACACAAGTCCATTTTGGGACAAGGAGTATGAAATGACGAACGTACTGAACTCACTAAAGAATACGGCTAAAAAACTTAAGACAAATACAGCGGGTAATTTTGGGATTATTGCCAGTTTAAGCCTGTTTGTTCTGGTGGGCGGAGCTGCTATGGCCGTCGACGCTTCTAATGGTTTTGCTGCTAAACAACGTTTGCAAACGACAACCGATGCTATTGCGCTTATGGCCGCCAAGGACCTTAGCTTGAGCGAGACTGAAATAGTGCAACTTGCTAATGATTATCATGAAGTGACGTATCCTGGCGCGACTGGCGACCGGCTCACTATTAATTCCGTTGAACGGTCCGGTGATACCGTTACGCTAGACGCTTCAAATAATATTAATGCCTATTTTGCACGTGTTTTTGGTCATGAGACACTTGATATACGTACAAACTCTGTTGCGTCTTTAGCGCGACGTGATCTTGATATTGCGCTTGTTCTGGACAATACAGGGTCTATGCGGGGGTCCAAGTTAGCAGCGCTTAAAGCGGCCTCAAACGATCTCGTTGATATTTTATATCAAGATCCAAACCTTTCACGCGGGACACAGCTGGGTCTGGTGCCATTTGCGTCTTGGGTTAATGTCGGTGCGGACCAAATCGAGCTGGCCTCTCTGGATCTGCGCGGCGTGAGCGATCAAAACGATCTATATTTCACAAATAATCAAGGCCGTCTTGATCGTTATGACGATCTGGGCGTGGATTGGGACGGATGTGTAGAAAATCGCTTGCCACCTTATGATGTTGACGATACGGCCCCGAATCCGGCGCGTCCTGAAACATTATTTCAGCCCGCCTTTAATCCAAAATCTGCAAATCCGGCTGCGCGGGCTGATACATCGTGCGATGAAAGACGTAAAGTGACACCCTTAACGAATAATATTGGCACTATTCGGCGCGCTATTAGCAGTATGCAGGCCTCCGGCTGGACGAATATTGCAAATGGTGCGACTTGGGGCTTCCGTCTTGTCTCTCCAAATGCTCCTTTCACTCAGGCCCGCCCCTATGAGGATGAGAATGTTCAAAAGGCGATGGTGATTTTAACTGACGGTAAGCAAACCATGAGACCTGAAGCCTCTAATATTTCGAACTATGCTTATTCTCCCTTTGGTTTTTATGGTGAGAGAGCGCTTAATCGCAATACGCAACGTCTAGAGGGGCGGACAGTAAAGGAAGCCTTAGATAATAAGCTTTCGGAGACATGCGAAGCTGCCAAGGCTAAAGATATAACAGTTTACACCATCACCTTTGAGCTGGATGATCGGGAAACTCAAGATATCATGCGTGATTGTGCGACAACGGCGGGTAATTACTTTGATGTTGCCTCTGCACGTGAACTTTCTCCTGTTTTCGAACAAATTGCGTCTTCACTTAGCAATCTGCGTCTAACAAACTAAAGGCAACGCGCTCCAAACGGCTCTTCTTCCCACGGGGGCCTATTGTCTAAACGGCCCTTAAATCAAGGGCCGTTTTATTTTGTAAAAGGCTCTTAATTGACAGCTAAAAGCTGGACGTTGAAAATTAAGGTCGCATCTGCCGGTATCGCTCCGCGTCCACGCTCGCCATAGGCCAGGGCGCCCGGAACATAGAGGGTCCAGGCATCACAGGGTTTCATATTGCCCAAGGCTTCGACCCAGCCGGAGATAACACCGTTTGATGGAAACTCGATCGGTTCATTACGCTCATAGGAACTGTCGAAAACCTCCCCGTTGGGAAAGAAACCGTGGTAATGGACACTAACAAATTGTCCGGCCTCGGGTGAGGGGCCATCCTTTGGCCCGGACTGGACGATCTTATATTGCAGACCGGAGGATGTGGTTGTAACATTAGCGCGTTTGCCGTTCTCGGCATGCCAAGCCTTAAGGTCGTCTTGTGCCTTGGGGGCGTCGTTTTCGCCGTAGGCTGCAAGGTCAATGATTTTGTCACTTGGGCAGGTGGCACGAGGATCACCGTAAACCGCAATTTTCATATCCTCGACATCTTTTTTGAGGGCGTTGAATTCTTTCGCAGAGACACCGCCTGATTGCGGTGCTTGACATCCAGCAAGCCCCAAGCTTGTCGCGGCAAGCAGCAACATAAATTTCGTTTTCATAAATAACTCCCAAAATCGTCAAACAGATTCTTTAAATTTCGTATAGGTTCCAAGTGTGCGTAAACATGCAGGCGCGACTTGTAAAGAGGAGAGCTTAGCTTAGCGCGGCCGCGTTTAAATGCCAGTGTTCAAAACGTGTATTTTAAATTTAACGAAAATGCCAATGTGAAATTTTCAAGTTTAAAATATATATATAAATCAATGCTTTGCAGGAATGCTCTAAGCTATGCGTGTCTGTGGTTTTGGAAAAGTCTATTGCGGAGGCGTTTGATAACAGAGGGTACCAATTGCTATCATTTGACCTCCGCAATAGTGAGGCAGAGTAACTCTGCCAATTCTCAGGCTTAGTTAATTAGTTTCGAATTTGGATATGTAGCATGCCAACCAAACCAGAAGGCTCTGTGGTAAGGCAAGCGTTTCAACACCTGCCCATCTGGGCCTTCTAATTTGCTCTCTGTTACTTTCCATGTTTGACCTTTAAGGTCGGTTGCCTGAGCTGTTCCATCAAATTGTGTAAAGGTAATATCGGCTGGGTCGTAGACACGATTTGCACCGGTTTCATCGGTCAGTACTACGAATTTTTGTCCTCCGACCTTGCCAGAATAAACAGGGTGTTCTTTGAGGAATTTAGCTGAAATGGCTAATTGATCCCTTGGAAATTCTTTAAAGCGAAGAGCTAAAACTTCTTGCTTGTTTTTCAAGCGCGTGTCTGAAAATGGCGTGTTGAACATTAGCCTGTCTGTGGAGAAATATTCATGATAGGCGACACCTTCATCGTAATTTCGTCTATGTCCCGTATCAAGAGATAATACCTTACTGTCCGGGTGAAGCGCCTTCCATTTGCCCCAAGTCGTTGTAACAACGCTTTGGTGCTCCAGTGCTATATTCTTACCGGCCAGAGGCCCCAATACAGGCTCGCCTTTAATCGTATTCCACATGGATTGCGTCGCCTGATCATACATAAGTTTGTTGGATCTATATAAAAATCCGCTTGTGCCCATGTCGTGATTGAGGGTCGGTGTGTCAGTCTCGTATAAAATGACGGTTCCGCATAAAGTGCAGTAAACGCCTGCGAAATTTATGCCTCCGACCTCGTCAACAAACATTTCATGCCACGCCAGAATACGTTTGGGATAGGCGCGTACGTCGCCGTCGACCTCTATGCCAAACACAACATTATCATCATCCAGATAATCCGCGTCTTTGGCGTTGATCATTTTGGGTTGACGCAAGGGCGGAATACCGTCCTGAACAACGCCGCCCCACCGGATTTCGTCAAGCCTGATACGGGCGGTCGCGGCACGATCTCTGAAATATTTGCCAAATTTAGGATCAATCTGACGGTAAAAATCCGCCTTAAAGTTATCATAGCCCGTGATTTTGATTTCGGGTTCATTCCAAAGCCATTTGAACCAGTCATTCATGTCCGTCCCGAAGTCCTGACCTGTTGTTTCGCGTAGCTTTTCGAGCAAGGCACGGCGTATTTTCGGCTCAGACACAAAATTAAACAATTCAATGGAGGGCGGCACATAAGCCGGGCCCCAGCTTGCATTTAAGGCTTCTATCTGCTCGGCTAGCAAGGAGTCAGGCGTTCTACGTAGGAAAGACAGTAATAAAGTCTGGTCGAGTTCGGACAATGAATATTGTGCATTTGTATCTATTAGACCTGTTTGTGAGCTCGTGATTGCGGGCGCGGTGCTGGATTGGTCAATTTTTTTGCCTTCGGCTTGCGCGCAGGCATTTAGCGAAATGCCTAAGGCCAGATAGAGGGCAGACGAGCTTAAAAAGCGGCGCATAAATATCTCTTTGGTTAAAAATTCTCTCACCTTTCTTTATCAAAGAAATTTGCAAAACCATCTCACAATTACTCACCGCTCCGTCACGAAGACGTTACGGCTTTGGCATAGACCACATAGCGCAAAGGCCCATTAAAACTGATATTATCGAATGGGTAACATGTTACGAGGACGAGGTTTTGAGGCCTTTGGGTGGTCTGGTGTGTCTGCAAGGCGGGCAAGGTCAAGTTATCAGACCGCGTATCAATTATGGCATGATCTGTAACGGTGTATGATGTCTTGTTAGTGACGGTTTCCAACGTGACGATATTGCCGGGTTGTAGGGTCTTTAAAGGCTTAAAATGGGTGTTTTTATGGGCAGCGATGACAAGGGAGCCACCGCTTTGGGCGTCATTAACAAGGCCGGGCCCAAAGGCCAGCGCCTGCCCGCTATCAGTACTCAGCACAATCGCTGACTTTTTTTGATCAGGAAAGCCTATCTTAGCGATAGGATAGGCATCTAGGCTCGACCAAGGGGGGGTAAATTTACCTGTTTTGAGGGTATGCGCCCAAGTCTTGCTGAGTAGAGCTTGTGCCAGCTGAGCTTTAGCGCCCATATAAAGGCCGTGGCCAAACAGAGTCAGGCCAAGGCCAGTCATTATAAGGGCAGGCCAGTTTATACGGGCCCGTAAGGGGAAGGCGGGGCTAGGCATCTTTGGAAGATTTTGCTGTAGCGTTTAGACGCTGAGCCATCTGCGTACTTGGCCGGATTTTCCGGCGGCGCTTTAGCCAGTTAAAGCGTCCGAAAAAGGTCAGGATTGCTCCTAGCCATAGCAAGAAGATATGCGGGCTGGCGGTGGATGGTAGCTGCAAAGACTGGCCCGGACTCGTGAGACCCTTTTGGGAATTCCCGCTTGCCGCAGGCGGCGGGCTGGCGTGGACGGTTGATCTGCTCAGATCAAGTCCGGTTAACTTGCCAAAATCCCAGCCCTTGGGCAACATAGTTGGAACATTCTGTGTGATAAGCGGGTCCGTTACATCCCGGCTCGGTGTAATATCTACGGCCACAAGGGAGGTTAAGCGGCTTACAAGATGATGGTCCAAGGCCGTTTGTAATATTTGCGCGTCAATTTTTTGGGCTGTTTGTCGATCGAACCGGTTTTCTTCCAGATCTTGAATTTTGCGCCGCGCCCAAAGCGTTGCTATACCCTGAGCCTCAGACATCTCGGAGAGGTTTATATCCTTTGACCAGTTTTGTGTATGTTGCCGACCACTTAAAGTTAGGGCGTTAGGCATTTCTTTTGTCTTGATTTTGGTTAAACTGATTAGCGGATCGCCTGTGTAAAGGTCGGGCAATCTTGATGGATAGCTTTCGCCGTTATTTTGCAAAGACATGTTGATGTGGGTGAGGACAGGGGTGTCGAGCGCCTTAAACAGGTTTGCCATTTCAGTCCTGACTTCAGACAAGGATCCTATGACGACGGATTTTCCGCGTCCGAATTTTGCCGCGCGAGAAAGAAAAAACCGGTTTGGCGCAGACCCAATACCGACGGGAAAAAGGCGTGCGCTACCCAGCTTGTCTTTAATGAGTGCAAAAAGCTGTTTTTCGTTCCCAATCGAGCCGTCCGTCATAAATATGACTTGTCTGATCCTGTTGGGGTCTGGTTTTGTCGAGAGTACAAAGTCCAGAGCAGGGCTCATTTGTGTGCCGCCTTTGGCTTTCAATTTTTTTATAAAGTTTCTGGCGGTTTTTAGGGTTTTTTCATTAACAGGCTGAGGTTTGGAGAACAAATATGAGTAACCGCTAGAAAATCGAATGATATTGAATGTGTCGCCGGGGTCTAATGTCTCAAGGCCCAGTAGGAGGGCATCGCGGGCTTGTTCGATTGAGCCACCGCCCATAGAGCCAGATGTATCAATGATAAAAAGGCTTTCTCTGGATAAATCCTTATTTTGGTCTTCGCCTGATAGGCTGTCTTGTGAGATTTTAGTGTCGAAAAAGGCCTCGTCTGGCGGACTAAGTAATGTCAGCAAATAGGTGTGCTCGCCTAAGGTTTCTTTAAAGATAGTTTCTTGTGTTTGACCGAGAGGCTTTGCCTGCCATGTTAGTTTAAAATCACGATTGGCGGGTATCTCCCCGTCTTTGAGCGTGATTGTTGCGCTATCCTTATCCGCATAGCTAACCTCAATGTCATGATACGCGCTTTTCACTGTTTCCAGATCAAATCCCGCATCAAGATTAATGGCGATGTCTACGGGCAATCTTAAATATTCGGTAGGCTCCTCATGGGGTGCCATAAGGGGTGGTGATATACGGTGTCTGTCAAGGACCGGATCTAATACGGCCATGGTGATATGGCCATTTTCTGCAATTGCAACAGTTTCCGGCGGTGGTGAATAGCGCGGCGCGACCGTCATTGGGAAGACGAGTGAGGCTTTTCCTTGCGAAATTTCGGCCTTATCTTGATACTCGATTTGTATAGCGACAGATTCTTGCGGGCCAATATTTGCCACTGAAGCTGTGAAAATATTGGGGCGTTCCTGCTCGACAAGTGCGGCCTTCTTGCCTGCAGCTTTAGCGTCTGTATAGATTTTTTTAGCAAGCTGTTTTTCCTTTATTTGCCCCATAATGAAGCGTCCACCGACAATTATCCGTAACCTGTCGACCGCCGCATTTTCCGGTAGAGGGAAAACATATACGCCTTCGACCCAATCAGAAGACGGGTTCTTGAATGTCTGAGAAAGTGTGGTGCGAATGACCGGGCCCGCAATATTTATTTTAACGTCAGTGTCTATCGTGGGGGCCTTGCGGTATTGACCCTGTTTAGAGGTTTTAAACAAAAGGCTGCTTGCGCCAATTTGACCGAGTGAATAAGTCTCGTCCTCTCCCAAGGGGGAGGGGTTTGGACGGGATGGTTTAGGGGCTCCCAAGGTGGATGCCGTTATTGTTTTCTGGACGAGAGGTGTTTGAGCCGCTGCAAGGTTCTGAGCGGGATTAATGACGGGGCTAAGCAGACCCCATATTAAGGCGGACGTTACGATTTTTAACCCGGCTTGTGTGCCCAAAGCCGCGTTGGTGGCCTGTATAGCGTTAGAAGACTGTGTGATGTATGAAAGCATGTTTTTCCCCTTATGTCAGAAATGATGTCATTCTGGCGGGTCTAAAGGGGGTTTAAGGCCTATCTGCGACGTGCTTGTGATAACTTTATGGCTAGATTGCGGATTTTGCGGCTAAATCTGGGCGAGTGGCTATGAGCTGCCTTAATTACGGCACTATTTATTTTGTGCGCGGGTGCGCAAAAGGACATATGACAAAATTAACTATAGCTATTCTTGCTTTGATACAAAAACCTAAGTTTTTCACAAAAAATTAAGAATAAGACTTAGCAATATCCTATTTTTTTTCCTTTAAAAAATGCTCAACGAATTAGGTCAGGGATGCGCCGAGTGGGTGTAAAATGATTATGACAAAATGGAAAAAATTTACTCAGAGATTCATTTCTGACAATAAAGGGTCTTTCGGATCGATCGCGGCGACGACAATGCTCGCTGCTATTTTGGCGGTGGGCGTGACGGTTGATACCTCAAGAGCTTTCAAGGCGAAAAACCAAGTTCAAACTTTAACCGATAGTGTTGCTTTGGCGGCCTCCGTCTATATTCGCGATAATGCTGTGCCGCCGACCGAACGCGAACAGGGTTTCGTGCACGGCGAGAGATATGATGTTTCCGAAATTGCAGTCGGCAAACCGGTTCCCGGACTTTCAGGTGATTTTACGGTTTCATATGATGATGTGGACCGGCAAGCTGTTGTGGAGTTTGATGGCAAAATCGAGACGGCATTTCTATCTGCTTTTAGAAAGAACTTCATTAAACTGACTGAGTCCTCAACCGTTAAATATTTGGGGCTTGAGACACCGCCGCTTAGCGTGATGTTGGTTGTCGATAACTCCGGATCAATGTTTTACGACGATCAACCTGTTACGTCCTCTACGGCATTTTCGCAGCAACAAAGAGCGCAATCTTCATTTCGTAATGATGTTGTGTCGATACGGAATCAAAATAATTTTAAACGTCGTATTGATGGGTTAAGAGAAACAGTCATCGATTTCAATAATGACCTGCAAGACTTGGTAAATGAGGCAGAAGAAGATGATTTGCCGCGGTTCTTACGGACAGCTTTCATTCCTTATAGCAGTAGAGGTAATTCAAGAACCTCTAATTCTAGCAGTATCGTAAGAGCATTAGAACAAGACCCGCATTGGGGTAATTTCACGACATCAAATATCAATAACATGGTGGCTACAGGTGGCACTAGCTCGACCGACCCTCTTTCAAAAGCGGAGTTTAATCTTACGCAGGAAGAAGATATTCATGCGGAAGAGAACAACAATGAAAATGTAAGTAAATATGTGATATTCATGACGGATGGTGTTTCGAATGATATTTCACAAAGCTTGGCTGTATGTAATCGTTTAAATGACGCGGGTGTCCAAGTTTATACAATTGGATATGCCTTGGAACCCGGCACTTATTATGTTGGTTTTAATTATAACCAATGGGCACGTAGAAATGGTCGTTGGGTATTGGACACCCTCAATACAATTGAACAAAACCAGTCCCTATCAGACACTGCCTATGACTTCTTGCGGAGGTGCGCTAGCACTCCAGACCACTTTATCGAAGCTGAAGATACGGCAGCGCTATCCGCAGCGTTCACAACGATTAGTGAAAAAATCAAAGCGGACGCTATTCGTATTATTGGCTAAGTTTACGTAAGCTTGGTATAAGCCTTCTAGGCGCGTTTAACCGGACTTTGATTTTTCAAGGTCCGGTTTTTTTATGCTTCGATATAACCCGTATTCCGGCTGGCTTTTATCATGGCGTCTTGTAGTTTTTCAAAAGCGCGTCCTTCGATCTGGCGAATACGCTCCCGGCTAACCTTGTAAATGCTTGCGAGGTCTTCGAGTGTCATCGGTGTATCAGATAGACGCCGTTTGGTAATAATATCTTGTTCGCGTTCATTGAGGTTTTGCATGGCCTCATGCAGTAATTCCATACGGGCGTCATGCTCTTGGCTGTCACCGAGCGTTGTTTCCTGAGATTCGGTTTCGTCTTCCAACCAGTCCTGCCATTCCGCTGAACCGTCATCGCCGCCAATGACCACATTTAACGATGCGTCGCCGCCGTGTAACATACGCCGGTTCATTGAGGTAACTTCTTCTTCTTTTACGCCCAGAGAGGTCGCGATTTTCTTGACCTTTTCCGGCGTGAGGTCACCGTCATCAATTGCCTTCATTTCGCCTTTGAGGCGGCGTAAATTGAAAAATAGTTTTTTTTGAGCTGCCGTCGTGCCCATTTTAACAAGTGACCATGAGCGCAGGACATATTCCTGTATAGCGGCTCTAATCCACCACATAGCATAGGTGGAAAGGCGAAAGCCTTTATCCGGATCAAACTTTTTCACGGCCTGCATAAGGCCAACATTGCCTTCTGAGATAACTTCACCAATCGGCAGGCCGTAACCGCGATAGCCCATAGCAATTTTAGCTACGAGGCGCAGATGGGAGGTGACCATGCGCTCGGCCGCTTTGGTGTCACCGTCTTCGACCCAGCGTTTGGCGAGGCGAAACTCCTCATCCTTTTCCAGCATAGGAAATTTACGGATTTCAGAAAGATAGCGGTTTAAGCCCTGTTCAGGCGACAGGCTGACAGACAGGCTCATATTGCCGCTGTAAGTGGCATCCTTTTTTTTCAAGGACGCCGTTTTTTTGGTCGGTAATTTGGTTGATGTCTTCGACATAAACCCTCCTGAGTGAATCCAGCTATAAATGTAGGGATTTAAGATAGAAATTAAAGAGGCAAAGGGTAAAAATATGTAAAATTTGTGTAAGCTTCTACTTTCAGCTATGAGGGTCCATGACGTTATTTAAAACGATTATTTGTTTTCTATTAGCGGGCTTTTTTATATTTGCCGGCATAACCCACTTTACCCAAGACAGTGTTTATGCGGAGATTGTGCCGCCCTTATTGCCATTTCCTTACGCTATTGTCTGGATTACGGGCGTCATGGAGATTATTATGGGTATAGGTTTGCTCATGCCGCGGTGGCGGCGCTTGGCCGGTATGTTACTTGCGCCGTTTTTACTCGCGGTCTTGCCAGCCAATATTTACATGGCGATTGCCGATATACCCTTTAACGGAAAAGACCTTACAGCGGCCCAGCTTTGGATACGCGTGGCCTTGCAATTTCCGTTAATCGCCTTGATTTTATGGGCAAGCGGAGGGTTTCCCCGCAAGTCCTATTAAACCGCTAATCTGGCGAAATCGCCATATTGAGAATCAGGCCTGATTTAGCGCCTCAAGCGTTTCAACAAGGCGCGCCATATCTGGCGGCAAGGGCATATCAAATGACATGAACTCTTTTGAGGTCGGATGGACGAAGCCCAACGTCTTGGCATGCAGCGCCTGTCGTTTAAAATTTGCAATCGCATCCCTGACAGCGATTTCCTCGTCGGATTTTGTTGTGTTAAAAGCGCGCTGCTTGCCGTAGAGTGGGTCTCCTAATAGAGGGCAGCCAATATGAGCGAGATGGACGCGTATCTGGTGGGTCCGGCCCGTTTCCAGTCGGCATTCAAGTTTAGAGACGCGTGGTCTGCCAATAGAGGCGTTTGGCATTTGACCATACCCCTTGATGAATTTGTAATTGGTCACGGCGTGGCGACCTTGCTCTGAAGCCTCCATATCACCAAGCGTGCCGCGCACAACGGCCTGTTTTTTGCGGTCATGGGGAGAGCGTGCTAATCGGCTCTCTATGCGCCCGCTGGCTGGTTTTGGTGCCGAGCGGGCAAGACAAACATACACCCGTTCGACACTATGCTTGGCAAATTGCCGTGATAAATATTGATG
>CAZHPV010000079.1:0-10631 GCA_964534845.1 uncultured Caulobacterales bacterium
CTTTGGGATATGGGCCTAAAAGTCGGGCATTCTATACGTACAATCGACCAATCCATTTCGCTGGCAAAAGACGATCAGACCATTTTAACGGCCTTGCTGGATTTACGTTTTCTGAAAGGCGATAAGGATTTAGCCAAAGCGCTGTTTGCAAAGTTTCGTAAGGATGTCGCGAAAGGCAAGGGTCGGCGCTATATTTCTGGCAAATTACAGGAAAGGGATGAGCGCCATGCTCGCGAAGGCAATTCACGCTATGTGATTGAGCCGAATATAAAAGAGGGCAAAGGCGGCTTAAGGGATTTACACGTCCTTTACTGGATCGCGCGTTTTCTTGATAGAAACGGCGAAATTACAGACCCGCAACGTGCCAGCGACTATGTCAAAATGGGGCTATTCGATAAAGCCGCTGCCACACGGTTTGTCCGCGCGGCAGACTTTTTATGGCGCGCGCGTATCCATTTACATTACCATGCCGGACGCGCGACAGAAAGCCTTAGCTTCGATCACCAAACCGTCTTGTCACGAAAAATGGGGCAAGCCTCAGGACCGATTGAAGAAGCAGTCGAAAAATTCATGCGCGAATATTTCACGAATGCCCGGGAAGTGGGTGCCTTGACGCGTATTGCCTGTGCCAAACTTGAATCTGATAATGCCATCTTATTGCCCAAAGGCATTGACCGGTTTTTACCCACTGCCCGCCGGCAGATGAAGGAAGAGGGCTTTGTGACAGATCATGGGCGTCTAATGTTTGAAGACCCGATGCAAATTCGCGAAAATCCGGCTCTTATCATGCATTTGTTTGAAGTGTCCGGCCGTTACAATCTTGACATTCACCCTGATGCCTTTTCTGCCATAAATTTCCGGCGAAACCTTATTGACACAGAGTTTAGGCGTGACCCTGAAATAGCCGGAATTTTCAAGACCATTCTGCTGGGCTCAAAGTCCCCCTATGCCCTGTTAAAGCTCATGAACGAGTCCGGCGTTTTAGGTCGCTATATGTTGGAATTTGGCGGCATTGTGGCGCGCACTCAATTCAATATGCACCATGCCTATACAGTGGATGAGCATACATTGCGCCTTGTACGCTATTTCCATGACCTGCTTATCGGTGATCTTGAGACAGATAACCCGGTTGCCACAAAAATTGCAAAAGAGTTTTCCGATACCCAAAAATACATACTCTATCTGACCTGCTTATTACACGATACAGGCAAAGGTGTTGGAGATCAATGTATAGAGGGGGCGCGTCTGGCGCGCCGGGCCTGTAGGCGTCTGGGCGCAGATCAGGAAATTATAGAAAATGTTGCGTGGCTTGTACGCTCGCATCTGGACTTATCTGAAACCGCACAAAGACGCGATATTTCTGATCCGCAAACCATAAGAGAGTTTTGCGAACGGACCGGATCGCTTGAGCGACTGGATATGTTATATGTTCTCACCATTGTCGATATTCGCGCGGTCGGGCCGGGCATATGGAATGACTGGAAGGGCGTATTACTCCGCGGTCTTCACGGTAATGCCCGCTCATATCTGACGGGTAATACAGACTTGGCGTCCTCGGCCAAAGCCGAAGCCATTAAAGCCCAGTTAAAAGACCGCCTGCCCGGGGATATGGCGCGCCGGATTGAACCCATAACGCAGGATTTAGGCGATAGCTATTGGACCGGTGCGACAATGGCCGATCTCATCCGTCATGCCCGTTTTTTTGATACCGTTAATTCACAAGATAGTCAGGCAACCCATACACAAACGCGGCGAGACAAGCCGCGCGACATCACCGAATTATGGATATTAACACAGGACCGACCCGGCTTATTTGCCGATATAACGCTAGCGATCTCGGCGAGCGGCGCCTCTATTACCGGCGCGCGCGTCCATACGGGTAAAAATAAACGCGTTATGAATATTTACTATCTGCAAAACCCGGACGGTCTGGCCTTTGGGCGTGACAGTGATAAAGCGCTAGACGTGTTAAACCGAAATGCGCATATGGCCGTAAATGGCAAGACGGAAACTCTGAAAATTCCTGAAACACTCAGCTCCAAACGCGCGGGCGCAATTCCGGTTAAAGCCCGGGTTAAATTTATACAAAATATGCGCGATGACGTCACCATTATCGAAATTATTGGTCGGGACCGGCCGGGCTTGCTCTACGCGCTGGCAACAAGTCTACGCGAGGCCAAGCTAGATATCCTTTCTGCCCATATCGAAAATGTCGGAGAAAAAGCGATTGACGCTTTTTATATACGGCCACAAGACGGTGAACGCCTTACACCCAAACGTCAGAAAATCATTAAATCCCAACTCATGGCCGTACTTGAACCCGCATCAAAAACTGCCGGCCAGAAAATTTCTGCCTAGCCATGCGATTAGTTAAATCCACAGCCATTATCGGTGCGATGACACTCGTTAGCCGTATTTTGGGCTTAGTACGCGATATATTGCTGGCGGCCTGTCTGGGCGCGGGGCTTGTAAATGATGCCTTTATCACAGCTATAAAACTGCCCAATCTCTTTCGCCGAATGTTTGCCGAAGGTGCTTTTAACGCTGCCTTTGTCCCACTATATGCCAGACGGCTGGAAGGCGAAGGCGAGGGGTCTGCTGCCCAATTTGCCGGGGAAGCCTTTAGTGGACTTTTCTTTCTTGTCGCACTCATCGTTATTTTATTTCAACTTACCATGCCCATTAGCCTTAATCTGATTGGCGGTGGATTAGGAAAAGTCGCCACAGGGCCAGACGGCTTGGTTCCTTATGACCTCGCTGTGCTTTATGCCCGCCTGACAATGCCCTATCTCTTGCTTATGTCGATCGCGGCTTTGTTCTCCGGCATGCTGAATACAAAAAACTATTTTGCCGTCGCAGCCTTTATTCCCGCCTTATTAAACTTTGTCTGGATCGGCATTATGGCCACGCAAGGCGTGCTGGGACTTTCACCAAAAACGCTTGCGCTTTATCTGTCCGCTGGCATGACGTTTTCAGGCCTGTTACAAGTGGGATGCCTGATTTACGCCCTCAAACGTGCCGGTCTCGCCCTGCCCCTAAAGTGGCCTAAAATCACACCAGGGGTGAAACGACTTTTTACCTTGGGTATTCCGGGGTTTATCGCCGCCGGAATCACCCAACTTAACTTGCTTGTTACGCATAATATCGCAACATTACAGCCCGGTGCACCGAGCTGGCTCTATTATTCTGACCGTCTTTATCAACTGCCCCTTGGCATGATTGGCATTGCCCTGGGTATTGCTCTGCTACCCAGCCTTGCCCGTAGCCTACGCGCTAACCGGGACAGTGAGGCCATGACAACATTGAACCGGGCCACCGAAATTGCCGCCTTCTTAACACTCCCCGCAGCCTGCGCCCTCTTTATTATGCCAGAGTTTTTAATCTCGACATTTTTTGAACGCGGTAAATTCACATCTCAGGACAGCTTACAGGCCGCCAAGGCCTTGCGCATGTTTGCCTTAGGGTTACCTGCCTTTGTTTTAATCAAGATTTTAACACCGACCTTCTTTGCCAGAGAAGATACAAAAACGCCCATGTTTTTTGCTATTCTGTCTGCTTTGGTCAATATCGTTCTGGGCTTCTTGCTCTTTTTTACCATCGGGTTTTACGGTCTGGCTTTGGCGACCACACTCGCGGCATGGAGCAATGTCGCCTGTTTGGCAATCGCCCAAAAACGCCGTGGTCATTTTAAAATGGACGGGCGCTTACTCACCAATCTACCTAGAATTCTTACTGCCTCTTTGCTGATGGGGGCCGCACTGGTTTTTCTACAAAAAAACGCCGCTCTTTACATAAGAGGATCCATGTTGTGGGATTATCTCGTTCTATTTATAGTCTGCGGGCTTGGCGGGCTTATTTATGTTTTACTGTCTGCTCTTTTTAGAATATTTGATCTGAGAGAACTAAAAGACGTATTAAAAAAGTCAGATGGCTGATCGCTATTGTCACAGCGTAAAGCTAGCGCTTGTTATTGTCGTCGTGCCTGCTAAAAGCGCCTCGCAAATAAAGGCTTAAACTATGAGTGATGCCCCACAACCCTATAAAGGCCCGGACCGCGTCTTTTCAGGCGTGCAACCGTCTGGATCCTTACACCTCGGAAATTATCTGGGCGCGTTGAAAAAATTCGTCGCCTTGCAAAAGGCATATGAATGCGTGTTTTGCATTGTTGATCTGCACGCCATTACCGTCTGGCAAGACCCCAAAACACTTGCCGGGCAAACCCGTGAAATTGCCGCCGCTTTTCTGGCCTCGGGCATCGATCCGAAAAAAGCGATTGTCTACAATCAATCTTCTGTGCGTGCCCATACAGAGCTAGCGTGGTATTTTAATTGTGTCGCCCGTATTGGCTGGCTTAACCGTATGACGCAATTTAAGGACAAGGCCGGAAAAAATTCCGAAAAAATGTCTGTCGGTCTTTATGACTACCCCGTCTTACAAGCCGCCGATATTCTTGCCTTTAAAGGCACGCATGTTCCTGTTGGCGAAGACCAGAAACAACATTTGGAACTCTCGCGCGATATTGCCGCCAAATTTAATAATGATTTCTCCGCCCCCGGATTTTTCCCGCTGCCCGAGCCTGTAATACAAGGGCCGGGGGCGCGGATTATGTCATTACGGGACGGTTCTAAAAAAATGTCGAAATCCGATCCGTCGGATAATTCCCGTATCAATCTGACCGATAATGCTGATGAAATTGCCAAGAAAATCCGCAAGGCCAAAACAGATGCCGGCGAATTTCCAGCAGAGATTAAAGAGCTGGAAGGGCGGCCCGAAATTGCCAATCTTGTCGGTATTTATGCGGCTTTGTCGGAACAAAGCGACGCGCAAGTCCTAAGCCAATATGCCGGGCAAGGCTTTGGCGGTTTTAAATCCGATCTGGCCGAACTTGCTGTTGAAACCTTAACGCCTATCACAAGCCTTATGGCCCGTTATCTGTCCGACCCGGACGAGCTTGACCGTATTTTGGCAAATGCTGGCGACCGGGCCGCAGCAATCGCTGATCCCATTGTCGCAGATGTCAGACGCATTATCGGCTTTAGTGGAGCCTAAAATGACGTCGCCTTTACACTCTTTTGCCAGACTTCATCTTGGCGCGTTCTTTTTTGCCCTGACAGCATGCGCGCCCGTGAGTACGGATATAAATCCGGACGCCGCTACAGACAAAACCATAGTGCAAAGCCCGCAGCTAGCGGCGAAGCCGGAACTCAGCATTACCCAAGGCGTGGTTAATCCCCCATTTCCCGGTCGGGATATAGCCGCAGGGTATTTCACGCTTGAAAATACTGGCGGGCCTGACAGGCTTTTATCTGCACGCAGCCCGGTTAGCCAAAAGGTCGAGCTTCATACCCATATTAAAGATGACGGGATTATGCGTATGCGCCGCATAGAAGCTATTAATATCGGAGCCGGTGAAATATTGACGTTTGAACCGGGCGGGTATCATCTCATGTTTTTTGGCACGGATATTCCGCAAGACCAAAATCAAACGGAGATTACGCTTATATTTGAAAATTCCGGCGAAATGACCTTCACGGCCCCTATTAAGGACAAAGCCGCTCAAGGCACGGGGTCAGGAACCGGATCTGGCACAGGGTCAGGAACGGGTTCAGGAACAGGCTCAGGAACAGGCTCTGGCACGCAAGGCCCAAATACTGCCGAGGGCAAGCCCCATCACTGACATAGCCCCCAAAAGCGCAAATGCCCGCCTTGTCGCGGCGCACGCCATCGTCCTTGTGCTGACAAAACAACTCCCGCTTGAAACAGCCTTATCCCAACAAGAGGCGCATAAAGCTCTGTCCGGGCGGGACCGTGCCTTTGCCCGCCTGATTGCAGCAACGACATTGCGGCGTCTGGGCCAAATTGAAGGTGCGTTAAAACCCTATATTAAGCAAAGGCCACCCGCTCTGATTATGGCCTTGTTACAAAGCGGGGCCGCGCAGCTTATCTATCTGGACACACCCGTACATGCCGCTGTCGGGGAAACGGTTAAAATCTTTAAATCCCGTCCTAATCTAAAAGGGTTTTCAGGCATGGCCAATGCCGTTTTGCGCCGGGTGAGCGAAAATGGTAAAAAACTGGCCGCCCATATTGCCCCGCAGGAAAATATACCGAAATGGCTTAGGCGCTCATGGGAAGATAGTTATGGCCGCACGATAACCCGAAAAATGGCGCTCGCCTTATTGGCTGACCCCCCGCTGGATATAAGCGTCAAAAAGGACCCGGAACTCTGGGCTAAAAAACTCGAAGCCGAGTACCTGCCCGGCGGCACCCTACGGCGCCCCAAAATAGGCGATGTGAGTGCCCTGCCCGGCTTTTCTGAAGGCGAATGGTGGGCGCAAGACATTGCCGCCAGCCTCCCTGCAAAACTCTGGGGACCTCTTGAGGGGCAATCCGTTCTGGATATGTGCGCCGCCCCGGGCGGTAAAACACTCCAATTAGCCACGGCAGGCGCACAGGTTACAGCCATTGATCGTTCGGAACGACGGGCAAAACGCATATCTGAAAATTTGGCACGCACCGGTTTGGAGGCCGATATTATTATTTCGGATGCCTTGGATTACAGCCCCGAGACTATCTTATTTGATAAGATACTCCTTGATGCGCCCTGTAGCGCCACAGGCACATTCCGGCGACATCCTGACGTGATTTACAATAAAACCCCCAAAGATATAGAGGCTTTAGCTAAAATTCAGGACACTTTATTGGAGAAAGCGGCCTCTCTGGTTCGCCCCGGAGGGGAAATTATCTATTGTACCTGCTCATTACAGCCAGAAGAAGGGGAAGACAGGGTACTGCAATTTCTCCAAAACATGCCAGATTTTCGCCTTATTCCTATTTTAGCGGATAGCTGGTCAGACCTTGAAATGCAGCATAGCACGGAAGGGTTTGTAAGGAGTTTTCCGCACTTTCTCTCTGATAGAGGCGGTATGGACGGCTTCTTTATTGCACGAATAATTCGCAATAATAGCAGTTTGTAAAGAGATCATTCATCTTTACTTGGTCTAATTCTTGCAACGATTCGGCACAAATGTTTCAAAATAGGAGGCTCACAATGAGCACGAATATACTTCTACGTAATACGGCTATCTCTACAATAGCCATTGCAGGGTTAGCTATTTCAGCCTGTGCAAATGGACAATCTAACTCTCGTTACGGCAATGTTTATGATTATGAGGGTGGGCAAAACTGCCAAACCGCAGCATGCGGAGCCTCAAGCACACGCTATGGCGGTGGCTATGTCCAACAGGCTCCAATCCAGCAGCCCGTTTATCAGCAACCCGTCTATCAATATCAGCAAGCCCCCACCCAATATGTCCCTAACCAACCCGTTTATGTGGATTGCTCGGCGACTGGTACTTGCGGAAACACACATTCCGGAACTGTTTATAGCGCCGGTTCAACCGTTTCTTCTTACGGGTCGGGTTCACCATCAACAACAACGTCTTACGGCTCAAGCGATAGCTATAGCACAGGATATAGCGCCCCAGCGGCCACAGCGACTCCTGCGGATTGCCCTGCCGGTACAACTTACCAGTCTGACGGGTCTTGCTTGCAATCATCATCTGGCTCTAGCTATAGCGGCTCTTACTCAGGTACAAGCTCTTCTTATGGTAGCGGTGGTTCAACCGCCTATTCCGGCGCAAGCAGCTCGGGCGGAACCGCCCCTTGTCCAGCCGGTACGTCGCAACAAGCTGACGGATCTTGCCTTCAGTCTTCGGGTACAACAGGGTTTAGCACCTCTACATCCAGCTTTGGAACCTCATCTGGCGCGTCCAGCTTTGGAACCTCTAGCTACGGGTCTTCTACCGCATCCTCCGGGTCTTATGGATCAGGCGAAACGGCAAATTGTCCCGCCGGTACAAGCAAACAGGTTGACGGGACATGCATGCAGGTTGGAAGCACTTCGCCTTTCACCGGCTCATCAGCCACAATCTTTTCAGGCGATGCGAGTTCCAACTCGTCTTATGGCAGCTTTAACAATGGCGGATACTCTGCCAATGATTACCTCCCTATCCGGAAGTAATCGAAACCCACACCTAAAACACAGACCCGCCCGGTTCGCCGCGGCGGGTTTTCTTTATGAATTTCATGGATATGATAGCCACACGCTTGCACCAAAAGCCAAGCGCTGTTAGGTACATGCCATGAACCAGACGACGCGCCAAAATATTCTTATTTCTCCCTCAATTCTATCGGCGGACTTTGCGAATCTAGGCGCTGAAATCCGGGCGATTGACGAAGCAGGTGCCGACATGATCCACATTGATGTCATGGACGGCCATTATGTTCCAAATCTAACAATCGGGCCGACGGTTTTAAAAGACCTAAAACCGCATTCCAAAAAACCCTTTGATGTCCACTTAATGATAAGCCCCGTTGATCCCTTAATTGAAAGCTTTGTTGAGGCCGGGGCGGATATTATTTCCGTACATCCCGATGCAGGGCCGCATTTACACAGAACATTACAAGCCATCAAATCGCACGGCATAAAAGCAGGTGTTGTTCTCAATCCCGCAACACCGATTGAAGTCCTGGATTATGTCATGGATAGTCTGGACCTTATACTGGTTATGAGTGTAAATCCCGGTTTTGGCGGGCAAAGTTTCATCATGTCACAAATTGACAAAATTGCCGCCCTTAGTAAGAAAATCAAGGCCAGCGGGCGGGAGATTATCCTAGAAGTGGACGGCGGTGTGAACCCTGTTACAGCCCAGCACTGTATCAAGGCCGGAGCAACCGCCCTTGTGGCTGGCAGTGCTGTCTTTAAAGGGGCTGGCACATATAGTGAAAATATCGCCGCCCTACGCGGTACCGCCGCATCAAGGGTTGCCTAAAGCCTATGACGCGACGTGTCCCGATAACGTCGATTATGTCCGCAACACTTAAGCATGGATATAAAAATCTATCCGCTGATTTGGGCAAGCCGGTACGATTTTTCACGCTTGGCAATAGCAAACCCAATATTTTCCACGATATTCGTCAAAAGACGGCCTATGGAGACAAGGAAACCGGCCAAGCCTTATTGGGTGGCCTTTTTAATTATGGCGGGCAAAACCTCGATGTCGGCAAACAGGGCGACCCTTGGACTATTCCGGCTCCGTCTGAACGCTTCGCCCGTTGGTTACACCAATTTGATTGGCTCGACGACCTTATTTCCACGCAAGAAAAGTCTGCCCATATCAGAGCGCGTATGTTGGTGGACCGCTGGATTGCTGTTTACGGGAAGTGGAACCGGTTTGCCTGGGACCCTGACATATTGGTGCATCGTCTTTATAACTGGCTCATTTTATGGTCACCCAGCCTGCAAATGGACAATCTTAGCGAAGCCGCGCAACTCCGGCGCAATGCGACTCTGCGCCAGCTCAAACGCTTAAAACAAGTATATTTCCAAACCCAGCCGGGATTGAACCGCCTCAAAGCCGCTAGCACTCTCACGCTCGGGGGCGCACGACTTCAAGAAAATTCCGAAAGCTATTTTACGCGCGGCCTAGACTGGCTTGATGACGAAATCGAAACACAAATATTGCCCGACGGCGGACATATCAGCCGCTCGCCCACGCAATGTTTTGAAGTTTTGAAAATTTTACAAACAGTCGATACACTTTTGCAAGCCCGCGGTTTTGAGGGCTCCAGAGCCTTAAGTCGGGGAATTGACAGATTGCTGCCAGTTATTCCCTTCTTTATGACACGACAGGGTAGTCTGGCAGGGTTTAACGGCGGAGGCGAAGGCCCGGTCAAGCAAATTTCAAAGGTCGTAAAAAAGGCCAAGCTCAATAGCAAACCTTTCTCATATTGCCCGCACACACACTACCAGCGTATTGAAAATAATGGAACCGTTCTGTTAGTGGATACTGGCACAAACCCACCCCGCCCATTTGATAGCGCTGCCCATTTGGCGCCCTTGGCGATTGATGTCTCAACCACAGCCGGTCGTTTATTTATCAATTGCGGCTGGAACGCCCAACAACCCGAACATTGGCGCCGTCCTATGCGCTCCACCGCGGCGCACTCGACTCTGTGCTTAAATGCCAAATCAGCAGGGGCGCTTATGAAACCGGGCTGGTTCAACACTGTATTACATAATGCCGTTCGGGACGAATCCGGACCTGTTAATGTTTCCCGTAAGGAACAGGATAGCGGTGTCTGGCTGGAGGCCACACATGAAGGTTATAAAAAAACCACAGGGCTTGCCCATCGACGTAGACTCTATCTGTCTATTGACGGGCATGATCTACGCGGCGAGGACAGTTTAGCCGTCCCGCTGGGAGCCGCCCCGCTGACACGCGATGAAATTCCCTATCAGATACGGTTTCATTTACATCCGTCGGTTAAGTTAACTCTCGCCCAAAATTTACAAAGCGCCCTGCTCATACAGCCCGGCAATGTTGGATGGCGCTTCCGAACCGATGGCGGCCCTCTCTCTATAGAAGCGTCGGTCTATCTGGGCGCCGGGTCACACCCCGTTAAAACCCAGCAATTGGTTATCTCCGGATTAGCCTTGGGCGATAGTGACGGAGAAACGCGCTCTAACCGTGTCAGGTGGTCATTAAAACGCCTCGATAGCGCATAAACTTGGCGCTTTTTTTAAAATTTCAACAAGAATAACGCCGGACATCTTTTTTTAACCCGCC
>CAZHPV010000080.1:0-10416 GCA_964534845.1 uncultured Caulobacterales bacterium
ATATTATGGGGCATTTATTTGTATATCATGCTACCGTAAAGGCCTGTCTTTTTTGCCAGTTGGCGAAGGACGATAAGGTTTTAAGTGTTTTGAGATAATCGGTAACAGTGGTCGCATTGGAAATGAAACGTGGAAATTAGCGCTGCAATCCTACGCGAAGGACAGGGTTTGTTCGAAATCGCAACCCTGACGCTTGATACGCCGCGCGAAGATGAAATTTGTGTCAAAATTGCAGGTGTAGGTATTTGTCATACCGATCTCGTATTTGCGTCTGGTCATATGTCAGATTTTGAACTGCCCGCTGTTCTAGGACATGAAGGTTCAGGCATTGTCCATTCCGTTGGTAGCAAAGTGACTAAAGTGGCGGTGGGGGACCGGGTCGTCATAACATTTGGCTCTTGCGGACATTGCGATAGATGTGATGATGGTGATGAATCTTACTGTCGGGAATGGAGAGACTATAATTTCACTGGCAAACGGTTGGATGGTTCAAAAGCCATTCGCGACGGCGTAAATGAAGTCAGTAGTCATTACTTTTGCCAGTCATCCTTTGCGACCTACGCTCTGACTTATGAGAACAATGTTGTGAAATTATCAGATGATGTCCCGCTAGACCTCATGGGACCCATCGGATGTGCCGTGCAAACGGGGGTGGGTGCCGTGTTGAACTCCTTGGATGTCAAAGCAGGGTCCTCACTTTTAATTACGGGCGGGGGGGCTGTGGGTTTATCCGCCGTGATGGGAGCGAAACTCGCGGGGTGTAAAACAATAATTATTGTCGAGCCAAGGTCTGAGCGGCGGGAAATGGCGATGTCATTCGGTGCGACCCATAGCCTTGATCCCGCGCAATATGAAGATTTGGCAGACGCTGTGCGCGCTATAGACCCACGCGGTGTGGATTACGCCTTGGATACCTCTGGTGTGCCAGATGTCTTGCAAGCGATTATGAACTGTCTTGGCGTGAAAGGTACGCTGGGTGTTGTGAGCGTTACGCCGCCTGATATGCCTGTCCCAGGGACTATGTTGAAAGTTATGGGACAGGGCCATACGATTAAAGGGATTGTAGAGGGCGATAGTAGCCCGGATATTTTTATCCCTCAATTAGTGGATTATTATAGGGAAGGCCGCCTTCCATTTGACAGGATGATTAAAACCTATTCTTTGTCGAATATTAATCAAGCGCTCGCAGATCAACATGCCGGTATATGCATTAAAGCCGTTTTATTACCGTGATGGCTTTATTCACGCAGTGACTAATATCATAACGCCTTTAATGCAGTGTCATTTGGTGTTAAACACTAAGGGTGGCATCTGAGGTTATAATCAGTCTGCTTGTGAGGAGATATTTTATGGTATCAGGCCCTAAATTCATATTTGGGAGTGCCTACGGAGCCTTTTTTGGTAGTTCGACTCACCATAAATTTCACCAAAATGCGGCTTTTCAAATCGTCCTGAGTGCGAAAGATGATATTATCGTTACGGCTGAAGATGATGAAACATATATTGGCAGAATTGTTTTTATTAAACCATTGATAAAGAATAAAATTCAATGTGAGGGGGAGGTGAGCCATCTATATCTCTCACCCAGTATTGGTTTTTCTTTGGATTTAATCAATCTTATGGGTGATGAGGACATTTACATACTCACCAATACGGGCCGTCTGCCTTTTACCGCGCAGTCCTTACCGGATGAGATCATCAATATACTCGATAAACTTGGCCAAGTGTCTTTTGAACGATTGGACCCACGGCTTTTGGCTGTTCTAGAGGACCTTGATCGAAACCTTGATAACCCTTCAATTTTAAACGCGGCGAACCGGACGGGTCTATCACGCTCTCGCGTACGAACGCTTGCCCGAGAGCAAATCGGTGTGCCGCTCTCTACATGGGTGATGTGGCGTAAGCTTGTTAAAGCCAATAAAGCTCTATCACTAGGCGCTAATTTGTCGGATGCAGCCTTGGCCGGTCATTTTGCCGACCAAGCACACTTTACAAGAACAATGAAAAGAATGTTCGGTGTCACACCGACACAAGCCTCTCAAGTCTATACTTAAAAGGCGACGCAGACTAAAGTCTAAGACATAGGACGTTGACGCTCAATTGAAATAAGAGCAAAATAAATCGATGAAAGCCCATCTTTTCATTTCTGTAGGCCTACTGCTTGCAGCTATATTCCTTATACGAGGATTAGAAGCCCTGAGCGAACCTGGCCTTGGTTTACGCGAGGTATATATTCTGGGCGGTTTTCTAATCGCTGGATTGCTTATCTATGAGGGCTTGAAGGAACGCAAAGCGGGTTAGTCACGCCTTAGACTAAAGTCTCCCTACCTTTTGTTAATAATTTATCCGAAGTTTAGTTTTGGGGTATCCCGATTCAATTCGCCAATAAGCAACAACAACAGGGGAGGTAGATTTGGCAACAACAAATGAACATGACGCAGAAGGGTATTGGAAGGCCACGATACGGCTGACTATATCTTTATTGTGCGTTTGGTTTCTCGCATCTTACGGAGCGGGAATTCTTTTTAGGGAAGCACTTGATAATTTATCATTCGGCTCCGCGCCGCTCGGCTTCTGGTTTGCGCAAAATGGTGCGATTTACATCTTTCTGGCTCTCATTGTGGTCTATTGCCGCAAGATGACCCAGTATGAAAAGAAATACGGAATTAAGGGGTAAGACATGGTTGATCCTTGGACAATTTTTTGGGTCGTTCTGACCTTTGGTATTTATATTGGTATCGCCATTTGGGCCAAAGCAGGCTCAACAAAAGATTTCTATGTAGCTGGACATGACGTTCACCCGACCGTTAACGGGATGGCGACTGCGGCTGACTGGATGTCGGCGGCGTCTTTTCTCTCAATGGCAGGCCTTATTGCCTTTTTAGGCTATGGGGGCTCGGTTTACTTGATGGGCTGGACTGGTGGTTATGTGCTGTTGGCCTTGCTTCTCGCGCCGTTTTTGCGGGAGTTCGGGAAATTTACGGTCCCTGACTTTGTCGGAGACCGGTATTATTCCAAAGTTGCCCGCGTTATTGCCGTTATTTGTGCTCTTTTCGTGTCCTTCACATATATTGCGGGACAAATGAAGGGCGTCGGCGTGGCCTTTTCGGGCTTCCTAGGCGTGCCCTTTAATGTCGGTATTCTTATCGGTATGGCGATCGTTTTCGTCTATGCTGTTATGGGCGGGATGAAAGGCATCACATATACGCAAGTGGCACAATATGTCGTGCTTATCTTTGCTTATACAGTGCCCGCGATCTTCATTTCACTGACCATTACAGGTAACCCAATTCCACAATTAGGGTTTATTGGTAATGCGGCTGGAACAGATGTCGGCATGCTGGAAAAACTGAATACGGTTGTGACCAATCTCGGCTTTACCGAATATACTTCGACGACGAAGTCGAAGATGGATGTATTCTGTATTACAGCGGCCTTGATGTTTGGTACGGCCGGACTTCCGCATGTTATCATTCGCTTCTTTACGGTGAGTTCAGCGCAAGCTGCGCGTAAATCAGCGGGCTGGGCTTTGATGTTCATTGCGCTTCTTTATACGGTTGCGCCTGCTGTGGGTGCCTTTGCGCGTATGAACTTCATCGATACAGTCAATGAAGCGACTTATATTGCAGATAGTGAAAACTATGAAGAACGGGCCGCTGCAATTCTAGCAGACGGTGCGAAGCCTGTGCCGGAGTGGTATAAAACTTGGGAGAGAACAGGTCTTCTAAAGTATGATGATCTGAACGGCGATGGTATTATGCAATACCGCGGACCTGCTGCGCCGGACGGTCTCAAAAATGAGGTTGTTCCTAACCGTGATATCTTCGTGTTAGCGAATCCTCAGATTGCCAAACTTCCGGGTTGGGTTGTTGGACTTGTTGTTGCGGGTGGCCTCGCGGCCGCGCTCTCAACAGCGGCCGGACTTCTCATGGTGATAAGTTCTGCGGTTTCGCATGATTTATTAAAACGAACCTTCAAACCGGATATGACGGAGAAACAGGAGATGCTTGCTGCCCGATTAGCTGCTGCCGCTGCTGTTGTCTGTGCAGGGCTGTTGGGGATATTCGCCACACAGCTGCCCTTTGTCGCACAGGTGGTCGCCTTCGCGTTCGGATTGGCTGCGGCCTCGCTCTTCCCGGTTATCTTCTTGGGAATCTTCTGGAAGCGTATGAATAAGGAAGGTGCGATTGCCGCAATGTCTATGGGCCTCGTGACGACGTTTAGCTATATCTACTACTTCAAATTCGGTGGTGGTACAGCGGATCAGTGGTTCATGGGTGTATCACCAGAAGGCATTGGCTTTGTCTTCATGTGGCTCGCCGTTGCAACAGGCGTAGTTGTATCGCTTGTGACACCTGAGCCTCCGCAGGAAATTCAGGACCTTGTTCAGGATATCCGCATTCCGGGTCAACGTCAGTCTCATGGCATGGCTGACGGTGGTATGGCTCCGGCCGAATAGACGACCCACACGTCTAATTGAAGGTCGCACTCGAAAGGGTGCGGCTTTTTTTATATAATACTATAAGCGAGATTGCTAAATCGGTCTTCTTTGCACATAGTGGAGCCGTAAGGATTGTTTATGCCTATTTGGCTCATCATAGCTGTCACAACGATTTACGTTTTGGGACTGTTTTTTATTGCCTGGAGGGGCGATAAAACGGCCAGTGAAACGCGTGAAGAGGGGCAAAATAAGCCTCTTAATGGTTTTGTCTATGCTTTAGCCTTAGCCGTGTATTGTACCTCCTGGACCTATTTCGGAGCTGTTGGAACGGCGGCTTCTGCCGGTTGGGACTTTGTCTGGATATATGCAGGCCCGGCCCTTGTATTTTTGGTCTTTCCGCATGTCATACGGCGTATTGGCGACATCGCGCAGAGAGAAAGTATTATCTCGCTATCGGATTTCCTATCGGCGCGTTACGGAAAAAGCCGGGGTGTCGCGATGCTGGCTACCCTTGCGGCTGTCATGGGGAGCCTGCCTTATATCTCGCTGCAGCTTAAGTCGGTAGGAGTCAGTCTCAGCGCTATGGCGGCGACCGGCAGTGATAAGATTGAAGCGTCAAATGAAACCGTTCTTCTAACGGCCATGGCCATGGCAGCCTTTGCAATATTTTTTGGGGCCCGGCAGTCCGATATGACGAAACACAACCGGGGACTAATGCACGTTCTTTGCTTTGAGGCCGTGATTAAATTATCGGCCTTAATGATGGTCTGTGCCTTGTCTGTGACAATCGTGGATGGCGGCGTTGCAACCATTGTAGATAATGCACAATCGCATTTTGCGCATGATAGCTTATCAGCGCGATCTATAACCATATTGCTTCTCTCTATGGCGGCGATGATTTGTTTGCCGCGTCAATTTCATGTGGCCATCATTGAACGTAGGCATGCAGGAGAAGTAGATTGGGCACGCTGGATATTTCCCCTTTACCTTGCGCTAACATCGCTTGTCGTCATTCCAATCACTATGGCTGGCTTGTCACAATTTCCGTCCGGTGTTTCACCTGACTTATTTGTGTTGCAATTGCCGCTCTCTCAAGGAGATGGTTTCCTTGCGATGATCGTTTTTCTGGGCGGATTTTCTGCTGCAACGGGCATGGTAATTGTTTCCACGATTGCTTTATCAACAATGGTCACCAATGACATTATTGTGCCGAGCTTCTTGGAGCGCGGTAAATTGACCTCAGGATCAAGTGATGGTGGTGCCCGTCTTATCCTTATTCGGCGTTTCGTTATTGTTGGTCTTCTTTTATTGGCTTACGGGTATTACAGGCTAGCCGAAGATAGTGCGGCTTTAGCGCAGATCGGATTATTATCTTTTGCGGCTGCTGCTCAATTTGCGCCCGCCATGTTGGCGTCTATCTATTGGCGGCATGGTAAAAAAGCGGGTGTAATTTTTGGTTTGGCCTCTGGCATGATTATTTGGGGATACACGCTCTTTCTACCGGCCGTTTTCGGTTTAGACTCTATGGCTTCAGTTGTTCCCGCAGCGCTTAATCCGCACGGGCTTTTCGGAATTACCTTTGGTGATAGCCTGACTCACGGTGTGTTTTGGAGCTTAAGTGTCAATATTATCGGCTTTATCTTAATCTCTCTTTTGTCAGCCGAACGGCTCCGTGACCGCGTGCAGGCCGTAGCCTTTACCGCTGCTGGGGAAGAAAAGATTGTTAGTGGTGTTAAACCGAATACACAAATTTCAACCGCCTCACCAGATGGCCTTATTGTCTTAGCCTCGCGTTTTTTGGATGCAGAAGCGGTTGCGCATTCCTTTGAGAAATTTGGGCAAGAGAGCGGGGCCAGAATAAAGGGAGCCGGGGCTGCTGATTGGCAACTGGTTCAACACACGGAAAAGCTACTGGCGAGGGCGATTGGCGCCTCATCTGCCAGGGTGATAATGTCATCGGTCCTGGCCGGCGTCGACGTTGAACTGGATGACCTGCTGACAATCTTTGACCAAAGAAACTATGCTGAACGGTTTGATCAGCATATGCTGCAATCGACGCTTGAAAATGTGTCGCAAGGCATAAGTGTCGTCGATAATGAGCAAAAGCTGATTGCTTGGAATGGGGTTTATCTCGAGCTATTTGATTACCCCTCTGAATTGATACATGTGGGAGCGCCTATTCAGGCTTTGATCGAGCATAATATTGAAACGGGCTGGATTGATGGTTCAAACCCTGAGACCGCGCGCCGCCGGATTAATCATATGCGTGCTGGAAAACCCCATATGTATGAGCGTCAAAATCCGGATGGACGATATATTCGTATTACAGGTAATCCTATGCCAGGTGGAGGTTATGTTACAACCTTTACCGACATCACTGACGATAAAGTTCGGGAACAGGCTCTCATTGACGCTAATGAAACCCTCGAAGCCCGGGTCGAAGCCCGGACGAAAAAACTTGAAGAACTGACAATCGCACTTGATGGGGCCCATCAAGAAGCGGTGGGTGCCAATGCGTCTAAGACAAGGTTTTTGGCAGCAGCAAGCCATGATTTATTGCAACCCTTAAATGCTGCCAGACTTTTTCTCGGGGCTGTCGAGAGCGATAATGAAACAGCAGAATTATTAAGTAAGGCTGATCAATCTATCCAATCCGCCGATCAACTCTTAAAGGGCCTATTGGATATTTCGCGATTAGATCATTCAAACGTTGAGGCTCAATTCGCAGATATCCCGTTAGGGCCGCTCTTTGAAGATCTGATTGATGAGACGGCGCCAATGGCTGCTAAAGCGGGTTTAGATTTACGGTTCGTAGCCACACAACTTTCTGTCAAAGCGGATCCTGATTTTCTGACAAGCATATTAAGAAACTTTTTGTCTAACGCCCGACGCTATACCAAAACAGGCGGGATTGTTTTAGGGGCAAGGCGGTCCGGGAACAGGGTAAGAATAGAAGTTTGGGATACGGGACCGGGCATCAGTGAGAATGATCAAGGTGCCATCTTCGAGGAGTTTCAGCGCTTTGAGGATGTGGATAATTTAGGGATACGCGGCGCCGGACTGGGTTTATCAGTCGCGCGTCGTATGGCTGATCTTATGGGTAGCCAAATCGAATTTAAAACAATTGAAGGAAAAGGCAGTGTGTTTTCGGTTCAAGTTGAGCGGGCCAAAAACTATCCTCAGCGCTACACTCCGCCCGTTGCGTCGATTAAAATGAAACAAGATGAATTAAGAGATTTAACCGTATTGTGCGTCGATGATGAAACAACAATATTGGCGGGTATGACGGCCCTATTGTCACGCTGGAATTGTAAGGTTTTAACCTGCACGAACGGTGAGGATGCGATAGAGCTTGCCTCTAAAAATGATTTACAAGCCATTATCGCCGACTTTCAGCTTGGCACTAAAGAAAATGGGTTGGATGTAATAGCTCATTTGCGACCACATCTTCGTGTGCCTGAGAATGTGTGCCTCTTGTCTGCACAAAAGACGAAGGGACTGGAACAAAAAGCGGCGAATGATAATGTGATGGTGCTTTCTAAGCCCGCAAACCCCGAAGATATTCGACAGTTTTTATTGAGTTGCTTGCCCGCACAAACAGCTGAGTGATTTTGAGGTTATATGCGCGTCGCCTTACGAAAGATAAGCAAGGCTTGCGTGCGGTTGTTGGCTCCCAATTTTCTAAAAATGGCAGTCATATGCGCCTTTACGGTGGCTTCTGATATGCTCATTTTGAAAGCGATTTGTTTGTTAAGAAGCCCGTCAGAGAGACAACTCATTACACGGTGCTGAGCAGGTGTAAGGCTGGCTAATTTACTAGCAGCATCTGTGTGTGTAGACGCTTCTGATGCAATATCCGGGAAAGATTCGTTGCCGTTCATTACCGTTTCAATGGCTTGGGTAATATCAGTAAGGGTGCTGCTTTTAGGAATATAGCCAGAGGCACCTAAGGATTTAGCTGTTGAAAATGCGGGTTGTGATTCAGTTGCCGAAACCACAATGATGGGCACATCTTCGTCCGCGGCTCTTATTTTGGAAAACCCTTCAAAGCCGCGTGAATCAGGCAGATTTAAATCTAAAAGGACAAGGTCGTATTTTGCTTTTTTCATCGATTCGAGGGAATGGGCTATGCAGCTGCGACTATGAATGTTTTGTGTGTCGAATTTAGCCTTGATTAAGGCAGGTCCTAGCGCAGCTCTAAAGAGCGGATGATCATCAACGACCAATACTTTTGCGGCTTCGGTCAATATTTCCCCTATCGCTAATTTATAATTAGCTCTTATAATTTTCTTACACACTACATCTGTTATTAGACTTTAGTGTATTAGACCTTAGTCTTAGCACTAATGGCTAATGGCGTGAAATGAAAGTTTAAGAGACAACATCCTTAATATGAAGGGGAGAATCTCATGAAAAACAGTCTCAAAATATTTCTACTCACATCAGTATCAGTTGCATTAGCGCCTATCGCATCGGCGCAAACGTCTTCGATAGAAGCCCGTTTGCAAGCCATGGAAGCGCAAATTTTACAGTTAAAAAGAGAGCTGGAAGCTGAAAAAGCTAAAGGTCAAAGTGACGTTATTCAACTCGAACGCAAAATAATTGAGCAACCCCGCTCGATAACGGCGAGTGCAGGCGAGGCTTCTAAGTCAGGCTTTCAAGTCGGGAATACGACCTTTAAGCTTGGGGGGTTTGTTGATTTTGATGCGCATGTGAGTAACTTTACCGAAGGTCAATTGGCCTCAGGGTCAGGCGGACGGGATTTCCATATTCCGTTTACTATTCCCGTTGGTAATGATGCGGAAGAATCGACTGTTACCGATTTGACAGCTCAGGCGACCCGGTTTTCCGTTACGGCTAACCGCGAGGTCAACGGTAAAAACGCCACTGCCTATATAGAGACGGATTTCCTCTTAGCGAATGTGGAAGGCAATGAACGAATTTCAAATTCTTTCTCACCCCGCCTGCGCCGCGCATATTTAGATTATAATGGATGGCGGATCGGTCAAGAATGGTCGACCTTCCAGAACACGTCGGCAATCCCCGAAAGCGCAAGCTTCTTTGTGCTCGCAGAAGGTCAGATATTTATTCGTCAACCGCAAATTCGTTACACAAAGGGTAACTTCCAATTTGCGCTTGAAAATGCCAATGCAACGATTATTCCAGCTGGCGGTGCCAGCCCGCTTGGGAATATTGCAGACAGCAACCTCGTGCCTGATGCGGTTGCGCGTTATAATTACAAAGGTGATTTTGGTAATATCTCTTTGTCCGCGATTGGTCGGCAATTACGCTCTGATACAATTGGGACTTCATCTGAAAGCGATCTCGGTTGGGGTTTAAGTGCTGCAGGCCGAGTGAATGTCGGTAAAGGTGACGTACGCTTCAGCGTATCTGGCGGCGAGGGATTAGGACGTTATATAGGGCTTAACCTCGTTGCAGGCGGCGCTATTGATCCTCTAACAGGCGATGTGGAAGCTATTCCGTCGATCGGGGGGCATATTGCTTATCGCTATCCATTGTCAGATAATACCCGCTTTAGTGTTGGCGCTTCACAGCTCTCTGTTGATAATCCCGATTTTGTTGCGGATACGATCTCAGATCGGGCACGGTCTGCCTATGCAGCTTTCTTTTGGGATCCTATCCCCAAAGTCACTTTCGGTATTGAGGGCTTAATTGGAGACCGGCGTACAGAAGACGGGACTGACGGGGCTCTGCGCCGGGCGACATTCTCAGCAAAATATGGTTTCTAATTCGTAATTTCTAAAATCGACGATAGAAAGACGGTGCCGATATTGTGACTAATGACGACCCGATATATCCTGTTCCCGAAACGTTTGCTAATAGGTCGAACTTAACGCCTGAAAGATATGCTTCGATGTATAAGGCTTCGATTTCTGATCCTGAGGCGTTTTGGGGGACGATGGGTCAACGTCTTGATTGGATGACCCCTTATAAGACGGTTAAGAATGTTAGTT
>CAZHPV010000081.1:0-10312 GCA_964534845.1 uncultured Caulobacterales bacterium
GAATTATAGAATGTTTATAATAAATATCAAATAAAATTTACAATAGTAAATTTGACTATTGTGTCTTATGTCGCACCTATAACCCGATGTATATACGTTTGTAACTATGGAGTTAATCGTGCCTGACTATCCCAATATCCGATTAAGGCGAAATCGCAAATCTGATTGGAGTCGGAGATTAGTCCGAGAAAATCACGTCAATGTCGATGACCTGATCTGGAATATTATCGTTTCAGACGGTAAAAAATCACGCGACCCTGTACCCAGCATGCCCGGGATTGAGCGGCTGAATATTGACGAGACTGTTAAAGCCGCAAAACAAGCCCAAAACCTAGGGATTCCGGCTGTCGCCTTGTTTCCTCATATTAATCCCAAATATAAGGACGCAGGCGGTTCTGAGGGCTTAAATCCGCAGGGACTTATTCCAGAAGTGGTTAAGGCCGTCAAATCGGCCGCACCCGAAATAGGGGTCATTGTTGACGTGGCTCTTGATCCTTATACCGACCATGGCCATGACGGTATTTTAAAGGACGGCGAAATACTCAATGACGCGACCGTTGATTTGCTCGCGCAAAGTGCCTTAATACTCGCCGCAGCTGGAGCTGATATTGTCGCTCCATCGGACATGATGGACGGGCGCGTTGGCGTGATAAGACAAACCCTGGAAAACGGCGGCTTCCCTAACACGCAAATCATGTCCTACGCCGCGAAATATGCTTCTGGCTTTTACGGGCCATACAGGGATGCAATTGGAACTGCTGCAACGTTAACAGGCGATAAGCAGACATACCAAATGGATCCAGCAAATAATTATGAGGCCTTACTTGAAGTCGGGATGGATATTTCCGAAGGCGCGGATATGGTAATGGTCAAGCCCGGCATGCCTTATCTTGACATTGTCCGGCAAGTTAAAGATACGTTCGGTCTGCCAACCTTTGCATTCCAGGTTAGCGGTGAATATGCTATGTTAATGGCGGCGGCGCAAAATGGCTGGCTGGATGAAAAACGGGTCATAATGGAAAGCCTACTGTGTTTTAAACGGTCTGGCTGCGATGGCGTATTAACCTATTTTGCTCCTCGCATAGCAGAATGGTTGTCGCAATAATTTAGTCTGTTGTTCTAAGCAGATTTAATTTGGCGCTTATCGTTTGGTCGTCCGTAAAGCCACTCGGCAAGAAAATCTTTTATCTCATTAATCGAGATCGGCTTTGAGAGATATTCATCCATCCCGGCTTCAAGACATTTTTCCCTATCACCCCGTACTGTATTAGCCGTGAGCGCAACGATAGCTGTATGTGGACGCCCAAGGTCTCTTTCGTTTTGGCGAATTTTCTTTGTCGCCTCTAGACCGTCCAGACAGGGCATCGATATATCCATTAAAATCAGCTTTGGGTTTAAAGCCTCACTTTTTTCGACAGCATCTTGACCATCAACGGCAATTGCAAAATCGACCCCCAACTCCTCTAAAACATACGTCATGAACATTTGATTGGCTTCGTTATCTTCTGCAACAAGCAAATCAACCTCGCGCACGAAAGTATTGGGTAGATTTACCGACGCCGCGATAGCTTCAGTTAGGATTAGTGTTGGGCTAGTGTCTTGCTTTGGAATATCTACCGCCGAATTTTCCGATGCTGCCATTGGGCGTTTGAGGTTTAAAAAGACTGAAAATTTACTCCCCAGCCCTAACTCACTCTCCACAAAGATTTCACCCCCCATTAAGGTCACCAGCTCTTTAGTGATATTTAGCCCCAATCCTGCACCTTGATTCTGGGCGCGGGCGGGATTATTAGCCTGTTTAAATTTTTCAAAAACGTCCTTGATTTTGTCTTCAGGAATACCTTCTCCTGTATCTGTAACGGATATCTGTAAAAGGCAATTTTCGGTTTCTATTTTTGTTTCAACATCAATTGTTATGCTGCCTTTATCCGTGAACTTAACGGCGTTACCAACAATATTAATTAGTATCTGTCTTATACGACCTTCATCGCCAATTATTTTATCAGGTGTTTCACCATCGACATTACAAATAATATCAATATTTTTATGGGTTACATTTGGAGCAAAGAGTGCACACACATCATCAAGACAGAAACGAATATTAAAGGGCGCTTCAACCAGTTCAAACTCGCCAAATTCAATCTTTGAAAAATCTAATATATCATTTACAATTCTAATAAGGGCATTGCCTGTGCGCTCTAAAATTCCAATGTATTTTTGCCCCTCTTTATTGAGCTCAATTTTTTCTAATAGCGCAACGATCCCCAGAATATTGCTCAGAGGTGTTCTAATTTCATGGCTTATATTGGCGACAAATTGAGATTTGGCCATGATATCGTGCTTTAAAGATTCTTGAGTCGTTTTTTCAGAAGAAATATTATAATGCGTTCCATATATTTCGCTCGCATATCCTTGGGAGTCAAACAAACCCATCAACGTCGCATTAAACCAAATGATATCCCCGGTTTTACAATTGACCATTCTGTATTGTGTGCATACGGGCGTGGCTTTATCCGGGAGGACGAGCAAGGCTTGTTTAAACTGATTTGAATCGTCAGCAAAAATAAGGGTCTCGAAAAGATCTATGGTAATGGTGATATCATCTGACAGCCCGAGCTCGGCACGGGCATAAGGGGGTAAATTTACCGTTTTACGATTAAGATCAATTGACCATTTATAAAAATTTGAATGTTTTAATAAATCGGCTTCAATAGCGTTTTTAATGGCGCGCTTGCGCCATTCACTTTGAGGTTTCACCTCAGTAAGTTTTTTATTACTTTGCATCCCACGCCCACAGATACTGAAATATGAATAAGTATTTATAGAGTAAGAACGTGAATCTTTACTTAAATATCAAGATTGACGATAAATTAAACCAACCGCTTAAGGAGGCTCGATGTATCCCACCTTTTACCGCCCATTGCTTGGACTTCACTATAATATCCGTCAACCATTTCGGTTAAAACAAGATTGGCTCCGATTTGGTCTGCGGTCCGCAAGGCGATGCCTAGGTCCTTACGCATCCAGTCTACAGCAAACCCGAATTCATACTCATCCCGCCCCATGGTCGATGCCCTATTATCCATTTGCCAGCTTTGGGCTGCGCCTTTCCCAATAGCTTTTACAACTTCATCAATATTCAACCCAGCTTTTTGAGCAAAGTGTACACCTTCCGCCAGACCTTGCAAAATACCCGCAATACATATCTGATTGACCATTTTGGTGAGTTGCCCTGCCCCACTCCTCCCCATAAGTTTCACTGCCTTTGCATAGCTGTCCATAATGGGCAAAGCGCGATCATAAGCCTCTTTCTCTCCTCCGCACATAATTGTGAGCTGGCCGTTGATCGCACCCGCTTCCCCGCCAGAAATAGGCGCATCAATAAAATCTATAGACTTGGCCCTCGCCCAATCCGCGCATTTTCGGGCGCACTCGCTTGAAGCCGTTGTGTGATCTACGATTATAGACCCGCTCGACATGGCCTTAAGTGCAGGTTCAACGACACTGTAGACATCGGGGTCATCTCCCACACACAACATAACAAATTCTGCCGTTTTAACAGCGTCTTCGATGGTTTGTGCAACACTCCCCTTATGCTGGCTTTGCCAAATTTCTGCTTTGTGAGGGCTCCGGTTCCAGACCGAAACATCATGGCCCGCACTTACCAAATGCCCCGCCATGTGAAATCCCATTACGCCCAAACCGATAAAGGCACATTTTGCCATAAACCATCTCCAATATTTATATTATCCTGTTGATTTACTTCATCTTGCAATGGCATGATAGGCTAAATTTAAGCGCAACTTATGCAGCAAAAGAGAAGATTGAGTGGGAATGCACACATTGTCCATAGGGGCTAATTTGCCTATGCCGATAGGCTTTCAAATGTGGGCGACCATGGCGATTATTGCACTGGCAGTTTACCTATATGTGCGGGAGAAATACACAATAGAGGCCATTTCTATCGGTGTTATTGTCGGTTTATTATTATTCTTCCATTTTTTTCCAATATCCGATCAAAACATCCAAAATACGCTCAATAGTAGCGTCTTATTATCAGGCTTTGCAGCACCCGCTTTAATCGCTGTCATGGCCTTGTTGATTGTTGGTCAGGGTATGTTTCACACAGGCGCGTTAGAGGGCCCTATTATGGGGATTAATGATGCCCTTGATAAATATCCGCGCCGGACCTTGGCTTTTGTGTTCTTAATGGCCTTTAGTGTGTCTATGTTTATGAATAACACGCCCGTTGTCGTAATGTTTATACCGGTTTTATCAGCCATGGCCTCGCAGTTACGTACAAGTGCCTCATTACTCATGATGCCGCTTAGTTTCATTTGTATTCTTGCAGGTATGACGACTTTAATTGGCTCTTCCACTAACTTATTGGCAAATGATATTCTTGTGCGCGATGCTAATGAAAGCCTCGGGTTTTTTACTCAAACCGGAGCAGGACTTGTTTTCGCTTTTATTGGTGCCATTTATATAATCTTTGCAAGCCCGATTTTATTGCCGAAACGAGAGAGTCTTGAAACAGAAGTCAGTGACGCGGGTCGTCAATATATCGCTCAAATTCGCGTCACCGATAACCACCCCCTTACGGGCAAATCGCCCATTGCCGGCCTTTTTCCGGATTTAAAAACCGTAACCGTCCGGATGATACAAAGAGGAGACCAGAGCTTTCTGCCACCGTTTGAGCATGCGCTGCAGGTTGGTGATATTCTCATTGTCGCCGCAACACGCAAATCCCTTTCAACATTGCTTGCAACCAATTCACAATATCTTGAAGGCATGCTCAACATTGCGGGCTTTCATGATGAAAATAAGCCGGAAAATTCCGATACACTTGTGATCAGTGAAGCTGTCATTGCGCCTGGTTCCCGTATGATCGGACGAAATATAGAGCAGATCGGGTTTCGCCGCCAAACCCAATGCCTTGTGTTGGGCATTCAGCGACGCACGCGCATGATCCGCAAACGCATGTTGGGTATAAGGTTAGAAGCAGGAGATATTTTGTTACTCTTCGGATATGCCAGTGATATGCGCAGCATTCGTACTAATCGTGACGTCCTCCTGCTTGATTGGGCAACAAAGGAAGTCCCTGATATTCGCAAGTCAAAATGGGCACGATATATTTTCCTTTTGACTATTTTGCTAGCCGCCTCAGGCAGTTTACCTATTGAAATTGCCGCCCTCTGCGGCGCTATGGCCATGATAGCAACCGGATGTTTGAATATTCGGCAAGCTGTACGGGCTCTCGATATGAAGATTTTTCTTCTTATCGGGTCGGCTTTTGCCATGGGATTGGCGCTGGAGAAAACTGGCGCTGCGGCCTATATTGCTAAAACTGTCGTTGATCTAAGCATGCCTTTTGGCCATCACGTCCTTATAGGCGCGCTGTTCATACTCGTAGCCTTACTGACGAATATAATCTCCAACAGTGCGGCCGCTCTTCTATTCGCGCCTATAGCCCTATCGATTAGCGCCCAAACAGGACTAGATCCTGTTGCTCTGGTCTTAACCGTTATATTTGCAGCTAATTGCTGCTTTGCAACGCCTATTGCCTATCAAACAAACCTTCTCGTTATGGGGCCGGGTCGTTATAAGTTTAAAGATTTTGCTCGGTTTGGCATTCCGCTGATACTTATTTTATGGATTGCATTTTGTTTTATGATCCCATTTATTTTTAATATCTAAATTTTATTTTCGGGTTATACTAACGTATGACTCGACCATTTGATCCAAATAGATTGCAGTTTTACCTTACTATTCCTTCGCCCTGCCCCTATCTGCCTGATCGTATGGAAAGAAAAATTTTTACACAATTAGACCCATTATCCGGCCCGCATTTGAACGATTATCTGACCCATGCTGGCTTTAGGCGCTCACAAAATGTTATATATAGACCCGCATGTGAGCGGTGTCGTGAATGTCGCTCACTCAGAATTGTTACACCGCATTTTGAACCCGGACGCCGCTTTCGCCGAATATTAAAGAAGAATGCTGACGTAACCCGCCACATTAGTGAACCCTATGCAACAGAAGAACAATTCACACTTTTGCAGCGTTATTTAACAACGCGGCATTACGGCGGCGGCATGTCGGATATGGATTTTATTCGCTATGAGATGATGGTTGAAGAATGCGCGGCTCAAACAGAAGTTATAGAATATCGCACGCATGACAACCTGCTCTTAGCCTGTGTGCTTGTTGATAGACTTTCAGACGGATTATCGCTGGTCTATAGTTTTTTTGATCCGCAATATGATAAGCGAAGCTTGGGGAATTATATGATTTTAGATCACATTGAACGCTGTCGCCAAGAAAATCTGCCTTATCTTTATCTTGGCTATTGGGTCGAAAACAGTCCGAAAATGGATTATAAATCAAAATATCATCCGTGCGAAGTTTTAGGACGTCACGGCTGGAGCCGCTTGAAAGAGCCGTCATGAAAAGACGCCATATACTGACCGCCGGCGCAGCAATCGCGACCGGGGCAAGTGTTGCGGGCGTTTTAGGAAAATCGCGCCAAAAACCGGGACCATCAAAGACGAACCGCGCTGGTAATAACGGACTTTCCGCACCCGCTATTAGCAAAAACCGTAGACAATTTCGTCTTGCTACCTCTTGGCCAAAAGACTTTCCGGGACTTGGCGTCATGCCTAACCGATTTGCACGGGCGGTGCATGAATTAAGTGAGGGAGAGATTGATATAAAAGTCTATGCCGCGGGTGAGCTGGTCGGAGCCGCGGAATGTTTTGACGCAACCTCAACCGGCGCCGCGGATATGTATCATTCCGCGGAATATTATTGGCAAGGAAAATCAAAGGGGTTTGCCTTTTTTACCGCCGTACCCAATGGCATGATCGCGGGAGAAATTATGGGTTGGATTGACTTTGGTGGTGGACAAGAGCTTTGGGATGATTTGTCAGCTCGGTTTAATATAAAAGCCTTTCAAGCCGGAAATACAGGGCATCAGACCGGCGGATGGTTTAAACGCAAAATGGAGAGCCTAGAAGATTTCAAAGGGTTAAAAATGCGTATGCCGGGGCTCGGCGGAGAAGTTATCCGCCGACTGGGCGGGGCTGCTGTAAAATTATCAGGCGGGGAAATATATCAAGCGCTGCAATCGGGATCTATTGATGCAACTGAATGGGTCGGACCGTGGAATGATCTAGCCTTCGGGTTTTACCGCGAGGCCCCTTATTATTACGCGCCCGGTTTCCATGAACCCGGTGCCGCTCTTGCCCTGGGGATTAATCTTGATATCTGGAACAGTTTTACCCCAAGCGAGCAATCTATGATCGCTTATGCCTGTAAGTCTGCCAATAATGCAAGTCTTGGGGAATACACTTATGAAAATGCAAAGGCGCTAGAAACGCTAAAACGCGACTATAACATCTTTCCACAATTCTTCTCAGAAGAAATTAGTGCAGAAATAGGTCGGATATCTGAGGAGGTTGTCCGGGATGTTGGCACGTCTGACCCTATCACCCGCAAAATATATGAAAGCTATTTAAAAGTCAGAAACCAATCCCGTAGTTGGACAGAAATAGGTGACGGAAAATACATTGCCGCTCGACGTGCGGCCCTAGAGAAATAAAATGACGGGGGAGGTTTTGTCGGTATTAGGCGCTGCGCTTACAGGCATAGGATGGGCCTTTTTACCACTAACTTTAATACCGGCTATTCGTATTATCTTACCGAATAATAGATTTATCAAAAACCTGTCTGACGGCCTTATCCAAATTGTTGACGTATTTAATTACGCTATTGGAGAGCTTATTAAATGGGCGTTGCCTGTCTTAGTCTTAAGTGTCGCCTTTAGCGTTTTTGCTCTCTCCATTTTCGGTTTTTCCTCCACGAAATTGTCCGAATCTGCAGAATATCTTCACGCCTGTGTCATAATGCTAGGCGCGGCTGCAACACTCTTGGCCGGGCAACATGTTCGCGTCGATATTGTGCATTCGCGGCTTAAGCCAGACATGCGGGCCTTAGTTGATTTTTGTGGCTATTTTTGTTTGTTACTCCCCGCTTGTCTGATCTTACTCTGGAGTTCTCAGTCCTTTATTTCGTTTTCATGGGCAATATTTGAAGGCTCACCGGAGTCGGACGGAATACGCGGTGAATTTTTACTCAAAACCCTCATCCCCGTTTTCGCTTTTATGATGATTATGCAAGGGCTGTCGATTGCCCTGCGCGCAACCAACGAAATTTATCATCAAGATAGTCCGGCAAGGCCCGAATATATTCCACCTCTATTTGGAGATGTTGTTCCGAGCCTAACCTCTATCGACGAAGACGACCCGTCATGAGTTTGGCCGAAATTCTAGCACTATCCATGTTCGGACTGACATGTTTTGGACTTATGATAGGCTATAATGTAGCGTTCACACTGGGTGGCATGTCTTTGATCTTTGCCGCAATCGGGGTTTTAACAGGGACATTCGACCCGGGCTTTTTAAACGCCCTGCCTGGGCGCATTTATCCGCTTATTACCCGCGAAATCCTGATAGCTGTACCCCTATTTGTTTTCATGGGTGTCATGTTGGAAAAGTCGAGATTGGCCGAGGACCTTCTTGAAGCTATGGGTGACCTGCTTGGAAAATTGCGCGGCGGGCTAGGCGTATCCGTTGTGCTAGTGGGTGCCTTACTGGCCGCCTCAACCGGTATAGTTGGCGCGACTGTTGTTACAATGGGATTATTGTCTCTACCAACCATGCTAAAGCGTAATTATGCCCCCTCTTTAGCATCAGGTGCCATTGCAGCATCCGGCACACTCGGTCAGATAATACCGCCTTCTATAGTTTTGGTCATCCTCGGTGATCAGATGTCAAATGCCTATCAGGAAGCCCAACGCAGTCATGGTCTGACAGGCGGAGGGGTTATTTCAGTAGGCGATCTTTTTGCCGGAGCACTTATACCAGGGCTGATATTGGTTGCACTTTACGCTCTATATATTTCCATCACGGCGTTCTTAAAACCAAGTCTGGCTCCCGCTCAAGACTGGCCAGAAAACGTAAATCCGTGGGCGTTCGCCAAGCGTACACTGAAAGCCATGTTGCCCCCTATAATCCTCATCATAGCCGTGTTGGGCTCGATATTATCGGGCTATGCCACACCTACACGCGGCGCAGCACTGGGTGCCCTCGGGGCTATTTTATTGGCTGCGTATAAACTCAGCGATACTGCGCGCACAAAGCAATTGATTGTCCTGGCTACAATGAGTTTGTTTGGCTTGATCGCTATTGATCTGACAGGGGTCGATTTAAGATTTAATCAAACGGGATGGGAAATTGGCGAAATTATCGCCATGGTTTTTGCGCTCTTTCTGGGGGCCTTTGCTATAACTGGTTCCCTTATAGCGCTTCGTCCCTTAAATAAAACGAAGGCCTTATCCGATGTCTCGCGCAGCACAATGCATATTACCTGCATGGTTTTTGTTATACTAATTGGCGCAACGATATTCAGTCTGGTCTTTCGCGGTTTTGGCGGCGACGATATGGTGCAACGTTTATTGGAAGCGGCTCCGGGCGGGAAGTGGGGGGCGCTGGCAATTGTTATGGTTGTAATGTTTTTCTTAGGGTTCTTTCTCGACTTTATCGAAATTACATTTGTGGTCGTCCCCCTTGTCGCCCCGCCTCTCCTCGCACTCGGCATGGACCCAATCTGGTTAGGGATTCTCATGGCGCTGAACCTGCAAACCAGCTTTTTAACACCGCCCTTTGGTTTTGCGCTGTTTTACTTACGCGGTGTGGCGCCGCCCGAGGTCACGACATTGGCCCTTTACAAAGGCGTTATACCCTTCATCGTCATCCAGTTTTTCGTCATTCTACTGGTGGTTCTTGTGCCTGAGCTTGCCACTAGTCTGCCAAAAGCCTTACTGAATTAAGCGAACCTTATTTCAGCGCCTGACCATCCTCATCAATTTCAACAACGGGAATGTTCAGCGCTTCCAGTTGTGGCAATGCGATTTCTTTATTGCCAACGACAAGAATAATCATTTCATTACTGTCTAAATGCTTATTGGCGAGTGCATCAATTTCAGTTTTGGTCATATTGGCTAAAATTTCACTTTGATTTTTTACAAAATCAGGCGACAGATCGTAAGTTTGCATACGACTTAAAAAACCTAATTTCTGGCGCGGCGTTTCATAGGCTCGTGCATCTCTTTGCCCGATAGCATTTTTTGTGAACTCCAATTCAGAGGATGTTATCCCTTCGCTATAGTAGAAGTCTATTTCTTTTAGAAACTCTATGATTGAGGCCGCTGTCGCGTCTGGCTTTACACCTGCAGAGGCTATATATGTCC